>CAZLJT010000335.1:0-3621 GCA_964559905.1 uncultured Aquiflexum sp.
CTATACCCATTTTGGCATCAGGATGTCTCTCATCATCCAAGATTTGGTATTCCAATCCAATCGCAGAACCTTTGTTTCCTTCACTCAGGGTTACAAAATACTTCACACCGCTATTGGCACCTTCCGTCATTTTGAAGTCAAAGGCCAAGTCGAAAGCACTGAATTTCTCAACCGTAACAATATCGCCAAAATTGCTGGATTCACCTCCATCCGCTTTTTCAATGGTTAATATACCATCATTAACGTGCCAGCCCTTATCAGGAAAAGTTTCTTTATAAGCACCTTTCCATCCATCCGAATTTTGTCCATTGAACAATAGTTCCCAACCCTTTTCTTTCTCAAAATCTGTCAGTTCATTCAATCCTGTATTGACCACAAAGACATCCCCCTGAAATGGGGTAGGAGTTAAGTTCTCCGTTTGTACCCTGACATTTCTGAAATAAGTCTTGTTTCCCTCATCTTCGGGATTTCCGATACTATGTACCTGCAAACCAATAAAACCTTTGGAATCCATGTCATCTACTACATAGGAAACTTCTTGACCGTTGATCCAGGTCTTGATCTCTTTTCCAATGGCTTCAATTCGGTAGGTATTCCATTCGCCCATTTTAAAGGCTGATTTGGCTTTTGGATTTAGGTCTAAAGGATAAAGCCATCCCCTTCGGGCCTCATCATAAAGACCGCCTGACCAAGCCCGGGCGGTGGGGTCCGCTTCTATCTGATAGCCATAAACCAGACCCTGACCATCTCTTTTGGTCGGATCAAACTGACCCCTGACCATAATTCCGGAGTTGCTTGAAAGGTCTTCAATTTTAAGATCAAGTTCGAGGATGAAATCCGTGTACTCCTTTTCAGTAATCAAAAAAGTATTTGGGGTATTGGCTTTTGCATAGCCTATGATTTCTGAATCTTTTACCTCAAACGGTGCTGCACCAGCCACAGCTTTCCAGCCTTCAAGATTTTCACCATTGAATATATTATTCCATGCTGAGGATGTATTCTCCGATTTGGGAGATTCACAAGAAAAGATGCCTATGCATCCAAGCATCATTATTAGCAATACTGACTTTTTCATATTTTGGGTTAATTTAATATTTGTCAAGTTCCACATTAAGTGCATGTAATTCAAGTAACCTATCCTGCTGATTACGCAAACGATTTCGAGAGTAAGACCCACTTGTAATTTTAATAATTGAATTTAAGGACTATCTTAGAATGTATGTAGTCGAAAGTGATAAGTGGAATATTTTATATTCCTCCTTAGTATCAATAAACCTAAAATAACCAGGATGAACTCCAATACCCTCAAAAATACCCTGACATCTGCTTTTCTCATTTTTTCAATTCTGCATTCCAGTTTGGCCCAGGTGGATTATCAAAGGATTTATCTTTCCGGAAAGGATGCCTCGCAAACGGTAGATTGGGAATTTATGGTATCTGATGGCCGAGAAGCTGAAACTTGGAGTACCCTTCCTGTTCCCTCTAATTGGGAATTGCATGGATTCGGCACTTATAATTACGGACACGATCATAAAAACCCTGATAGGGTTTTGGGTACTGAAACTGGGTTTTACAAATATTCCTTTGAGGTACCTTCAGATTGGAGAGGAAAAACCATCAGCATTGTTTTTGAAGGGGCTATGACCGATACCAAGGTTAAAATCAATGGGAAATCTGCAGGGGAAATGCATCAGGGTGGTTTTTATAGATTTAACCATGACATAACCAAATTGCTGAATTATGGCAAAAGCAATGTGCTGGAAGTAGAAGTAAACAAGCACTCTGCAAATGCTTCGGTAAACAGGGCGGAAAGGGAAGCGGATTTCTGGATTTTTGGAGGGATTTTCAGACCGGTTTATTTGGAAGTTTTGCCCAATGCACATTTTACAAGACTTGCCATAGATGCCAAAGCAGATGGTACTTTCAACAGCTTGGTTGAAATCAATAATCCACCCAAAAATGCCAAAGTTAAAATTGAGATCAGGGAAAAAGGTTCAGGAACAGTCAAAGGAGTCATTGAATCCGGAGAGATAAGTAATCAGTCCTGGCTTTCAGGAAAAATTGAAGATATCAAAAATTGGAATCCTGAACAGCCGCATCTATATGAGGCTACTTTTATGCTGATGCAAAATGAGGCTATCGTTTTTCAAAAGAAGGAGAACTTTGGATTCAGGACGGTTGAACTGAGGGAACAGGATGGCATTTATGTCAACGGCAAACGAGTTGTCTTCAAAGGAGTGAACAGGCATTCATTTTATCCGAATACAGGAAGGGCCTTGAGTGAAGCCAATCATTTGGAAGATATCTTGTTGATAAAGGAGATGAACATGAATTCGGTAAGGATGTCGCATTATCCTCCTGATGAGCGGTTTTTGGACCTTTGCGATTCTCTTGGCTTGTTTGTATTGGATGAAGTGGCCGGGTGGCAGCAAGGCTATGATACGGATGTCGGTCCGAAGGTTATCAAAGCCACAGTTCTGAAAGATGCCAATCATCCTTCGGTAGTGATATGGGACCATGGCAATGAAGGGGGCTGGGATTTTGAAAATGAGAAATGGTTTCATGAATATGATATCCAAAAACGTCCTATCATTTACCCTTGGCTGATCAGGAACGGTATGGATACCTTTCACTATTTTAAATATAATGCAGGAGTACAAAGATTGACACATGGCCAGGTTCCGTTTATGCCCACGGAATTTATGCATGGACTTTATGATGGAGGGCATGGTGCCGGTTTGGATGACTATTGGCATGCATTCAAAAGAAATCCGGTTTATTCCGGAGGATTTTTGTGGGTTTTTGCGGATGAAGCAGTGGTCAGAACAGATAGAAACGGAGAGTTGGATGCTGATGGTAACCATGCACCTGACGGGATTTTGGGTCCTTATAAAGAAAAGGAGGGGAGTTTTTACACGATCAAGGAAATATGGTCTCCCATTCAGGTTTTACCCTTTAATCTCAACGCCAATTTCAACGGGGAGATTTTGATTGAAAATGGATATATCTATTCATCTTTAGATAACTGCAAATTAGAAATGAAACTTTTTTCTATCAATGGCTTGGAGAGTCAAAGTGAAGACCATAAAAAGGTAATTAGCCTTCCTGACATACTTCCAGGTGAAACAAAGAGAATAGACCTAGACTTACCTGATGATTTTTCTTTGTCGGATTACCTCTCCATAAGTGCTTATGATTGGAATGGTAAGGAATTATATACTTGGAGTTGGCCAATTCACCCTCCTCTGGACTTTTTAACAAGGGAAGTAATTGAATATAGTTCAAGTGAAATGAATATGGTTCAAATGGAGGAAGATGACGGTCAATTGAAAATACAAGCAGGAGAGATGATCTATTCCTTTGACCTTGAAACAGGTAATTTGACTAAAGTTCAAAACGGAACAAAGTTATTTTCATTTTCCAATGGCCCAATGGTGGAAGGAATGGATTCACAAGTGGATAAAGTGAATTGGGAAATGGATGAGGAGGGAAGTATTCAGGTCCACATAGCCTATTCAGCTTATCCCAAAAAGGCCATTTGGACTGTACTTAGCTCAGGACTGTTATCTTTTGAATCCAATGGTCCTGCCTTTGGTAGTGGAGGAATTGATTATTTGGGAA
>CAZLJT010000336.1:0-3573 GCA_964559905.1 uncultured Aquiflexum sp.
TGGCAATCCCTTGTACACTAAGGTTAAGGAAGATTGGTATTTACTGAATGGCGAATGACGTCAGGTTCATCGTCATTCAGAACCGCAGCTTGCTAAGGCAAGGAATCTCCCCTACCTCAGGAGATGTCCCGGAATTCTATCATTTCAAGTTCAATTTCCCTTGAGAAGCCGCATAAAGATTCGCCATTCTGTAGAGAATCCTTGCCCCGACATTACCATCCCATTCATCCCCATCTGGACCGGGAGCAATTTCCACCAAATCAAAACCGATAATTCTTTTACCTGATTTCACTACCTGCTTCATCAGATAAAGAATCTGTTCCATTTCAAATCCTCCGGCCACAGGTGTTCCTGTATGTGGACACAACTTGGGGTCAAAACCATCGATATCAATGGTGATGTATATGTCTTCAGGCAACTGTTCTACGATATCATCACAGATCACCTTCCAAGCTTTACCCTCAAAAAGCTCCTTTTTGATGTCCTTATCATAAAATGTTTGTATCCTATTATTTTCTTTGGCCAAGACAGCTTCTGCCTGACAATAATCCCTTATCCCTACCTGTACAAGCTTGCTTACCTGAGGAAATTTCAATGCATTATAGCTGATGGAGGCATGGGAATATTCAAAATTTTCATAGGCTTTTCTCAAATCTGCATGGGCATCAATCTGCAAAATTCCGATACTTTCAAACTCTTCCGAAAGCGCTTTGATCATTCCAAGGGGCGTACTGTGATCCCCACCTAACAAAGCGACCATTTTACCCTTGGCCCTGAATTCTTTTACCTGTTCATATACCCAATCATTCATTTCAGAACAAGCCTTGTTGATGACATCAGGAACAGCCGCGAATCTTTCGGAAGAATCCTTAGGTGCGCCGGACTCCAACCAGGAAATGTAATTGCCCGCCAATATTCTATAGCTGTTGCTTTTGTTATATAATTGCTCAGAAATCGGAAGCATATGAATTCCCAATTTCCAGGCATCGTGGATATCATCCTGATAAAAATCCACCTGAAATGAGGCGTTCAAAACAGCTTCAGGGCCTTGTGCGGTACCGTGGGAATAGGAAACCGTAACTTCCCAAGGAATAGGAATGATAATTAATTCAGCAGTATTTTCATCGTAAGGCAAACCAAAAATACCATCATGGCAACTGACTCCATTTGGGTCAAAATCTTCAATTTGTTTGTGTTTTGAGGTCATGGACATAAATTATTTGGGTTATTCTATTGCGCGTTTCAATGTCCAAAACTGCCTCAAAAGAGATCCAAATGCAAATCAAAAATTAAAAAATCATTCCTATTGCAATATTTCCTTTAGTATTCCCGTATTCCCACCCAGCATTTTCCAATCCTCTATCTGCAATTCGATAATTGCCATCATGCCCGGTTTCATACTGATATAGTCCTGCCCGGAAATATAGGAAACCAATGCACTGATACCTGGATTATGACCAATGAGCAATACTTTTTGGATTTCACCCTTAATATCATTTAACAATTCCAGTAAAGTTTGAGGCTCGGCATCGAAAATATCATCAACTATTTTCTTGATATCAGAAGGAAAACCAAATCCAACGATTTCCGAGGTCTGAAGTGTCCTGATAGCAGGACTGACCAAAATCAAATCGGTTTTAAAATCCATCTTTTTGAGCATTCCCAACAACCTGTCCAGTTGTTTCCTTCCTTCCAAAGTCAACTCTCTGAGGAAATCCCCTTTAATTCCTATGCCGGGCTTTGCTTCTGCATGCCTCAAAACATATAAAAACTTTGATTCAGCCATTGATTTCTATCATTTTTATGTATACTAATTACGGAAAAATACTGTCCATAAAAAACTTGATTTCAACTAATATTTGGATAGGAATATATAGAAGTCTATTTTTAGGATTTTATGCGTATAGCCAAATTATTGGCGATGCCATTAATTTAAACATAATATGTCAAAGAATCTAGTAATAGTAGAGTCGCCTGCCAAAGCGAAAACAATTGAAGGTTACCTGGGAAAGGATTATAAAGTAGCCTCCAGTTATGGACATGTTCGGGATCTTCCCAAGGGTGATAATGCTATTGATGTAAAGAACCGATTCAAACCAACTTATGAAGTCACTCCCGATAAAAAGGAGGTGATCAAACAGTTGAAAAGCTTGGTGAAAGATTCAGAAATGGTGTATCTGGCAAGTGATGATGACCGTGAAGGAGAGGCTATTTCCTGGCATTTAAAGGAGGTGTTGAATTTAAAGGATAGTCAGACCAAGAGAATAGTTTTTAGGGAAATCACAAAAAATGCCATTTTAAAAGCAATTGAAAATCCAAGACAGATCGATATTGATTTGGTCAATGCACAACAGGCAAGAAGGATTTTGGACAGATTGGTTGGTTTTGAGCTTTCACCTATACTTTGGAAAAAAATCAAAGCAGGTTTATCAGCAGGAAGAGTACAATCAGTCGCTGTAAGATTGATAGTCGAAAGAGAGCGGGAAATTGAAAAATTCAATACCAAATCATCTTTCAGAATAACGGCCCTATTTGATGTCAAGGGTAAAACCCTGTCAGCTGAATTACCAAAGAAGTTTGACAATCAGCAAGAGGCGGAAGATTTCCTGAAAAAATGTATTGGAGCTGATTTTACTATTGAAAATCTGGAAAAAAAGCCCGGGAAAAAATCTCCCGCAGCGCCTTTTACTACTTCTACCTTGCAGCAGGAAGCGAGTAGAAAATTGGGATTTTCAGTAGCACAAACCATGTCTGTGGCCCAAAAGCTTTACGAAGCAGGAAAGATCACCTATATGAGAACTGACAGCGTCAACCTTTCTGATGATGCGATGGCTGCTGCCAGAAATGAAATCAATTCGGCTTATGGTTCTGAATTTCATCAATCCAGAAAATATACTACCAAATCAGAAGGAGCGCAGGAAGCCCACGAAGCCATCAGGCCAACCGATTTTTCCAAGCATGACACTTCCGGTGAAAGAAACGAACAAAGACTTTATGAACTGATCTGGAAAAGAGCAATAGCCTCTCAAATGTCCGATGCACAATTGGAAAAAACAGTCGCTACCATCAAAATTTCCACTACTCCGGAAAAACTTATCGCCTCAGGTGAAGTGATCAAATTTGAGGGATTCTTGAAAGTATACCTAGAAGATACTGATGATGAACCTGAGGATGAGGAAAATGGCAACAAAGGTCTATTGCCGCCATTGACTATAGGTGAGTTATTGAATTTGATTGAACTGAAAGGAAAAGAGACATTCAGCAGACCTGCACCGAGATATACCGAAGCCTCTCTTGTGAAAAAACTGGAAGAAATGGGTATCGGAAGACCTTCCACTTACGCCCCTACTATCTCCACGATTCAAAAAAGAGAATACGTCATCAAGGAATCCCGTGATGGAACGGAGCGAGAGTATGTGGAAATGAAAGTGGCCAAAGGACAATTTTCCAAACAGACCAAAAAGGAAATTGCCGGGGCGGATAAGAATAAACTTTTCCCAACCAACATCGCCATGGTAGTCAATGACTTTTTGGTGGAACATTTCCCCAATGTGATTGACTTCTCTTTCACTG
>CAZLJT010000337.1:0-3569 GCA_964559905.1 uncultured Aquiflexum sp.
GGTGCATTTGCATCTTTCAATTACGATTTCAAGAAAAAATATATGCTTACCATCACAGGTAGGTATGATGGGTCTTCCCGATTTGGAGTAGATACCCAATATGGTTTTTTCCCTTCAATTAGATTCGGATGGTTTATTAAAGATGAGGCATTTTTGAGAGATTCAGAGGTAATTTCTGAATTGAAAATCAGAGCATCCATAGGAAAAACAGGAAACGATCAGATCGGTAATTTTTCGGCAAGAGGGTTATTTGGTGCTGAAGGAAATTATTCTGGTTCAGGTGGGATCAGACCTATAAGCGTGGAAAACCGGAATCTCAGTTGGGAAATCAACCAATCCACCAATTTTGGGGTTGATTACGGATTTTTCGGAAATAAACTAACGGGTTCAATAGACCTTTTTAATAGGCGGTCAATGAATTTATTGTTGGATTTACCTGTCATTGCCGTTAACGGGTTTTCATCTGTTACTTCCAATGTTGGAGAACTGGTTAATAGAGGAATTGAATTGGAACTTTCTTCTACCCTTATTGATAAAGGAAGTTTCAGATGGAATACCAGTTTTAATTATACCTACATACAAAATGAAATTACCAAACTGTATGATGGGAATCAATTTTTGCCTTCAGATCCATCTATTGCGGTGGGATATTCTTTGGGTACACATTTTACCCAACAATATGCAGGGGTAAATCCGGCAACAGGTCGGCCAATGTGGTACGATATCAATGGAGATATTACTTATCAGCCGAGGGCAGAGGATAGAGTCCATTTAGGTAATTCTCTTCCAAGCCATTTTGGAGGCTTGCAAAATGCATTTTATTTCAAAGGTTTTGAAGCTATAGTGTTTTTCAATTATGAATACGGTAGAGTAATCACTGATGGTCAGTATAACTTTCTTAGAGAAAACGGCACGAGATTAACTACCAATGCACTCAGGGAAGTTGCAGATAGAAGGTGGACCACCCCTGGTCAGATTACAGATATTCCAAGACCATATGTAGGCGGACCTGAAGTTAGATCTGTCAATATGAATACAGGTTCATCTGTGTTGCTGAAAGCTGATTATATCAGACTAAAACAGTTGACTTTGGCTTATAACTTCAATCCTGAACTGATTAGAGGATTGGGACTTTCAGCTGTAAGGGTTTTTGCCCAAGGTATCAATCTTTGGACGTATTCTGAGTTTCCAGGCTATGATCCGGAATTTTTGGGAAGCGGTACAGGGATTATTCCTCAGACAAAAAATTATACAATTGGTATTCAGGCGGGGTTTTGATTTGAAAAGGAATTATGAAAATCATAAAAAAAAATAATTGCAGGTTTTTTATTCTGGCCTTTTTAGCTGCTTCAGTATTGGTCTCTTGTGATGGTCTGCTTGAGGTAAATCCCAGACAATCCATAGAAGGTTCAGATGCATTGAGTTCTCCTGAAAATATAGAAGCTGCATTAAGATCTCCTTATGCAAGATTGAGATCTGTTAATGCTTATGGTAGAAACCTGATGGCCTTTGGGGATGCTTTGGCCGACAATGGCTTAGCCACCAACAATTCAGGAAGGCTTCTCAATGAGGCAAGGAACCAACCTTATTTTCATTATACCCATTGGACAAATTTTTATTTTGGGATCAACGAGGTAAATTTGATTTTGGGAGCTATTCCGGAGATTCAAAGTATACCTGCCGTTTCACAAAATACCAAAAACAGATGGGAAGGAGAAGCCAAATTTTTGAGGGCATTGTTTTATTTTGATTTGGTAAAAGCATATGCCTATATGCCTGGGGTAATTGTCCCGGAGTTGGATAAAGGAGGTATTCCTTTGGTACTTGAAGGGGTCAGTACATCCGATATTGAGACAGCACTGAACAGGCAGCCTGCCAGGTCAACAGTAGCGGAAATTTATGCTCAGATTTATAAAGATTTGGAAGATGCCATAAGGCTATTGGATGATAGTAGGGGAGTACAATTTGCTTCGGAATCTGCTGCCAGAGCCCTTTTTTCCAGAGTTGCTCTATACAATCAAGATTGGGGAAGAGCCGTTACGGAATCTACAGCAGTATTGCTTTCTTCGAGAGGTAAATTCCTGGAAGGTGAAGATTATATATCCGGTTGGAGAGTGTCAGTACATCCCGAATCCATATTTGACCTTAGATTTGAAAACGCCTCAGAAAGCAATGGCACAAATGAGTCCATTCAATCCACTTATACGACCATAAGGAATCTTGAAAATTTGGAACAAGTAGGAGGATGGGGAGACTTTATACCCACTTTAGTTTTTGTTGATTTTTTAGGCATATCAGTGGCAGGTGGAGGAGCTTCGCTGCAAATTACAAGCAGAGGTAACGATGTCAGAGCATTTCAATATGAGGTAGGTCCTGGAAGGGTGCCCAATGGAACAGGTAAAAGAATTGAATGTATCAAATTCGCCTCCAAGAGCGGTTTTGCTTTCGGAGATAATATTCCGATCCTGAGAAAGTCAGAAATGATTCTTAATAGAATGGAAGCAAATTTTCACTTGGGAGAGGTTAGTTTGGCATTGGAGGACCTCAATAAGTTGAAAATTGCCAGGGGACTTGAAGAAGTGAATCTGGAAGGTGAGGAATTGCTCGAAGAAATAATGATAGAAAGAAGAAAAGAATTCGCTTTTGAAGGTCACCGTTTTTTCGATCTTAAAAGATATGGAAAAAACATCATCAAACAGCAGGGAAATGTTGCATTTACAGATTTCAGGATACTTGCCAACATCCCCCAAAATGAAGTTGATGGGAACAAAAATCTGGAACAAAACGCAGGATATTAAATTAAGGTTACTTATGAAAAGATTCAGTGGATTTTTATTGATTTTTATCTCTCTTTTTAATTTCTCATGTATTGAGCAGAGTTATCCTTTATTTGAGGATTCCTTGGTTGAATGGGATGCGACTGTGATGAATAATCCGGTATTGGGAAAAGACTTCCCCCTATTGGTCAGGGTACCAAGACCTACTTTTGCTTTGGCACCTTCAGATCCCCTGATTACCCGAAGGACAGGAACGGTAAGCCTAAGGGTTAATTTTGTAAGCCCCCAGAAAGGAAATGATGAAATCATTTCTTTCAGAGTAGTCACGGACGAAACCACTGCTGTGCAGGACGTGCATTTTTCCGTTGGTGGGCAAGTAACAATTGAAGCCAATTCAAGTTTTGCAGATGTGCAGGTACAGATTTTGGATCCGGGACCTGGAACGGGTTCGGTGGATTTGGTTCTTGAATTGTTAGGAAATAGTGTTGTAATGCCCAGTGAAAAATATAAAAGGATCGGGATCAGGATTTCTCAGATTTAGGATTTGAAGAGGGATTTTTAAGTATTGTCAGATCAATTCCTTTTAAATTTTACAATATTTATGGGCAAATCATTTAGATTAATTTTTGGGTTATTTTTCTTCAATCTATCAGTTTTTGGTCAGGTCGAAACTCTTCAGGATGTAAGTATTCCTGGAGCTCCATTGATCGCCAATGCTTATCCGGAAGTAAAGGGTGATCCTTATTTGGGAAATTTTATGCAAGGATCAATTTTGGTAAGCAAGAAGGACAC
>CAZLJT010000338.1:0-3568 GCA_964559905.1 uncultured Aquiflexum sp.
GGCGAAGGCGTCTCGTCGAAGACCTCGCGCGCGGCGCGGTCGACCATGGGCGCGTCCACCGTCGTGCGTCCCTGGGCGTAGGCGCCCAGCAGCGCGCGGTCGCACAGCAGGTTGATGCGCCGCGGCACGCCGCGCGCGTGGCGGTGCCCTTCGACGCGCGCGCGCTGCGCCACCTGCGCCTGGTCGGCCTGCGCCAGCCGGTCGCGCAGCTCGGGCTGGCCGATCAGGACGATCTGCAGCAGCTTGCGGGTGTCGGTCTCGAGGTTGGTCAGCAGGCGCAGCTGTTCCAGCACCTCGGGCGCCAGGTTCTGGGCCTCGTCGATGACGAGCACGTTGCTGCGCCCGGAGGCGTGGCTGGTGAGCAGAAAGTCGTTGAGCGCGTCGACATGGGCCTTGGTCGACGCCCCGGCCGGCACCGCGATGCCGAAGTCGTCGCAGGCCATGGCCAGCAGCTCCGGGCCGCTGAGCTGGGGGTTGAAGATGTAGGCCAGGTTGCAGTTGGCGGGCAGCTGCTCGACGAAGCAGCGGCAGACCGTGGTCTTGCCGGCGCCGACGTCGCCGGTCAGCAGCACGAAGCCGCCGCCGCCCTGGATGCCGTAGAGCAGGTGCGCCAGCGCCTCCCGGTGGCGCTCGCTCATGTAGAGGAAGCGCGGGTCGGGCGCGATCGAGAACGGCTCCTGCGTCAGGCCGAACAGCGCAGCGTACATGGCGGGAGCATATCCGGCGCGGCCGGGCCACGGCGCCGGGCACCCGTGCGCGGGTCGCGCCGCGGTTCTAGACTGCGGCGATGAACACGCGCCGCATCGCCGACCTCGAGGTCTCGCCCCTGGGCCTGGGCTGCATGAACCTCAGCCACGCCTACGGCACGCCGCCGCCGTTCGACGACGCCGCGGCCCTGCTGCTCGAGGCGCTGGACCGGGGCGTCAACTTCTTCGACACCGCCGCGCTGTACGGCTTCGGCGCCAACGAGACGCTGCTCGGCCAGGTGCTGTCGCGCCACCGCAACCGCTTCGTGCTGGCCAGCAAGTGCGGGCTGCACGGCGTCGACGGCCGGCGCGTCATCGACGGCCGACCGGCGACGATCAAGGCCTCGTGCGACGCCAGCCTGCAGCGCCTGAAGACCGACCGCATCGACCTGTTCTACCTCCACCGCTGGGACAAGACGGTGCCCATCGAGGACAGCGTGGGCGCGATGGGCGACCTGGTCCGGGCCGGCAAGGTGCGCCACCTGGGGCTGTCCGAGGTGTCGGCGGCGACGCTGAGGAAGGCGCATGCCGAGCACCCGATCAGCGCGCTGCAGACCGAGTACTCGCTGTGGACGCGCGAGCCCGAGATCGCGGTGCTGGCGGCCTGCCGGGCCATCGGCGCCGCCTTCGTCGCCTTCAGCCCGCTGGCGAGGGCCTTCCTCACGGCCACGCTGCGCGACGTCGGCACTCTGATGCCCCAGGACATCCGGCGCGGCATGCCGCGCTTCGCACCCGAGAACCACGCCGCCAACCTGGGCTGGCTGCCGGCCTACGAGGCGCTGGCACGCGAGGCCGGCGGCACACCGGCGCAGGTGGCGCTGGCCTGGCTGCTGGCCCGGGGCGAGGACATCGTGCCCATCCCCGGCACCCGCCGCCTGGACCACCTGCGCGAGAACCTGGGCGCGCTGGACCTGCGGCTGGACCCCGGCCTGATCGACCGCCTGGACGCGCTGGTCAACGAGCGCACCGTCAGCGGCGCACGCTACAGCCCGGCGACGACGGCCGAGATCGACACCGAGCGGTTCTGACCGGCCCAGGGCGGCCGAGCGCGACCCTGCGCGGCCCGGTCCGGTTCACCTTCTGGTCGGCCGCCGACCTGAGCGGCGGCACCTGCGCGACGTCGGCCTTCGGTACCGGAGCCAGGGTCGCTCTGGCTGGGCAGCATGGGCCTGCTGGCGCCGGCCGGGCCCTCCGGTCAGGCTGCGGCCGCGCGCGCAGCGGCGTAGCGCACGAAGGGCGCAAGGCTGCCGGGGTTGGCCATCGCGTCGGCGCTGGCCACGGCCTCGGGGCGGGCGCCCAGCAGCAGCTTGCGCACCGGCAGCTCCATCTTCTTGCCGGTCAGCGTGCGCGGGATCTCGGGCACGGCGACGATGTCGTCGGGCACGTGGCGCGGCGATGCCGCCTGCCGGATGCGGCTGCGGATGCGTTCGCGCAAGGCGTCGTCCAGCACCGCGCCCGGCTGCAGCACGACGAACAGCGGCATGAACGACGGCCGGCCCAGGTACTCCAGGTCGACGACCAGGCTGTCGCGCAGTTCGGGCAGTTCCTCGACCACGCGGTAGATCTCGGCCGTGCCCATGCGGATGCCGTGGCGGTTGACCGTGGTGTCCGAGCGGCCGTAGATCACCGAGCTGCCGCGCGGCGTGAAGCGGATCCAGTCGCCGTGGCGCCAGACGCCGGGGTACATCTCGAAGTAGCTCTCGCGGTAGCGGCTGCCGTCGGGGTCGTTCCAGAAGAACACCGGCATCGACGGCATGGGCTGCGTGATGACGAGTTCGCCCACCGCGTCGACCACCGGCCGGCCGGCCTCGTCGAAGGCGTGGGCCGCCACGCCGAGCTCGCGGCACTGGATCTCGCCGGCGTGCACCGGCAGCGTCGGCGCACCCGCGACGAAGCCGCAGGCGACGTCGGTGCCGCCGCTGATCGACGCCAGCCAGAGGTCGCGCTTGACGTGGGCGTACGCCCAGTCGTAGGCCTCCACCGGCAGTGGCGAGCCGGTGGACACGAGCGATCGCAGCGCCGTAAAGGCCAGCGTGTCGGACGGCCGCAGCCCGTCCCTGGCGGCCTGGATCAGGAAGGCGGCGCCCACGCCCATCATCGTCACGCCCTGCGCGCTCGCCAGGCGCCAGGCGGCGTCGGGCTCGGGGTGGGACGGGTGGCCGTCGAAGAGCACGATGGTCGCGCCCACCAGCAGGCCGCTGACCAGCAGGTTCCAGACGATCCAGCCCGGACTGCCCAGGAACATCATGCGGTCGCCCGGCCGCACGTCCTGCTGCAGCGCGATGGTCTTGAGCAGGCCCAGCGCGATGCCGCCGTGGCCGTGCACCATGGCCTTGGGCCGGCCGGTGGTGCCCGACGAGTACACGATCCACAGCGGGTGGTCGAAGGGCAGACGCTCGAAGCGCAGCGGCGCCGGCTGCGCCACCGCGTCGGCCCAGGCGACGGCGCCGGGCCAGGGCGGCGCGCCGTCGGACGCCGGGCCGGGCACGTGCACCACGGCCCGCAGGCTGGGCAGTTCGGCGCGCAGCGCGGCCACGGCGTCGCGGCGGTCGTGCAGCCGGCCGGCGTAGCGGACGCCTTCGGTCGTGAACAACAGCCGGGGCTCGATCTGGCGGAAGCGGTCCAGCACCACCGACGGCCCCATGTCGGGCGCCGCCTGCGACCAGATCGCGCCAAGGCTGGTGACGGCGAGAAAGGCGACCATCGATTCCAGCGTGTTGGGCAGGATCGACACCACGCGATCCCCCTGCCCCACGCCCAGCGCCCTGAGGCCGCCGGCCTTGCGCGCCACCTCGGCGGCGAGTTCGCCCCAGCTCAGCACC
>CAZLJT010000339.1:0-3565 GCA_964559905.1 uncultured Aquiflexum sp.
GCTCGTCGGGCTCATAACCCGAAGGTCGCAGGTTCAAATCCTGCCCCCGCAACTCTCAAACGGCTGGAATCCTAAGGGGTTCCGGCCGTTGTCGTCTTGGCGCTACGCTTTGGCGCGCTGACCCGGGAGGGACGGTATGGCCGCGCCTCACTTCGTTCTCGCATCGCCTGCGACGTTGGCTGAGCTGGTGTCACGCCTGCCGGCCGAGGCGCGCGCGCAGGTGGCGTGGACCCCGAAGCGCATCGCAGACATGGCGACCGTGCTGCTGACCGACCCGCTGCTGCCGGAGGGGGTCATCGACGCGGCGGTGGACGCCTACCTCGAGGCGGCGCGGGCGCTCTCTCCCGCCGTGTTGGGCACCGTATCCGCCTGTTCGTTGGCCTCCACGAAAGCGGAGCAAGCCCAATCCGCGGAGGGGCGAGTCTCGTACTTCGAGAATCAACGTGGAGCGTCCGCGCTCAGTCTCAGCGCGGCGACGCCGCTCGAGACGGGCGGCATGGATTGAAGCAGTGCGCGCTGGCCAATCTCTGTACCAAAGACGTGTTGCCTGAGGAGGCGACCTGCGCGATCTCCGACCAACCTGGGCGATGGAGGGTCGGACGGCCCGCTTCGGAAGTGGCGCGCGCAACTCCTCGATCATGGGCGCTCAGCAGGCCAGAGAACACGCTAGGGGCGCCGCGAGCGAGGCGGCCGTGCTTCTTCCTTGTGGGCGTTGCGAGCCAACGGCGCGACGTGCTCAGGCCCTTCACTGGAGGAGTTAGTGACCGTCACATTGCTTAGGCGGGCTGCTCGGCACGCCACATGCTGTGAGCATGAGAGCCTCTTGCTGGCCAGCCAGGCAGTCTGTCGGCGTGCTGGTAGGGGCAGCTGAGCTGGTGCAGTAGCCGGCTATCCTGTAGGCGGGACGCGGGCAGTCGTTCTTGCCAGATGCGCCCTCCCACATCACCTTCAAGGTTTAGAGGTCGCCATCTTGCCCCGTCCAACCCTGACCACCGCGGCACTTATCTCCGAGGCAAGGACCTTTGCGGAGATACAGTCGCAGCTCCCCGTCCCCGAACTCTTTGGCGTCACGGATGGGAAGGCCGTCGGTACGCACGTTGAGAAAGCGTTCAAGGCATACCTCCTCAAGAGGTACCTTTTCCAGGAGGGGAACTCGGCCAAAGGCATCGACTTCCCCGAGCTTGATGTCGACGTGAAGGTGACGAGCGTCGACCAGCCCCAGTCTTCGTCTCCGTTCAAATCAGCGCGGCAAAAGATCTTTGGACTCGGCTACTCCCTGCTGGTCTTCGTGTACGACAAGAAGGACGACGCAGGAGCAGCAACGCTCAATATTGTTCACACCATCTTCGTCGAGCCATCGCGGACGAGCGACTTTCAGATGACTACGGGCCTCAAGAAGATTCTTGAGAACGAGGGCAACGTCGAGGACTTGGTTGCGTTCATGCGGGACAAGAACCTTCCAGTCGATGACATTGAGGCCAACAACATCGCTAGAGAACTTCTCTCCGCCGGTACCGTCCAGATCGGCTACCTCACGATCTCGAACGCCCTGCAGTGGAGGCTTCAGTACGGTCGCGCCATCACAAAAGCTGGCGGGGTCGCCGGCATCACACGGCTTCGCTAGGAGCACCAATGGGGCGCGCCACCGACCATCGATCCAGGGTCGAGTTTGGGGACTTTCAAACGCCCGCTAGTCTGGCGTCGGAAGTCTGCTCGATCTTGGTGCGAATGGGGCTGCGCCCCCGTTCAGTCATCGAGCCGACGTGTGGCGTCGGAAATTTTCTTTTCGCGGCTGCAGAAGCGTTTCCAACGATCGCGGTAGCCAAGGGCATCGAGATCAACGAAGACTACGTCGCCGAGGTGCGGTCTCGGATTGGCGCACGGCCAAAGGCATCCGCCATGAGCGTCGACAAGGCCAGCTTCTTCGAGGTCGATTGGCCGGCCCAGATCTCCAACTTGCCCGAACCCATTCTTTTCGTCGGCAATCCGCCATGGGTGACCAGCTCAGACCTCGGTTACCTCAAGAGCCACAATATCCCGACTAAAGAGAACTTCCACGGTCGTTCAGGGCTCGACGCGGTGACCGGGAAGAGCAACTTTGACATCTCAGAATGGATGCTGATCAAATTGCTCGGTTGGCTCGATGGGCGACGCGGCGCCGTCGCGATGCTCTGCAAGACCGCTGTCGCTCGAAAGGCTTTGGTCTTTTCTTGGGGCAAAGGCGTTCGCATCGTTTCTGCGTCCGTGAGGCGGGTGGATGCCGCAAGGCACTTCGGTGCTTCAGTAGATGCTTGCTTGCTTGTGGTGGAGCTCGGTGCTGTCGCAGGCGACCATGTGTGCGCGGTCTACAGTGCGCTCGATTCTGTAGCGCCTGCTGCTTCATTTGGACTTCGCGACGATGTATTGGTTGCGAATGCCTCGCTATTTGATCGGTGGAGGTCACTGATCGGCCAGTCTCAATATCAATGGCGTTCGGGCGTAAAGCACGACTGCTCGGCAGTGATGGAATTGCGGCGAAACGACGGGAGATTTGAGAATGCGCAGGGCGAGTCCGTAGAGCTTGAAGAGGCATTCGTCTATCCGATGCTTAAAAGCTCGGATGTCGCGCGTCCGGACTCCACCCCGCGCCTCTGGATGCTCGTGCCTCAGGCACGTGTGGGCCAAGACACCGCTCACATCGAGCAAGCTGCGCCAAAAACTTGGGAGTACCTTACGGCGCACGCGGCGCAGTTGGAGAGGCGTGCGAGTTCTATTTATCGAGGGAAGCCAAGGTTTTCCGTGTTCGGAGTTGGCGACTACACCTTCGCGCCCTGGAAGGTCGCGATCTCGGGCCTCTACAAGAAGCTGGAGTTCCGCGTTGTCGGGCCAGTTGAGAATAGGCCGGTGGTGCTGGATGACACCTGCTACTTCCTGAGTTGCAATTCTGAAGTCGAAGCGCGGTTTCTTCTCGACCTTCTCTCGTCCGATGAGGCTCGCGAGTTCTTCTCTGCGTTCATATTCTGGGACGCGAAGCGACCAATTACCGTCGACCTTCTTCGGCGCCTTGATCTCCGTCGACTTGCTCAGGTTCGTGGTGTGACTGCGCAGTTCGATCTCCTCTCCTGTAGGCCACCGCGTTCCCCGCGACGAGAGGTCGACAGACTTGACCGAGTCTCGGCGCAGGGAGAGTTGCTCCCAGAGCTAAGGAGCAACGGTGGTCGCGTGCTTGCGACTCGCGCAGTCTCTCGCCGATCGCTTCGGGCCAGCTCTGGCGCGCGAGCGCCTCCGCATCCTCGTCCAACTCCTTAAGAAGTCGTCCAGACGAGCACCGGGATGCAAGGTGCTGCGCCGCATGACGGTCCTGGCTGCGCAGTCCTGCCTCCGCCCGAAAGCGACCAAGCGCGTGCCGTCAGAGTGTCCAGAACGGAGGACACACGATGCGGACATTCCCCGACTTGAGGATGCGGCGGCTGCACGACCTGGCGGAGCGAGGGCAGGCGGCCCCGCCGGCTGAGGCGCTGTCGCTGTACGCCGAGCAGGAACGCGAGCTGGACGCCCTCGGCCTCGACTCCGCCTGGGTGCACTG
>CAZLJT010000340.1:0-3528 GCA_964559905.1 uncultured Aquiflexum sp.
CGCCGACGAGCTCGATCACGCCCTTGCGCGCCAGCGCCTGCAGATGCTCCTCGGCGGCGTTGGCCGACCGGAAGCCGAGTTCAGCCGCGATCTCGGCGCGCGTGGGCGGGGCGCCGGTGCGCGCGATGGCGCTCTGCACCAGGTCGAGCACCTGCTGCTGGCGGGGGGTAAGCTTCGGGCCTTCTTCCATGTGCCACCTGTGGGTTCATCCAGTGGCTGTATTTTCATCCAGATGAGCGCCGAATGCAAAGCATCGTGATCCTGGGGACCGGCGGCACCATCGCCGGCCGCGCGGCGCGGGCCGACGACACGGTGGGCTACCGCGCCGGTGAACTGGGCGTACAGGCCCTGGTGGACGCGGCGCCGCCGCTGACGGGGCTGCCGCTCGAGGTCGAGCAGGTGGCGCAGGTCGACAGCAAGGACATGGACGCCGCCGTCTGGCAGCGGCTGGCGCAGCGGGCGGGCTGGCACCTGGCGCGGCCGGACGTCGCCGGCGTCGTGGTCACGCACGGCACCGACACGCTGGAGGAGACCGCGTGGTTCCTGCACCGGGTGCTGGCGCCGGCCAAGCCGCTGGTACTGACGGCGGCGATGCGACCGGCGACCGCGCTCTCGCCCGACGGGCCGCAGAACCTGGTCGACGCGGTCACGGTGGCCGGCCGCGCCGGCGCGGCCGGCGTCACGGCGGTGCTGGCCGGGCGCGTGATCGGCGCGGTCGACCTGCGCAAGCGGCACGCGAACGCGGTCGACGCGTTCTCCAGCGGCGACGCCGGTCCGGTGGCGCTGGTGCAGTCGGGCCGCGTGCGGGCGCTGCGCGCCTGGCCGGCCGGCGTCGCGCTGGGGCTGGACGCCGTGGCCGCGTCGGCCGCCAGCTGGCCCTGGGTGGCGGTGCTGGTCAACCACGCCGGCGCCGACGGGCGCGAGGTGCATGCGCTGGTGCAGGCCGGCGTGCGCGGGCTGGTCGTGGCCGGTACCGGCAACGGCAGCGTGTCCGGGGCCCTGGACGCGGCGCTGCGCGCGGCGCAGGCGGCCGGCGTCCGGGTGCTGCGCAGCACGCGCTGCGCGCTGGGCGAGGTGCTGGACGGTCCGGACGGGCCCGACCCGCAGGCGCTGCCGTCGGCCGGGCCGCGCACGCCCTGGCAGGCGCGTGTGGACCTGCTGCTCGACCTGCTGCAGGGCCCGCTGGCGCCGGCCTGAACGCCGCGCCGGGGCGCGCGGCCCGATGGGACACCCCCGGCGGTTTCCCCGGGGCCGTCACCCCGGGCCGTCATCCCGAGCGGTCAGCGTACGGCGGCAGTCGTCCGTCGGCCGCCGCTCGTCCAGGATCAGCCGGTGATGCGCCGGCGCCGGCCCAGCCAGCCGACCAGTCCCAGGCCGCTGGCCATCAGGGCCCAGGTGCCGGGTTCCGGCACGACGGCGACGCTGAACACGCTGGTGGTGCCGGACACCTCGTTGGCCACGGCGAGGTACAGCGTGCCGCCGAGGGTGAAGGTGGTCAGCCCCTCGGGCGACAGGTCGCCGTCGGAGACGATCATGTCGACGAAGCTGGCGTTGAACGGGTCGGTGACGTCGTAGACCGCGATCGCCGAGGTCTCGGTGCGCTCCAGGCCGATGAAGGCCAGCGTGCGGCCGGCGAAGCTGGCCAGCGCCACGCCCTCGGGCTCGACGCCCTTGTTGTCGCTGCGGCCGTCGCTGTACAGGCCGAGTTCGATCGCCTTCGCGTCGAGCTCGCTGCCGCTGTCGAAGACCAGGTTGCCCGCGGTGTCGCGGATCGAGAAGCTGCGCGCGCCGAAGGCGTAGAGGTCGCCCGGCGCCGAGTCGGCCGTCGACACTGTGAGCCGGGCCAGGTCGCCGGTGGCGCCGAAGGCGCTGGCCCGGGCCTCGTCCTGCTCGTCGGCGCGGGCGTCGCCCTCGTTGGCCATCACCAGGTAGGTCTGGCCGCCGACGCTGTACGAGGCCATGCCGTCGGGCTGGTAGAAGCCGCGCGCGTCCACGCTGCGCAGTTCGATCCGGCCGTCGCGGTCGCTGGGGTCGATCTCGTTGCCGGCGACGCTGAAGTCCTTGACGCCCAGGCCGGTGACGGTGGTGATGCGGTTCGTCGTCAGGTCCAGCGTGGCCACGGCGTTGGCCTCCTGCAGCACGACATAGGCCTTGCTGCCGTCGGCGTCGAGCGCGATGTACTCGGGCTCGAAGTCCATCGCGGTGCCGCCGCGGGTGCCGCCGAAGCTGCGGATGTGGCTGCCATTGAAGGTGATCGGGCCGGCGAAGCCGGCGGTGGCGGTCACGCTGCGCGAGGCCACGTCGACGATGCTGACGCTGCCACGCGGGTCCACCAGCGCCGAAGGCTCGCCCTCGTTGGCCACCAGCAGCCGGCTGCCGTCGGCAGTGAAGGTCACCATGTCGGGCAGGGCGCCGACGCCGACGCTGCCGCTGAAGCTGCGGGTGGCCGTGTCGTAGAAGCGCACGCTGCCGGGGTCGGTCCTCAGCGGTGCGGCCACGGCCACCGCGGCCAGGCCGCCGTGGATGGCGACGCTGTTGGCCTCGCCGAAGGGCGAGGTGTCGATGTGCTGGACGAAGCTGCCGGTGAGCGCGTCGAGCACGTCCACGCCTTTGGGGCCGACGACCCAGAGGCTGGCGGTCGCGGCGTCGAAGCCGACGATCTCGGACGTCTGGCCGACCGCGGGCGACAGCGCGTGATCGAAGGTCCAGCGCTTGTCGAAGACCAGCGGTGCCGCCGAGGCGGAGACGGTGAGCAGGGCGGCCGAGGCGGCGGCAATCAGGGTGGGCAGGGGGCGCATGGGTGGGGCGGGAGTGACAACCGCCACACCTTGCCGGCACCCGGTGACAGGACCGTGACGGTCCCGTGCACCGGGCGCCCATGCGAACGGCGCCCCCCGCGACTGCGGGGGGCGCCGTGGCGGGCCGACCGGGCCGGCCTCAGGCCACCGTCAGCTTGACGTCGACGTTGCCGCGGGTGGCGTTGGAGTACGGGCAGACCTCGTGCGCGGCCGCGACCAGCGACTCGAGCGCGGCGCGCTCCATGCCCGGCACCTTGACCGTCATGTCGACCGCGATGCCGAAGGCGCCCGGCTTGTTGGCGTGCGGGCCGATCGCGACGCTGGTGTCGATGCTCACCTCGGCCGGCAGCGTGATCTTCTGCTTGCCGGCCACGGCCTTCATCGCGCCGATGAAGCAGGCCGAGTAGCCGGCCGCGAACAGCTGCTCGGGGTTGGTGCCGGCACCGCCGGAGCCGCCGAGTTCCTTGGGCGTGGCCAGGTTCAGGTCGATCGCGCCGTCGGACGAGCGGGCTTTGCCGGCGCGGCCGCCGGTCGCGGTGGCGTGGGCGGTGTAGAGGGCTTTCTCGATGGCCATGGTGGGCTCCTTTCAGGGGGTGGGGGAAGCGGTGCGCAGGCGCGCTCGCAGCGCGGCGAGCCGTTGCACCAGGGACTCGATCTCCGCGAGCTCGCAGCCGGTGGCGGCGGCGAGCGCGTGCGGGAAGGTGGCGGCCTGCGCGCGCAGGTCGCGGCC
>CAZLJT010000341.1:0-3527 GCA_964559905.1 uncultured Aquiflexum sp.
CCCATTTATCATCCAACCCTACTTCTGTTTTTGTGATCAGAGATTTTGTTTCTTTGGCTAAATCCGGACTTCCCGGTGCAGGATATTGCACTGCAAACAATTCCTGCGGAAATCCCCCAAAGTCGTGAATGGTTTTGGGATTTTCCTTGGCCGTCACAAAAGTGCCTTTGGTTTCCCAATGAGCGGAAATACACAAAATAGCGCTTGGCTTAGGGATTTCCTTTGCGGTATTTCTAAAGCTGCTTACAAACTCATTTGCTTCAATAGCATTCATCGGACTGCCATGCCCCAGGAACAATACGGGCATTTTTACTGAGGTTCCCAAAGGATCTGTCAACTTGTTTAGTGCTTTCAGTTTCATTTTTGGTGGAAATGGATTAGTTCTATATCATATTTTCCATGTTGTAATTTAAACAACACTTTCTTCTCAAAGCTTTCTTGCCAATCGATATACTACCTATATGGGTTTCAAATTTAGGTTGTTCATCACGGAAATTTCAATTTTTTTAAACTTCATTTAAGATGCCTCTTTTTCCAAAAAAAAACAAAATGATTACCCAAAGCTCTTTCAAAATGACGACACCCAATCTACCCTCTAAATTCTACCTTCATCCCTACCCCCAAATTCAAGCCACAACTGCTTCCCAAAATGTATCCTCTCCTCTTCCACATTGAGGTTGGAGATGCCTATACCGAAAAGGCGGACAGGGGATTTTAGTTCTTCTTGGGTTAAAAGTTCCATTACTGTCTCCCAGATTTTTTGTTCCTCGGGGTATTGTTCGAAGGTTTTACTTCGGGTCTGAACGGTGAAGTCATGGTATTTGATCTTAAGAGTGACTGTCCTTCCCTTAACACCACTGCGGCTGATTCGCCGTTTGAGCTCCTCAAAAATTTCCTCCAATGCATGATTCCATTGCTCTTCTTTGGTCAGGTCGTTTTCGAAAGTGTTCTCTGCGCTAAGGGATTTTCTCAGTCTATTGGGTTGTACCTCGCTCAAATGAATGCCTCGGACAATATTGAAAAAGTGCAGGCCAGATTTCCCAAAACGTTTGGTCAGAAATTGTAAGGAATACTGCTTGAGGTCAAAACCATTGTGGATACCCAACTCCTTCATTTTCTCAGCAGTCACTTTGCCGATACCAAAAAACTTTTCAATGGGCAATTTCTCCAAAAATGCCTCCGCATCTTTGGGCAAGATAACTGCTTGCCCATTGGGCTTGTTGATATCGGAAGCAGTTTTTGCCAGAAACTTATTATAGGAAATGCCAGCCGAGGCATTCAGCCCTACTTCTTCTTTGATTCGCTTCCTGATTTCTAGGGCTATCAAGGTGGCTGAGGGATTATTGACTTTATTCTCTGTCACATCCAAGAATGCCTCATCCAAAGATAGTGGTTCTACCAGTTCGGTATAGTCATAAAAAATCTCCCTTATCTGATTGGATATTTCTTTGTAGCGGTCAAATCTTGGCCTGACAAAAATCAGTTGAGGACATTTTAAAGATGCCATTTTACCCGACATCGCAGATCGCACGCCAAACTTTCTGGCCTCATAGGAAGCCGCTGCCACCACTCCCCTTTCCTGATTTCCACCAACTGCCAAGGGTTTACCACGGAGTTCAGGATTATCCATTTGCTCCACGGAAGCATAGAATGCGTCCATATCCACATGAATGATTTTCCTGGTTTTTTCCTCCATTTTTTTCTCAATCTTTCAATTCACTTGCAATACCTCCACAATAGCAGAAGCTTTCAACAAGCATTCTTCATATTCGTAAGCGGCGTCTGCGTCATAAGTGATGGCTGAACCCACTGCAAAATACCCTTTCCCGGATTCTTTATCGAAAATAATGCTCCTGATGACTACACATAAATCAAAGTTTCCCGTCTCATCAATATACCCCAAGGCACCGGAAAACCAACCTCTTTTAAAATCCTCATATTGATCGATCAACTCCATACATTTGATTTTTGGCGCTCCTGTCATGCTTCCCATGGGAAAAGTGGCATGTAAGATCTCCATTAAGCTTTTCTTTTCAGAGATGGTAGAAACCACCGTTGATATCATCTGATGCACCCTGGAAAAGGGATAAACTCCAAAAAGTTCTTCAACTTTTACTGAACCTGTTTGCGAAATCCTACTGAGATCGTTGCGCATCAAGTCCACAATCATGAGATTTTCTGCCCGTTCCTTTTCGGAGTTCAATAGTTTTTCTTTGAGCAGGCTGTCTTCCAACTCATTTTTCCCCCGCTTGATCGTACCCTTTATGGGTTGTGCAATCAGCTTATCCCCAGTTTTTTTGAGAAACCGCTCGGGTGAAGCGCAAATCAGGTATTTGGATTCAGCTTTGAAAAATGCAGAAAAGGGCATAGGGGATTTTTCCATCAGATCAGAAAATCCTTCTACCGGATTCCAATTATTACCTTCAAACTCAAAGCCCATACAATAATTCAGTTCATACATGTCCCCTTCGACAATGTTGTTTTGTATGGAATTAACACTTTCGAAATAGTTATTTCGGCTGGTAAGGGCCGAGATTTCAATTGAAGGATTTTTGAGGTGATTTTGGTTGAATGCACATATTTCATCAAACATCCTTTGAGGATCAGCATGATAAATTCTCAAATGATCGACTAGAATTTCTATTTTGATCTCTGGAATAAAGAAAATTGATTCAGGACAATCCACAAGCGATCGATTATTGCTTTTGAGCTTTTCGATATTGTTTTTGTAATCATAAGAAAGTATGGCTGCCATCTCTTTTTTTCCAAACCATTGATTGGCAATTTCGAGATCAAAGGCTTGATGGGCGGCCATTAAAACCCTTTTAAAACCACCATAGGGGTACTTGATATCATTGTGGTCGAAAAAACCGACATAGGCATAATGGTAATCAGCCCAGCATAGCAAGGACTCTACAAATTGATGGTTCGACGAAAATTGGAATTCCTTCACAGTTAACATATCCCAAAATTAACTTTTAGACACAAAAAAAAGGGAAATCTTTCGACTTCCCCTTCAGAAACAAACATTAATCTTTGATTAGTTGGTTTTGATATCAAATCCGATACTTACAGTATTGTAGATGAATTGATCTTTTGCTTTGTCAACTGCACCACTCTCGTCTCCATAAGCCAAGCCCCAAGCTGTCCTGTCAATGTTGAAACCTGCTTTTGCAGCAACTGAACCATTTTCAATGGATACATGGGCAGGGAATTTTATATTTTTGGTAGTACCTCTCATGGTAAGATTACCTGACACCCAATGGGTAGGATTTTCAGTAGCCACTTCGGAATCACTCTTTGGAGTATTATCAGTTTTAAATTCTTCTTTATCCTCAATTGTTCCAGCTACAAAAGGCTCAACGCTGGTTAATTCAAAAACTGCTTGAGGATGGTTGGCAGCATCAAAGAAATCAGGTGACTGCAAGTGACCCCATAACTTAGGATAACTTTCGCTTGTCTCTTCCATATCCTGGATTTTCAACCCTGTGATATCGAATACAAATCTGGCGCCTTTCAGCTCGTTG
>CAZLJT010000342.1:0-3511 GCA_964559905.1 uncultured Aquiflexum sp.
AAGGGGAAGTCATTATTGTGATATTTTCCCGACTTGGGATGAGCGTACCCAAAGGATAATAATCATTTCTGCCTTAGATAACCTGCTCAAAGGAGCTGCCAGTCAGGCCGTGCATAATATGAACCTAGTGCTTGGACTGGAGGAATCTACAGGATTGAATCAAATACCATTAAGACCATAAAATCATGACAATGATCAAAAATATTACCAATGTAAGAGGGATTAAATGCTGGGGGGCACATACTGGAGTTAAATCCATGCGCAGAGATTTGGCAATCATTTATTCCGAAGCCCCTGCAGCTGCTGCGGCAGTATTCACCCAGAATAAGGTGAGAGCAGAACCCGTAGAAATCAGTGAAAGGAATGTAAATTTAAACAATCGCGCTCAAGTAATTGTGTGCAACGCAGGCAATGCCAATGCTTGTACAGGAGAACAGGGTCGGTTAGGTGCCGAAGCGATGATGAGAGTGACAGCTGAAATGTTGAATATCCCTGAAGAAGACGTTATCATTGCATCTACAGGGTTGATTGGTGAGCCTTTTCCTACTGAAGATGTGGTAAATGGCATTAGAAACAATATCCATAAACTCAGCGATGACACCAAAGCCGGATCTTTTGTTGCCAATGCCATTTTGACGACTGATACTTTTGCCAAAGAAGGTTTTGTGGAATTCGAACATGACGGCATTCAGATCAATATGGGCGGGATAGCAAAAGGTTCAGGAATGATTCACCCCAATATGGCAACCATGCTGGCTTTTGTGGTGACTGATTTGAATATCGAGAACAAATTGCTGGATAAAACCCTCCGCTATTGCGTAGACAGATCATTTAATATGATCACTGTAGATGGAGATACCTCCACCAATGATATGGTAGCTATCATGGCAAACGGAATGGCGGACAACACTAAAATCAAATCCGAGTCGGATCCGGGATATATCATGTTCAGAGAAAAACTGCTGGAATTGCTCTCCCACCTTGCCAAACTAATCGTTTCCGACGGTGAGGGGGCTTCCAAGTTTATTGAATACAAAGTCACAAAGGCTAGAACAGAGGAAACGGCCAGGAAACTGGTCAGGGCAATTTCCGGTTCCACATTGGTCAAAACAGCCATGTTTGGCAGGGATCCAAACTGGGGAAGAATCGTTGCTGCCTGTGGCAATGCAGGAATCAATTTCAATTACAGAAAAGTAAACTTATTTTTGGGAGATCAGGAAAAGATGATTCAGGTATTGGAAAAAGGGAAGCCGCTTGATTTTGATAAAAACTACATCAAAAAACTCCTCAGAGAATCTCAAATCAGGGTGCATTTGGAAGTAAATACCGGTAAAGAAAGCGGCATAGGCTGGGGATCAGATCTAACTACTGATTATGTTTTGTTCAATTCAGTTTACACTACATAAAAAAGAGGCCCTCAGCCTCTTTTTTAATCTTCTTTTCCAGCCCCTTTGAAATAATCGTCCTTATTGGAAAATAGCACATTGAAGGTGGTCAGTGAACCGTAAGCACGGGTAATATATTGTTGGAGTTGGATGCGGTCCTCGTCGTCAAGTTTTTCATGGTTGTTGATATTCTGTTCCAAAACCCGAAGTCTTTCCCTTACCATGACTATTTTGTGAAAGAAGGTCTTTATCGGAACTTCCTTGTTGCTCATTTCCGGGTTATAAGGATTGATCGTAACCGTCCCATTGATCCACTTTTGAGCCAATGTTACTTTGGGAAGGTCTTCTTTGGGTTGATTTTTACGGATGACATTTTCCACTGCTGTTTCGATTTCTGCCAAGGTGATGGGCTGAAATTCAGCCTCTTTTTTCTCTACCAATTCAAAATTGGGAAAGTCCCGGGCTATGGTCTTGACCTCTGCTGTGAAGTTAAAATATATCTTGTAGTAGGAAGCATCTGATTCCACTACGACTCCTTTTCCAAACTTTGGATGTCTGATCTGACTTCCGATTCCTAAATCCATTGCTGACATAATTATTTTATTTGTTCGTAAAAATTAGGTCAATATATAAGGTAAATTTATATTTTCACAATCCATTAAAGCTGCTTTATGAACTCTCTAGACCGACTCCGATTGCTTTTTGAAGAACAGATCAATATCCTGCCCATTGCTGAAAATCTGGTCATTTTCGAAAAGGAGAATTTTAGAGAGGAAATGGAAAAAAGAAATTTTCATTCCGCTGTAATCAATATGGACGGTGAACTGATGAAATTCGATGCGGGGGACGAAGGCCCACAAATGATTTCCGAAGAAGATTTGATGGAAGCAAGTACCCCATTGTTGAAAGCTTTTAGAATGCTGATTATGCAAAGAAGGTTTTTTATCAAAGATGAAGATGGGAATCTAAGCTATATCGTGACACGTACTGATTTGGATAAAATCCCTTTAAGGATAGGTTTTTTTGGTTTGATCAGTCTACTTGAAACGCATCTCAAAGATATGATCCGCAAGCAACTCCCACAATGGGAAAAAAGCCTCACTGAAAACAGGCTTAGTCAAGCCAGAAACCTTTATGAATGGAAAAAAGCACGAAAGGAAGAGATCGACTTGGTCCAATGTTTACAGTTTGGGGACTTGGGCTCGATTTTTTCCAAAAACCAACGCTTCAAAAAGTTTGATGCTTCAATTAGCAGGGAACGTTTCGTTCAGACTATGAACAATATAGGAAAACTGCGTGATGCTTTGGCCCATTCTCAATCGCATTTGGGTTTTTCCTGGAGCGAGATAGATCAGATGATAGTCTTTATTAGAAGCATCATTGACAGGGAAGATCCGGTTTTTGAGGAATAGGAAATCCAGATTTTTTATCCTCAAATTTGAATCAACTACATCATTTTTCATCTTAAATAATAATTGTAGTTACAATAATTTTAAGGGTATTTAAGTTGTTTTGGATCTTGACTAATGAAAATGGTCAGAAATCCTGGACTCAACGCATTAATGACTGTTTAAATATTCAACTTCTGCTTTTTAGGGTCAATGCCTTTTTCACCTTCAAGAGATTGCCACGTCGCACGAAAGCCTCCTTTATAAAATCAGATTCTCTGAAGTGCTCCTCGCAATGACGCCCCTAAAATTTTGTCCTATTAGTAAATAATCTGAAAATCCGTTTTCTTTCCAATATTGTGAAAGCTGCTTTCTTCGGTCTCCTGTCTTCGGTCTTCCAGCCTTTTCAATACCTTCCAACCTCAAAAGCACTTATATCCATATGATTGTTCAATCCTTCATGAAGTTCAGCAAGGATTTTTCCTGTTCCCGGTGCTAGACTGATGCCCATCATGGCATGACCTGTACCTACGAGAACATTTTTCCATTTTGGGGCTAATCCGATGTAAGGGAGTCCATCCGGTGAACAGGGTCTCAATCCTTGCCAGATTTCCTCTTTTTCGGGAAATTTACTCTGAAAATCAGGGTAGAAACGATTGATTGATTCGAAGATTCCTTTTACCCGGTTGATATTGATGGATTCGTTGGTGCCTGCTATTTCCATGGTTCCACCAAAGC
>CAZLJT010000343.1:0-3510 GCA_964559905.1 uncultured Aquiflexum sp.
GCCTCCACCCCGGAATGTGGCATGGAAGTATGCATCAATAGGAATGAACCCTCGTTCAAGGCAGTCATAAATTCTTTGCCCATCCCTGGAAGCGCATGTGCCAGTCCAGACCACACAGAAGTGGTTCGGATATTCCAACCTACTTGATCGAATCCCTTGGCTACAAAGCCAAAAACGCTATTGAACCCCAACCAAACATTGGCGGCGAAGAGAATGATCAGTGCCGGTATCATGAAGAAAATCCTTGCGTGTTCCAAGCACCATTTCAACATGTGGGAATAGAAGCGGATGAACAGAGAAAAAAGTCCCAATACAAAACCCAGCACTATACCAATAAAAAAGAAATTCACCAGTACGGGCTGTGTTAGGCCCAGCGGTCTCCATTCAAAGGCCAACAGCACCGAAACTGCTACCACAGCAATCAACATGGAAATCTGATTTTTGAATTGGCCATTTTTTGTTTGCTGTGGTAGGAATTGATGAATCAATTGATTGGCTGCAAATGCTAATAATACCCATCCTGCCCAAGAGAAATAAAAGAGCAAGACAAACCCGACAACTGCCATCATGACATTGAGGATTGTTCTATAATTTCTGGACTTGACTTTAGCACCAAATACCCAATGTGCAAAGGCGGGCATAAATACCAAAGTAAAAATCAAAGCAGCAATCAATGCGAACGTTTTGGTATATGCCAATGGACCAAAGAGTTTTCCCTCAGCAGCCTGAAGTGTAAACACTGGTAAGAAACTGACGATGGTTGTCATCACGGCAGTAAGAATGGCTGAACTTACTTCAGCTGTAGCTTCATAGATGACCTGGAGTTTGGACTTTTTATCATCAGATTCTTCTAGATGACGGAGTATATTTTCATTCAAAATTATACCCAAATCTACCATGGTTCCGATGGCAATAGCAATTCCGGACAATGCCACAATATTTGCATCCACCCCAAAATACTTCATCATGATAAAGCACATTAAAACCGCCAATGGCAATAGTGCAGAAATCAACAATGACGCCCTAAGGTTATAGACCATTACCATGATGACGATGATGGTAATTAGAATCTGCAGGCTGATAGCTTCATTTAGGGTACTCAAAGTCTCTTTAATCAGGCCCGAACGATCATAAAATGGAACTATTGTCACTTTGGAAACTGTCCCGTCTTCAAGTGTTTTGCTTGGAAGTCCAGGTGAAATCTCTTCAATTTTAGATTTGATGGCATCAATGACCTGCAAGGGATTATCTCCATATCGGGCCACCACGACACCACCGACAGCTTCCGCACCACCTTTATCCAATATTGCCCTTTCGGCTCGGCTAGCCGGTCCAATATTGACTTTTGCGATATCCTGAATGCGCAAAGGAACATTGTTGCTCACCTTCACCACAGCTTTTTCAATATCTTCCAAAGACTTCACATAGCCCAGCCCACGGACGATAAACTCCACCTGATTGATCTCCATGGTATTGGCACCAATGTCCAGGTTGGATTGCTTGATGGCGTTCATCACCTGCATCATGGAAACATCGTGTGCCTTCATGGCTACAGGATCCAAGTCCACTTGATACTCCTTCACATGCCCGCCGATGCTGGCCACTTCAGCAACACCTTCTGTACCAGCCAAACCATAACGAACATAATAATCCTGTATGCTTCTCAGTTCATGCAAATCCCAACCTCCTGCCGGATTCCCTTTTTCATCTCTGCCTTCCAAAGTATAAAAATATACCTGACCCAATCCTGTAGCGTCAGGACCAAGCTTTGGCTGTACCCCTTCCGGCAATAAGCCTGAAGAAAGTGAATTAAGCTTTTCTAAAATTCTGGAACGGCTCCAGTAAAATTCTACATCCTCCTCAAAAATGATATAAATGGAAGAAAACCCAAACATAGAGGTACTCCTGATAGACTTTACACCAGGTAAACCCAAGAGGGAAGTGGTCAAGGGATAAGTGATCTGATCCTCTACATCCTGGGGGGAACGCCCCATCCAATCTGTAAAGACGATTTGCTGATTTTCCCCGATATCAGGAATGGCATCCACCGGAACAGGATCATTGGGCAGAAATCCTGTATTCCAATTGAATGGTGCCGTAACAATTCCCCATGCTACAACAAGCACTAGGAGAATGACTGTGACCAGTTTGTTTTCGAGAAAAAACTTTATAATGTTATTTAACATAGAATCATCCTTTGAGCCAATTTTGGCGATGGATACTTATGGATATTTATCCCGATTTTATCGGGATTGGATATTTGTGGATATTAAAGTTTCCCCAATTTAACTTTAAACCAAGGGTAGACAAAAAGGGAAGTGGATTAGATTTAACAGGACATAAAAAACCTTACAATTCTTCTATCCGGAAAATGCTAAAATTCAATGAGAAATTTTGAAAATGAAAATTAGTTCCCTTTGCGACTTGGCGACTTCGCGGGAAAGCTTATATCAGGAATACCTGACAAAAAATATAAATCGGCGTGTTTTGTAATATTGGAGGTGAGGAATCAGCAAAGGCTGTTTTCTCTTCTATAGCTGTAAAAAAAACAGGTAATTCATGTGGAGCATCAAAAGTAAGCAGCTCAAAAATTTGAGGCTGAAAATCCAAAACATTCGAAATTTGCTGATCTGTATTGGGAAGCTCTAAATTAGAAACATCATCACAGCAACCTGGCACGGGCACGTTGGACTCACAGCAGGTTTTGTACTCAGCAAATACATTGATCCTTTGGAAGTCATCTCCACAATAATGCATGGAATAGCTCAACCCTGCGTTGAAAAACACATAGAATACAAGGAGAGATATTTTGATAAAAGACTTCACGAGGTATAGTTACGATACAAATGTATGAAGGTTCTGATTAGTAAATGTATAGAATTTTTGTTTCAATTAATAATTCAGTGATTTTTGAAACAATCAGTTTCATGAAATGGGCAAAAGGATATACAAGTTAAACGAAGCAATTCCAGCGTTTAAGAGTTATTGATTTTGGCCATATTGCTTATTATGATAATCTGAATTTAATTTATTTTGCTTAGTATAATAAGCAATAATTTAAATTATTACTTATTATATACAGCATTAATGATTATTAACGCTTGATATATTAAGCAATTATAATTATTTTTGCTTAATACAATAAGCAATATTATGGAATCCATCGAAGAAAGATTTTTGAAAAAGATCGATTCTACCAGCCTTGATTTTATCAGGAGTTTGATCGATAAGATCCATTGGGAGGCAAGATTAATCGGTATCAAAGGACCAAGGGGAGTCGGAAAAACAACCCTTTTACTTCAATACATTAAGAAAAACCTACCGATTGACCATACCACTTTATACGTGAGTTTGGACAATATCTGGTTTGCCCAAAATAGCCTGGTGGACATGGTAGATCATTTTGTCAAAAGAGGAGGCAAATACCTTTTCCTGGACGAGGTACACAAATACCCAAATTGGTCCATCGAAATCAAAAACATCTATGATGACTTTCCGGAATTGAAGATT
>CAZLJT010000344.1:0-3507 GCA_964559905.1 uncultured Aquiflexum sp.
TTGGAGATCGGGCAGGAGACGAACTCGGGGTAGCGGTCGACCAGGGTGACGTCGACGTTGCCGCCCCACAGCTTGAGATAGTGCGCCGCAGTGGCGCCGCCGTAGCCGCCGCCGACGACCACGACGCGGCCGATGGACGGCCCGCCGGGCGTGGCGCAACCGAACAGCGACGTGGCGGCGAGCGCGGCGCCGGCGCCCAGCACGTGGCGGCGCGAAAAGGGAGTTCCGGGCATGGGGCGGCTCCTCAACGCCGTGCCGGCTGGGCCGGCTGAGCTGCAAAGAAGCCGGCGATCAGGCGCAGCTGCTCCTCGGTGTAGCCCTTGGCGATCTGGTGCATGATCGTCGCCGCCTGCTTGCCGTCGCGGTAGTCCAGCAGCATGGCCAGCGTCTTCTCGGCCGGCACCCCGGCCAGCGACTTCTTGTCGCCCAGCGCATGCCCGTTGGTGCCGTGGCAGTTGGCGCAGGTGGCCGCCAGATTGCGGGCCAGGTGCGGGTCGGCGGCCTGGGCGAGCGGGGTCGCCAGACCCAGCAGCGCCGCCAGCGTGGGCAGGTGTCGTCGCATCGTTCGTCTCCGTGATCGGTGTGGACAGCAGGGCTCGCCAGTGTCGTCAGGTTGGCTGCGGGTTCGCCCGCATGCCCCTGACGCCGAATCGGTCTCTAATATCGGTACATTCGAATATATAGACGCTGCCAGCCGTCGCGCTTCCCATGCCGGTCCTTCAACGCCTCGTCCTGCTGCTGCTGTCCATGGCCACGGCCGGTGCGCTGGCGCAGCGCGTGGAGGCGGTGCCGGTCGCGCCGCGGGTCTGGATGGTGCAGGGGGTGTCGGCGCTGGGCTCGTCGGCCAACCGCAACTTCATCTCCAACGCCGCCTTCGTCGTCACCGACGACGAGGTGGTCGTGGTCGACGCGCTGGGCTCGCCGGCGCTGGCCGAGGAACTGCTGGCCGAGATCCGGCGCGTGACGCCGCTGCCGGTCAGGCACGTGATCGTCACCCACTACCATGCCGACCATGTCTACGGCCTGCAGGTGTTCCAGGCGCGCGGGGCGAAGGTGATCGCGCACACGCGCGGCCAGGCCTACCTGAACTCCGACACGGCCCGGCTGCGGCTGGAAGCCAGCCGCGAGGAGCTGTTTCCCTGGATCGACGAGAAGACGCTGCTGGTGGGGGCGGACCGCTGGCTGGATGGCCCGGTCACGCTGACGCTGGGCGGCACCCGGTTCGAGATCTCGCACGCCGGGCCGGCGCATACGCCCGAGGACCTGGTCGTCTGGCTGCCCGATGCGCGCGTGCTGCTGGCCGGCGACATCGTGTTCCGCGGCCGCATCCCCTTCGTCGGCCTGGCCGACAGCGGCGCCTGGGTGCAGGCGCTGGACCGCCTGCTCGCCTACGACGCGCAGCTCATCGTGCCCGGCCACGGGCCGGTGTCGACGAGCGCGCGCGACGACCTGCAGCTCACGCGCGACTACCTGGTCTACCTGCGCACGGCGATGGGCGAGGCGGCCCGGGAACTCGAGCCCTTCGAGGAGGCCTATGCGCGCACCGACTGGTCGCGCTACGAGTCCCTGCCGCTGTTCCGCGCGGCTAACCGCATCAACGCCTACAACACCTACCTGTTGATGGAGCGCAGCGCCAAGTGAGCCGGCAGCCCGACCGACGCCCCAACCGGCGCGACGCCTTGCGCTGGCTGCCTGCGCTGGGGTCGGCGCTGGGGTCCTTGGGGCTGGCCGGCCCCGCCCTGGCCGCCCCCGCGGCGCCCGGCGAGGTCGTGCGCTGGCCCGACGGCGTGACGCTGCTCGACGGCAGCCGGTGGCAGCCGCGGCCCGGCCAGGCGCTGGTGGTCGTGATCTGGGCGACGACCTGCCCGTTCTGCAAGCGGCACAATGCGCATGTCCAGAAGCTGCACCAGGCCCTCGCGGGCAGGTCGGCGGCGGTGCTGGGCGTGGCACGCGACCGCGACCCGGCCGCGGTGCAGCGCAGCATGGCCGCGAACGGCTGGACCTTCCCGGTGACTCTGGCCTGGCCGGCCTTGTCGGCCGTACTCACGTCCCGCAACGTTATACCCATGACCATCACCGTCGATCGCCAGGGCCGCCTGGTCCAGGCGATCCCGGGAGAGATGTTCGAGGAAGACGTCCTGAAACTCGCGTCGCTCGCCGACTGAACCCTGACCCCCGAAAGGAACCCCATGACCCGCTGGACCCCTCTCTTCGCCGCCCTGGCGCTGACCACCGTCGCCGCGCCGGCGCTGGCCAACCTGCAGCTGGCGCAGCAGAAGGCCTGCACCGCCTGCCACGCGACCGACAAGAAGCTGGTCGGCCCCTCGTATGCCGACGTCGCCAAGAAGTACGCCGGCCAGGCCGACGCCGTCAAGACGCTGGCCGCCAGCATCAAGGCCGGCGGCTCCGGCAAGTGGGGCCCGGTGCCGATGCCGGCCCAGCCCGGACTGACCGACGCCGAGCTGACCACGCTGGCGACCTGGATCCTGGGCGGCGCCAAGTGATGCGCTGGGCGGGCGCGGGCGCGCTGGCCCTGGCGGCCACGGCCGCGTTCGCCCAGCCGCCCGGCGCCACGCCCGCGCTGTTCGAGGGGGCCGACCTCGCGCTCGGCGAGAAGCTCATCGCCGAGCACCAGTGCAGCGCCTGCCACCAGCGGCAGGTCGGCGGCGACGGGTCGGCCATCTACCGGCCGGCCGGGCGCATCAACACGCCGGGCGCGCTGCGCGGCATGGTCGACTACTGCAGCACCGAGCTGAACCTGGGCCTGTTCCCCGAGGAGGTGACGGCGGTGGCGGCGGTGCTGCAGCGCGACCACTACCGCTTCGGCGCCACGCCCGCCCCGCGCTGAGGGGGGCGCCCCGGGATTGACGCCGGCGGGGGTCAGCAAGCATCATTGACCACTGATAAAAGGGGTCAGGCATGAACAATCGGTCCGAGACGGACGCCGGCACGACCGACCCGGTGCGGGTCGACGACGCCGACAACGAATCGGACCAGGTCTTCTCGTCGGCGGCCGAGCTGTTCCGCCTGCTGGCCACCCCGATCCGGCTGAAGATCATCAGCGCGCTGTGCAACACCGAGAAGACCGTGTCGCAGCTGCTGGCCGAGATCGACACCACGCAGCCCAACATGAGCCAGCACCTGTCGACGCTGTACCGCGCCGGCGTGCTGAGCCGGCGCCGCGACGCGACCCAGATCTACTACCGCATCGGCAACGAGCGCGCTGCGTCGCTGTGCCGGGCGGTGTGCACGCAGATCGCGCTCGAGGCCGACGGCGACGACGATCTGCCGTCGTCGGAGCGGCTGACGCCGCAGCTGGGCGTGCGCTACTGACGTCGAGTCGGCGCGCCCGGCGCACCGACTCGGCGGGCGTCGGCGATGCGCACGGCCATCCCTGCAGTCACGATCGCCAAGGCCGTCGAATCGGTCAGAGCAAGCCCGCGGCCCCGAAGCCGTACAGGCGCGCGAGCAGCTGTGTCGGCCACTGACGCACCGCGTCGTTGTAGG
>CAZLJT010000345.1:0-3495 GCA_964559905.1 uncultured Aquiflexum sp.
TATCTATCATTTCATGTCAGTCAGAACAAAAGGATGGCAATAATGGCAGTAATGCTTTAATGGGACGGGGCTTTGGGATAAATAATATAACTCTAATTGTAGAGGACCTCGATAGTGCCAGAAAATATTATAACGAAGTACTGGGATTCGATATTCCCGTTTCGGAAATGACCAATAAGGGGATCTTTGAGGGGACAATGACGATTACAATTCCCTTTCCTGACATGTCTACTCTGGATTTACTTTCGTTGGAGGATTCAGTACTTGTTTCGAGCAAAGATTCATTGGTTTTGGACTTTTTCAGTAGGTTCAAAGGCGTTGGATTTTATTCTTTATCAAGCTCATCAGTGGACAGTACCTACAGCTGGTTAACTTCCCGTGGGTTTGAGTTGGATTCTCTAAGAACTTATAATATAGCCAACCCGGTTCCTCAATCCTCTCATTGGGTTGATAATCAGAGTCAGGTTTTCAAAGTGGGTTTTGTAACAAAAAAATTGCCGAATCCTCTTCCGGAATTTGTTGAGTTTTCAGATTTCCCTTATGAGCGAATGCATGAATGGAAGAGTTTTTATAACATGACACGGGAATTTTTGCGACATCCAAATGGTGTCCTAGGAATAGCGGCTATCAAAGTTGTGGTTGAGGACCTTGAAGCTGCACGTAAGGAATTTAAAAAATTGGGACTTCTGGAATTGGAAGAAATTCCATCTGAAAATCTGATCCGTTTTAAAATAAAAAGGTTTCAAGAGCTACATATAATCAGTCCCAAAACATCTGATGATGCCCTTGCCGGATTCCTGAAACAGCGTGGTTCCGGGGTATTTGCTATCGTTTTTGAGGTGCAGGATCTCAAAGCCACACACGATTTGCTTTCAGAAAAATTACCCAAAGAGGCGCTCTTGGAGGATTTATTAAAAAACAGTGTGACGGTATTGAAAGAATATGCTTTCGGCGTTCAACTTGAATTTGTGGAAGAACCTGAAGAGCAAGCGATGTTAGCGGAACAATTAAAGCTGAATTTTGGGTCAAAACTTGATAGTACTGCCATGTTGTACGCTGAAGGAATGTACCTGAAATATTGTGCATTATGTCATGGAGAAAACAGAGAAGGTTATGCGGCTGATTTTGCTCCTTCTCTCCGATCTCACTCTTTGATGGCTACGGCTCAATCTTCCAACTTTCTCAGATATACCATCCAATATGGAAGGGCCAATACCGCTATGGCCGGCTACTATAAGGAACAAGGCGGACCCTTGGAATATATCGATGTAGAATTGATACTGAAATGGTTGAACGAATCCAGCGGAGTTGAAAAGCCAATTGAATTATCCCGTGATCCCATCAAAGGTGATGTACAACTTGGATCAAGGATATATGCAGAAAAATGTGCGGCTTGCCATGGATCTAATGGAGAAGGCATTAGTGCACCAGCTTTGGGAAACCCCATGTTATTGGCTACGGCAACTGACCATTTTCTGCGTTACGCCATTGCTGAAGGAAGAGACGGTACCCCAATGCTTGCATTCAAGGATAGCCTCAGTGGCGATGAAATAGATGCTGTAACTGCATTTCTCAGAAGTCGGGCATCAGGTTGGGATGTACCTGAACCAACAGCTGTAAGTTTACCTACACCGGAAGAATATATAATAAACCCTGAGGGTGAGCAACCTGATTTTGAACTGCGTGAAGGGCTTTACCTATCTGCAGCGCAATTGAATAAGGCCATGGAAGATGGTATGCGATTGGTATTGCTTGATGCCAGGTCAGAAGTGGCTTGGAGACAGACCCATATTCCGGGAGCAATTCCAGTTCCTTACTATAACGAGCCGGAAACCTTTGTAAAAGATATACCGAATGACGGTACCTGGATCATTGCTTATTGCGCCTGTCCTCATGCTGCTTCAGGACAGGTGATCAGCAAGTTGAAAAAATATGGATTCAAAAATACAGCTATTCTTGACGAAGGGATCTTGGTTTGGGCACAATTAGGATACCCCGTTCAAATAGGAAATTAGAGGCATATCCTGCATAGGCAGAAGTATAGAACCAAAGATGATTACAAGATCATCGATATTTTATGAGAGAGTAATGAGTCAATTGATATTCAATAAGATACTTTAAACAAAAAAAAATGAAACCGACACTCCAGAAACTTCAACTCCGTCAATTATTAAGATTGGCCTTGGTTTTTCTATGCATGTTATCATTCAACAGCAACCTTTTCGGCCAAACCAAAAGTGATACTTTGCTAATCAAGGAAACAGTATTCAATTATCTTGAAGGACTCCATGACAACGATGCTGTAAGAGTAGAAAAAGCCATGCATCCTGAATTGGCAAAAAGACTGATCACCAAAGACAATAAAGGGAATTACAAGTTGGATATCATGGGATGGTCGCACCTATTATTCAATATCAAAACCGTTGACTTTAAAACGATGTATAAAGCAGGTGTAAATCCTGAAGAGCCTTACCGCGTTGAAGTGATTTTTTATGACATATCCAACGATATCGCCACAGTCAAAGGCATACAGAACAAATTTGCTTTTTTTGATTACATCCACTTAGGAAAAATCAACGGGGAATGGAAGATCATCAATATTTTATGGGCATGGAATTGAAATATATTGAAATGAAAAAAACGATTTCACTTTTACTCTTCCTTTCCTTTTCTTCACTGCTTTGTTTTTCCCAAACGGAATTCAGCGAGGAAACCCAAAAGTATATTGCATACCAGGACGCTGTTATCGTCTTCAAAAATGCTTTGTTGATCGATGGTAAAGGCAATCCTGCCAAAACCAATCAGACCATCATGATCAGCAATGGTAAAATCACTTGGATAGGTGACGATACTGATGCAAGCCCACCTATAGAGTCAAAAACCATAGACATGAATGGCAGAACTTTGATGCCTGGCTTGGTCATGTTGCATGAGCATATGTACATTTCGGGTCATTCCTTTGCACCAAGAATGGCCCATTTGAAACAGACACCAGTTACTTTTCCGAGGCTTTATTTGGGGGCTGGTGCTACAACTATCAGGACAGCAGGGAGTATAGAGCCATATTCAGACTTGAACCTCAAAAGTGACATCGATGAGGGAAAGATTCCAGGTCCTTCGATGGAGGTTACCGCTCCCTATCTTGAAAGGAAAGGGTCCTTTTTTGCTCAAATGCCCAGAATCGAAACCCCGAAAGATGCCCGTGCCTTTGTCAATTATTGGGCAGATCAGGGTTTTACTTCCTTTAAGGGATACATGTTCTTAGACAAACCCTCTCTGCAAGCGGCTATAGATGCCGTGCATGAGAGAAACCTGAAAATTACTGCTCATTTGTGTGCGGTAACCTACAGAGAAGCAGCTGAAATGGGAATAGACCAATTGGAACATGGCTTTTACGCGAGTTCTGATTTTGTGGAAGGCAAAGCCGAAAACCAATGTCCTCCCAATCTCGATCCATCGCTTGCCAACCTGGATGTCAACAGCGATGAGGTCCAG
>CAZLJT010000346.1:0-927 GCA_964559905.1 uncultured Aquiflexum sp.
GTCATTGGCTTTCCCAAAGCAAAAGGAGGGGACAGGAGAGGTTTGATTTTTTTACTGAAAAAGATGTCAAATATATTGCTGACCTTGGTTTTGATCATATCAGGATTCCTATAGATGAGGAACAGATGTGGCAAGAATCCGGAGAAAAAGACGCAGAAGCATTTACGCTTCTGCATAATAGCATCAAATGGAGCGAGAAATACGGGCTCAATGTGATTGTAGATTTACATATCTTACGTTCCCATTATTTCAATGCGGATGTAAAACCATTGTGGACAGAACCCGCTGCACAGGAAAGGTTTTATCAGTGCTGGAGAGACCTTTCTGAAGAATTGAATAAATATCCGGTATATATGCTTGCTTATGAACTCATGAATGAACCCGTAGCAGATGATCCTGAGGATTGGAATAAGCTGGTAGCTAACGCGGTGGAAGTAATCAGGAAAAATGAACCTGATAGAAAATTGGTAATCGGTTCCAACTGGTGGCAAAGCGCTGATACCTTTGATGATTTAAAGGTTCCTGAAAATGACCCAAATATCATATTAAGTTTCCATATGTATGAGCCCATGTTGCTGACCCACTATAAGGCCTCATGGACAAAAACCAAGGATTATAATGGCCCTGTAAATTATCCGGGAGAAATAGTGACTCGGGAGGATTTGAAAAATCTGGAAGAACCCTTGGCCTCAATAATGGCAAGTCAGCAGAAGTATTATGATAAAGCTTCAATAGAAGAGCATTTTGAAAAGCCGATCAGAGTAGCAAAGAAATACAATCTCCCACTTTATTGTGGAGAATGGGGTGCTTATCCGACTACTCCTGACAAAGCCCGGTACCAATGGTATAAGGATGTCAAAGATGTATTGGAGAAAAACAATATTGCTTGGACAACTTGGGACTATAAGGGTGGATTTGGGATTATAA
>CAZLJT010000346.1:937-3486 GCA_964559905.1 uncultured Aquiflexum sp.
CAAGAGGATAAAGACTTGATAAAAGTCTTGTTAAAATAAAAAAAGGCAGGTTTTAGCCTGCCTCATAAAGTTTTTGATTTTCCTATTATCCCAACCAAGAAGCCCAAGGAATCCTGGAAAGTATCAAAACCAATCCAATGGCATACATCATATAGATTGAACGGAACTTGGCACGGCTTTCGGTTAATTTTTTTGCTCTTGAATAGCCTATGGTAATCACTATGATGGCTATAATATTGATTACAGGGTGTTCCAAGGCAGTTAATCTCGCGACTTTATCGTTCATGGCACCACCTTCTTTCAACAGTGCAAATCCAAGTGGACTGACAAAGTAGAGAATCAATCCGATCAATAATTGCACATGGGCCAAAATAAACCCAATCAAAGCGATCTTTCTGTCTTTTTCAGTGTAGGTTTTATTCGAAAGGGAACCTATCAGTGCATAAATAAATATGACAACCAAAGCCGCCAATGCCAAATAAGCAAGTCCGGAGTGTAAGTGTTTTAATCCTGTATACATGTTTTAAGTTTTTTGTTTTAAAATTAGGGTAAAATCCCGCAAAGTCACCAAAGGGCAAAGATAATTTTTACGTTGTCCGAAGGTTGTGCCTTCGGAATAAGCGAAGTGAGATGGTGTTGTCCGAAGGTTGTACCTTCGGACTGCTGAGTTGGGAGTTTCTAACTCCCCTCAATTGAGCCAGAGGCTCAAGACTCAATGATCCGAAGCTACAAGCTTCGGATAACGGGAAATCTTCGATCTGAAGCTACAAGCTTCGGATAACCCATCCTCAAATCCCAAACCTGTCAACCTATTTCATGAAAGTTCAGCAGGTCTCAAATCTAAGATCTAAGATCTAAAATCTACCCCCCCCCTAATCCACATACAAAACCAAACCTTTCAAGTACTCACTTTCAGTATGAAAGATATTGACAGGATGATCTGCAGGTTGGGAGAGGTAGTGGAGTATACGCACATTTCTTCCTGCTTCCATGGCTGCAGCCGTTACAGTATGGGCAAAGAGCTGCTTGTCCACTACCTGTGAACAGGAAAAAGTGAATAATATTCCACCTGATTTGATTCTTTTCAGGGCTTCAGCATTTAGTCTTTTGTAGGCTTGAACAGCATTGTGTTTGGATTTGATGTTTTTGGCAAATGCCGGTGGGTCAAGCACTATGATGTCATAATCAGTTTCAATTTCTCTGATATATTTTACCACATCTGCCACAATGGATTGATGTATTCCTTGGAATCCTTTGTTTATGGCTACATTTCTATCGGTAAGTTCTATGGCTTTAGCAGAGATATCTACAGAATGAACTTCTGATGCACCTTCCTTTAAAGCTGCTACCGAAAACCCGCCTGAATAGCAAAAGGTATTCAATACCTTTTTTCCTTTGCTATAGTGGCCAAAGAGTTTCCTGTTTTCCCTTTGATCCACAAAAAAACCTGTTTTTTGACCTTTTTCCCAATCTATTTCATATTGGCAACCATATTCCAAAACCATATTGGTTTCGGGAATACCAAACAGAAGACGGTTTTCAACACCTATATCTCTTGGTAGGGTTTCCGCACTTTTCTCATAAACCGCATTCAGGGTATTGCCATATATTTTTTGTAGTGCCAGACTGATATCTTTGACATGCTTGTACATGCCGACATGATGGGTCTGAATGACAGCCGTACCATTATAGAAGTCTATAATCAGACCTGGCAAGCCATCCCCTTCACCATGAATCAGCCTGTACACATTGGTTTCAGGATTATTGCCTAATCCAATGCTTTCGCGCATGTGATGGGCTGCACTGAGTTTTTTTATCCAAAAATCTCCATCAATCAGTTCCTCCTCAAAACTCAACATCCTGACCATGATCGAGCCATATTGAAAATGACCGACTCCCAAAAATATATCCTTGGAACTGATAATCTGCACCAAGTCTCCATTTTTCAGATCTTCGTTTTTCGTGTCTATTGCACCAGAAAAAATCCAATGGTGTTTACGATAAATGGAGATTTCTTTGTTTTTAAGGAGTTTTATTTTCGGATAAGGTAGCATTGGTTTTTTTGTTGATGGGGAAAATCAAAGAGCCCACTACCATGGAAACTGCACTGACAAGTGTCGCCGGTAAATGGGGATAATACGGTAAATCTAGAGAAGAAAAACCCAAAAATGCTATCATCCCAAAAACTATGGACATCAAGGCACCCATTTCCGAAGCTTTTTTCCAGTAAAGCCCCGCTGTCAGGGGAACAAATAGGGAAACCAACATCAATATCGATGCTCCGGCCACAAGCTCATAAATATTGGTTTTCCATTGGGCCAATACCACTGCTACGACAGCGACAGTGATGATATTTATCCTCAAAATCCACAAAAAATGCTTCTCTTTCAATTTATTTCCAAAATAAGGCCGGATCAGGTTTTCTGAAATGATGGCAGATGGTGCCAACAATCCCGAACTCGTTGTACTCATGATGGCTGAAATCAATGCTCCGAAAAATAAAATCTGAACATGTATTCCGCCATGTCTAAGGACCATTTCCGGGAGAA
>CAZLJT010000347.1:0-1280 GCA_964559905.1 uncultured Aquiflexum sp.
CTGGATGAACTGATGGGCATTACGCGCATCGCCTGGAATGGCGAGTCGCTTGAGCTGCGCCCGGTGCAGGGCACTGCGCGGATCCTAGAGCCAGTCGGCGGCTCGCTGTTCCGCGTGAAGGGGCGACGAGCAGCGACGCACGTCCTCAGCCGGTCAGTCGATGGCGCGCTTATCGTGAGCGATGGGCTGCGCACCTACGAACAAGTACCGCGACGGTGGGTCGTGGCGCGATGGGTCAGTGCCGGAGCCGGTATCGGGGCGCTGCTCTACCTCATAGTGGTCGGCGGAGTCCGGACGGGCATCGCGCTCCGTCGGAAAGCCCTCCGCGACGAGGCATTGGCGTGGCCAACGACGGTGCTGTGGCTGATGTTGCTCACCCCGCTGATGTACCTCTGGCACTCGTTTCTCGCGATCGGCGACCCCACGGCGGCAAACATTCTCCTGGCAACACTCACCGGCGCACTGCCCTTGGCACTCGTGTACGCGCTCGCGCGGCGCGCCCGCGGGGGGCTGCAGGGAGCGGGTGCCGTACTGGATATGATCGCGCTCTCGGCGGCGCTGCAATGGTGTGTCGTGCTGGCTGTCTGGGGACTTCTTCCGCTCATGCTTTGGCGCTGACGGGCCGTACGCACGAGTCGGCGCACCGTCTATATCTGCGTCTTGCGATTTCCGATCATCCGGAGCAATCCGTTGATCGCGAGATGCAGTAGCGCGTACACGACGATCGCGATGACAATTGGGAAGACGAATGTATTCCCCGCTTCACTCGTGGGGCTGCTCACGATTCCCTTGAACGGCGCGTAGAACGGGTTGGTGACCGCGTTGATCATCTGCACGAAGCCGTTGTTCGACTGCGCGGCGATGAGTTCCAGCACGAGCCGGATTCCCAGCAGCGTGTAGAGCAGATAGAACGCGTAATCGAGAAACTGCGATCCGCGCGCCGCGGTGCGGGCGTGGCCCGCGGTTCGGTCGCGACTCACGGTGTCGTCAATGGCGCGCTCGCGCATCCCCGCCGCAACAGAGTCGACGCGAGCGCGGCCGTCCGAGTCAGCGACGGATGCGTGGCTACTGATCTCTGCGTTCACATCGCTCCCCACCCTCGCCTTCATCGCGGCCAAGCGTGAAGCCTCACGGGCCTCTGCGCTGGTGACGTCGTCTCCTTGCACCGTTCCTCCCGGATGTGGTCAGATCCTCATCCGAAGGGTCGCATCGGGGTGGCAGCCGCCACCATCGCACGAACGACCTAGTGCTCTGACCGCGGCGAATCGCGGACTGGTGTA
>CAZLJT010000347.1:1290-3484 GCA_964559905.1 uncultured Aquiflexum sp.
CGCGTCAGTCTCTCCGCACTCACCGGAAGGACGTGCTATTGTCACTGCTCCAGGGTAATCCCGATAATCGGCGCGCCTACCACTCTGCATCCCTGTCTTGGAGTAACCATGCGACTGTCTGGGGTTGGTCTCACCGCGGTCGCGTGCCTGACGCTGGTCACGCTGAGTGTGATGGGCTGCGGGAGCGAACCGAAGCAGGCGGTGCCGGACGCGATGATATCTGACACCGCTGCGAAGGATTCGGCCGCACGGGACACGCTGCAGGACGCCGCGGTGCCGAGCGCCCTGGGGCCAGAGGTCGCCCTGCGGGTCGCCGTGGAGCAGATGCTGAGGGGCCAGACCGAACCGGCATCCGAGCGCTCGTGGTTTTCCTCCACGACAGCCGGTGCGCTACGGTCCGTGTCGGTTGACTCTGCCGGCCACGCGATCGTGGACTTCGAGGATCTGCGCGCGCTCATTCCCAACGCCTCCAGCTCGGCGGGAAGTGCGATGCTCCTCGACGAGTTGAATGCCACCGTCTTCCGTGTGGACGCAGTGCGCTCTGTTGACTACTTGATTGACGGGCGGTGTGAGCTGTTCTGGGAATGGCTCCAGTACGGTTGCCGGACGGTCACGAGGTCAGAAGCGAAAGCGGCCACACCTCAGCCTTGAGGGTAGTACCGCATCTAGCAGGTGGAATCACAACAATGCGGACTACGCGAAGGAGCAGGGAGTGTCTCACTGGCCAGGTGCAAGGCGCGCACTCACCTCACTAGGCGATCAGTACATCCGGCGCCGGTGTCGGCAGGATGCTGATGCCCAACAGTTCCGCCGCACCAACGAGCGGCCGATTGAGTACGGCTATGTGTTTAAGCAGCTCAATGCGGTGCAGCCGCAGACGGTGCTCGATGTGGGGAGTGGAGTGAGCGCGCTGCCGTCACTCCTCTCGACCTGTGGATTCGTGGTCACCGCGACGGATAACGTGCGCGACTACTGGCCGCCAGGGATGCTGAACCGGCACTGGCACACCGTGGACGATGACATTCGCGCATCGAAGCTCGACGGCCCCTTCGACGCGGTCGTGTGTGTGAGCACCCTTGAGCACATCGCCGAACACGCGGCGGCGATGCACCATATGCTCCGGTTGACTCGGCCGGGCGGTCACCTCATTGTGACCGCACCGTACAACGAGACGACGTATCACCCGAACGTGTATACGGACCCGGAGTCACTGTACGGCCGGGACCTGCCGTATCCCGCGCAGTCGTTCTCGCGCGCGGAACTCAATGCGTGGCTCTCAGGCGAGTATGCCGCAACCCTGGTGGATCAAGAGTATTGGCAGTGCTTCACCGGCGCGCTCTGGACCTACGGCGAGTTGCTACGCCCGCCACGCCGCGCGGCTGGGCCGCAGGATCGCCACCAACTGACCTGCGTGACGATCCAGCGGAGTGCCTACCGCAAGTAGCGGTAGAGCCCGACGAGTCCAATCACGAGTCCGGTGACTGAGACGATGGTGCCGACGTCGTCGCCAATCAACGAGCCACCAAGCATCATACCGCCTCCGATAATCATCCAAACAACGTTGCGGTTATCCCGCCCGGAACTCTGGAGTGACTGGATATCTGACGCCGACTCAGCGCGCGCGATGCCGACGGGTGCGTCAGCGAACGAGTTGAGTCGCGGTGTGGTGGCCGTCATCGGCGCGACGACAATCGGCCCGACAGGTGCGGCTACGGGAGCGACGAGCGCCGTCGCAGCGGGCTCCTGCGCCGCGGACGCGACGGGCGTGACAAACAGTGCGGCCGCACTTACTGCGGTGAGCGCGCACATCCGAACAAACGGGCGAAACATATAGAAGCCTCGAGGTGAAGTAGGGAAAGCGAAGGTACCCCGTGCGAATCGGCAAGTTGCCACTGTGGACTTCGTACCACACTTTGTGGGCATCGTAGTCGTAACCAAGCTCCAAGAGGAGTAGACGCCGCCATGCCATCGCGAACACTCCGAACCTGCACGCTCTGTGAAGCGATGTGCGGTCTCGTCATCACGACCGAGGGCGAGCGCGTCCTCGAGATCCGTGGCGACGCGGACGACCCGCTGAGCAAGGGACATATCTGCCCCAAGGCGGTCGCGTTGCAGGACATTCACACCGACCCGGACCGGATCCGTTACCCAATGAAACGGGTCGGGGCGGAGTGGAAGCGAATCGGGTGGGACG
>CAZLJT010000348.1:0-3477 GCA_964559905.1 uncultured Aquiflexum sp.
CTTGGTTGACAGTGAAGTGCTTCGAAATCGCCACCTTCGGGTAGCTGCAAAACGTGTGTGACTTGAATTAGCCCTCTTAGGGCTGAATGCTTTGAAATGGATGGAGGACTATTGGGTAACCAATAGAGAGGCCCTCCGATGGCGGTTTACCGAAACAGCTATCAAACTACCTTACGCTGCATATCTGGGAAACCAATATGTGGTGAGCGGTAAGGAAAAACGGGGACATTGATCCCTGTAGGTGAGTACTGATGGAGCTGAATGAAAATGAACCAGTGACGAAGCCTCGATAAGGCAAATTACGATGTGAAAAATAGGTAGTTACGTTTGTACCCATGACAAAGTGTGGCGGACGATCGGATATACTGGCCACATCGCATCCGGGGTTAAGCTGGCAGGAACGCAGTACAGGCCATTTCAAGGAACAAGTGAACTCTACACCGTTCTGTAAAATCGAATGAGGAAGCGGACTTTCAGGGAATGTGGAAGAGATGTAGGGGGCAGACTCATTCGTAGTAGTGTTGAAGCTCCTGTAATGGGAGTTGAGCGAAGGGGTGAGCATATCATGTTTCGCCTTCATTTACAACCTTGTTCATTCAGGGGAGGATTTATGGAAAAGAAGCAGGACCACCGTTAATTGATCAAATTAGCGCATTACCTTTAAGTGGTTGTTGGTATGAAGAGCCGTGTGAGGTGAGAGTCTCACGCACGGTTCTGTGGGAAGGTGAGGGCGCAATTCCCTTGGCTGACCCGATTATTAAGTTCAAAGGTTATTCATGCCATGACTCAAAGTCATGGATTGAATTATCTCCATCTCAAAGTCATCGCATGAATCCTATCAGTCATGGCACAAATCACCCTAAGCCAACTCCCTCAAATCCACTGGAACTACCCTCGAAACTCCGGCCTCTATCATGGTGATACCATAGATGATATCTGTACTTGCCATGGTGCGCTTGTTATGGGTCACGATGATAAATTGGGATTCCTTAGAAAATGTCTGAATGATATTGTTGAACTTATCAATATTGGCATCATCCAAAGGCGCATCTACCTCATCAAAAATACAGAAAGGAGCAGGTTTTAAGAGGTAAATGGCAAAAAGCAGGGAGGTGGCTGTTAATGTTTTTTCTCCACCAGAAAGTTGGTTGATAGTCAAAGGACGCTTCCCTTTGGGTTTTGCTATGATTTCAATGGAGCTTTCCAGAGGATTATCAGGATCCACCAACAACAGATCGCATTGATCTTCATTGGTAAACAGAGATCTGAATACCTTGATGAAATTTTCTTTGATTTTCCCAAAGGAGTCAAGGAAAGTTTCTTTGGCCACCAGATCTATTTCTTTGATGGTTTCTACCAATGAATTTTTTGCCTTGACAAGATCTTCCTTCTGCTCTGTAATAAAAGTATGTCTTTGCTTGATCTCATCATAGGCTTCCATAGCCATGGGATTGATAGGGCCGATTTTTTCCAACCTGTCTTTGGCCTTTTGTACAATTTCCCTCATGTCGGATTCGGCCATTTCCAGATAGACTCCATCCAACTCGGGATTTTCTTCCATCAGGGTATCCAAATCTATTTCGAACTCCACACTCAGTCTTTCTTTGAGACTGGCCAGTTTTAGTTTGACATCATTCAGCGACTGCTGTAATTCCTGAATCAGGGTATCGATACTTTCCTTGGATTTCTGAAGTTCCCTGATTTGTTTGTCAGTATCATCGATTTCTCCCCTACAGGCATAGTAATCTTTTTCAGCTTCATTCACCCCTTTTTCAATCCCTTCTTTCTCTGCATAGAGCTCAATCAATTCATCATCTTTGATTTCATTGTTATCCAATAAACCTCTGATTTCCTGATCAATACTACTTAGTTCCTGTTGTGACTTTTCAATTCTTTCTTTGCTGCTTAGGAATGCAGATTGCTTAAACTCAACTTCCTGACTCAGGCTGTTGACCCTATTTAAAAATTGGTGGTAGAGTATGTTTTCCTGATTAAAGGCAGTGGACTTCATAGTCAGACTTTCACTTTCCGATTGAAGTTGTTCATTGACAATTTCCAATTCCTCCTCAATTGATCCGAAAAGTACTTTTTCTCTTTCAAGATCCGGTCCGATCATTTCAAGACTATCCTGCAAGGATTCTATTCTTTCCAGGATGTCTTCCCGCTTGTTGGCATTGGAAGAGAGAAGTTCGCTGAGTTGTTCTTTTTTGGTACGGACAGAGACAAATTCCTGATTCAATTCATTGAATTCCTGCTGAGATTTTTCTATCGATGCTTTGTAACTTACTTCTTTGAGCTTGAGTAGATCACTGATTTTTCCGTCAAGGTTTGAGCGGGTAGCCGAAACTTTTTTATTCAGTTCTTTAATTTCTTTTTCTAGTTTTTCGAGATTTTTTGCACGACCGATTCTTTTTCCTTCAAAAAGCCCTACAGATCCTCCAGAAATACTGAATTTTCTTCTGGTGAATTTTCCACTTTCTGTTATGAAAACAGCTGATGAATCTTGCGGAAAATCCTGATATTCCCCCTTGACGATATAGACACCATCCAAAATAAAACCAATCAGTTTGGCATATTTTTCATCGTATTCTATGATTTCAGTTGCGGGAATGGCATTCGAAAAAAGCTTGGTTTGACTGGGATGAAAGCTGTTGAAATGTTCCAATACAAAGAAATTTGCCTTTCCTTTTGCGGAATCGCTCAGTAAGTTGACCGCAGTGATGGCCTGGGTCTCGGTCTCCACTACATAATAATTCATGTAGGTTTCCAGGTAGTTTTCTATCGTTACCCTAAACCTTTCTTCCGTGGTTAAAATGTCTGAAAGTAAAGGGGTGTTTTTGCCCCAATCGGAATTTTTCTTCAGGAATTTGATGGCCTCGGGAAAGCCTTCCAGGTTTTCAACCAATGATTTTGTAAGGTTGAATTCATTTTGCTTTGCATCAAGTTTTCGGGAAGTTTGGGTGACTTCCTCGCGAATCATTTCAATGATCCGGTTGGTTTCTTCAATTTTTTGTAACTGGTCTTCTTCTTTCGATTTTATGAGGCTGAGTTCTTTGGTTTTTTTCTCCAATTCTTCCCGAAGTGTGACCAACTTGTCTTCAAAATCCAACAGACTTGCTTCCTGATTGTTATCATCCGAAGCAGTCTTTTCCAACTCCTGCTTTAAAGTTGAAAGTTGTATCTGCTTGATTTCCTGATCTTTTGAAAGCTGGTAAACCTTGTCTTTGGATGAAGAAAACTCTCTGGACAGTTCCTTCTGTTTTTCTTGGGTAGCCGATTGTTGAAATTTTTGGGCTTCATAATCCCGCCGCAATTCCTCAACAGTAAATTCTTTTTCTGCCAATAATTTGGACGCAGTTTCCTTTTCCTGTTCCAGTGAACGTATACTGAAACCGGCCCTGTCATTGGATTTACGGTCAGTGTCTATCTGTTCCCTGAGTTTTTGGGACCTGTCTTCCAAAAACCTCAGTCTTTCAT
>CAZLJT010000349.1:0-3476 GCA_964559905.1 uncultured Aquiflexum sp.
GTGCGCCGCGCCCTGCCCGGGCCTGCCTGGGCCGCCACGATGCTGGAGCGGACGGGCAACGCCCGAAGCGGCCAACGGCCGCTTCGGGCCGGAGGCAGCCGTTCGGCTCCTTCGATCCCAGAGCGGCGGCGCCGCGTCAATCGGCCCCGTCGGCCGCCGCGCGCCGCCGGTCCAGGTCGGCCAGTTTGCCCGGCGCGGCCTCGTCGCCGTTCAGCGCCGCCACCTCGTACCAGTAGCGCGCCAGCCGCCAATCCTGTTCGATGCCGTCGCCGGCCTCGTACATGGACGCGATCAGGTACTGCGCGCCGATGTCACCGCCTCGTGCCGCCTCGAGGTACCAGCGCGCGGCCTCGGCCCGGTCCTGCGCGGCGCCGCGCCCCAGGTAGTAGGCGGTGCCGGCCTCGACCATGGCGTCCACGCTCCCGGCCTCGGCCGCGGGCAGGAACCAGCGCAGCGCCCGCGCCGGGTCGGGCCGGCCCAGGCGGCCGGTGTCGTGCAGCCGGCCCAGGCCCAGCATCGCGGTGACGAAGCCCTGCTCGGCCGCCCGCTGCATCCAGCGCGCGGCCTCGGCCGGCCGGCCCTGGTCCAGCGCCAGCACGCCGAGGTTGTAGTCGGCCGCGGGCACGCCCTGGCGTGACAGCGCCTGCAAGGCCCGCCGCGCCGGCTCGACTTCGCCGCGCTCGTAGGCGCGCATCGCGTCCTCGAGCCCGGGGCCGGCCGCGAGCGGTGCCCCGGGTGCGGCCAGCACCGACACCAGCAAGGGCAGCAGCAGCAACGACTTCATGCGCCCACGATAGACCCGGCGCCAGGCGCCCGCACGCCCGGGCGGCGATGGGCGCGCTCGCTACACTGGATTGATGCGTGTGCTGCTGCTGGGCCGCCGACCCTACGACGACATCGAGGCCCGGATGCGGTCCTTCACCGACACCCGCGGCGCCGACACCGAAGACGAACTCTGGCTGGTCGAGCACGACCCGGTCTACACCCAGGGCATCGCCGGCCGGCCCGAGCATGTGCTGGGCGCCGGCAGCATCCCGGTCGTGGCCACGAACCGCGGCGGCCAGGTCACCTACCACGGGCCCGGGCAGGTGGTGGCCTATCCGCTGGTGGACCTTCAGCGACTGGGCATCTACGTCAAGGAGTATGTGTTCCGGCTCGAGCAGGCCATCCTGCAGGTGCTGGAGTCGTGCGGCGTCACCGGTCACCGCGTGGTCGGCGCACCCGGCATCTACGTGCGGCCCGACGACCCCTTCAGCCACGCGATGCTGGCGCCACCCGCCCCCGGCGGCAACCCGTTCACCGGGCTCGCCAAGATCGCCGCGCTGGGCATCAAGCTCAGCCGCCACCGCAGCTACCACGGGCTGGCGCTGAACGTCGCGATGGACCTCGAGCCCTTCGACCGCATCGACCCCTGCGGCTATCCGGGCCTCGCGACCACGGACCTGCGCTCGCTGGGCGTGGCCCTGACGTGGGAAGACGCCGCCGAACGTCTGGCACAGGCGTTGCAGCGGCGTCTGGCGCCCTGACGGGCGCGGGACGGGCGGGGCTCAGCTCACCGGCAGCGGCTCGTCCTCGTCGCTGACCGGCGGCTGCAGATCCTCGACGATCAGCGGCTCGGCCTCGTCGTCGGGGGTCAGCCCGCCGACGAAGCTGGTGAAGGCGGCGGGCGACGCGGTCGCGCTTGCCGGCACCACCCGGTCGTCGACGATCGGGTGGCTGCCGCCGCCGCAGGCGGCCAGCAGGGCGGCAGCGGCCAGCGAAGTCCAGACAGCGGAAGTCTTCATGTCGTCTCCCTCGCTCAACGGCTGCCCGGCAGCGGCGTGTTCAGGTACGGGAACGCGCCCAGCAGCGGCACCACGGCCTGGTCGACGGCGTCGTGCAGGTTGAACGCGGCGCTGCCCAGCGGCACCGCCGACGGCTTGCACTCCGGCCCGAAGCCCAGCGCGTCGGTGTCGCCGTTGGCCACGCACAGACCGCCCATCACCGCCACCAGCGCGATGTCGACGACGTCGTCCTTGGGCCGACGGCCGTTGGGGAAGCCGGCGTTGTCGTTGCCGCCCGCCAGGAGGTTGCCGACGATGCCCAGCCGGTTCTGCTGCGCGAAGGCCACCGGCGGGATCGCGGTGTTCAGGCGCAGCATCTCCGACGGCACCACGTTCATCGGCTTGTTGACGCCAGCGATGCCGGTCAGGAAGGTCGTGACCAGGTCGTTGCGCGGGAAGTTGGTCGGTGCGATGCCAGGCGCGCCGAGCGCGATCTCCAGCAGCGCCGGCAGGGTCGGGTTCGTCACGTAGTCGATGAACTGGCCGTCACCCTCGGGCTTGGACGCGTTGAACTTGTCCTTGTCCTTCAGGCCGATGACGACCTCGTTGACCAGCGGCATGCCCAGGCGCGAGACCTGGGTCCAGGCGCCGCCGACCTTCTCGCTCGCCTGGTGGCCCGACTTGGGGCTGCCGTCGAGCAGCCGCGCCTGGCGCAGGCTGGCCGTGGTCCAGCCGCCGATCACCGGGTCGCCGGCGGTCAGGCACGACGCGTGCACCTCCAGCGCGAGCGTGGTCACGTTCTTGTCGCCGATGGTGTTGGGCAAGGCGCCGATCAGCGACGGGTCCGTGATCACCTCCACCGGGGCGTTGACGAGGTCGAAGATCGTGCCCAGGTTGACCGCGAACGGGTCCTGGCGCTGGCCGACGAACACGCGCGCGGGCATGGAGCAGCCGGGCAGGTTGACGGTGTAGATGTGCTGGGCGGCGTAGGCCGCGTAGTCGGGAATCGTCTTGACGCCAATGTTGTCCACCGGCTTGGCGAAGGTGGCCATGCCGCCGGCGGCCATCACGTCCGCCGCCTGGCCGCGCCGGCGGTCGCCGCGCTTGACGCGCAGCGTGAAGCTCTCGGCGAGGTTGAGCGACGGCGACTTGGGCTCGGCGACGACGCCGGCCTGGACGAGCGGGATCGCGACCGACTTGCCGCCGATGTCCAGCATCACGCCGGTGCCGCCGGCGAGCTTGTTCTGGAACCGGAACTGGAAGCTGATGTCCTCCTGCGCGTCGCCGTCGTTATCGACGTGGATCTCGTAGAGCGCGTTCGGGTCCATCGAGAAGTAGTTCGGGCCGCCGTAGGCGTCCTGCAGCGGCTGGTAGTTCGCGATCAGCGTCACGTAGTCGGCGCGGCCGGCCTCGTAGCTGCGGAACATGTAGAAGTCGGTGGCGTCGACCTTGGGCACCGTCGTGATGAACGGCGCCTCGCGGTGGCTGGACGCGTGCGACAGCCCGCAGGCGGCGAGCAGGGCGGCGCCGAGGAGCGGCGCGACGGGGTGGATACGGGGCATGGGGGTCTCCTGGCGTGCACCGGCACAGCGCCGGTGCAGGCTTCTACGCAGGCCCTTGGCGATTGGATGCAGACGCCTAGAATCGATCCATGGAAAACCCTGTGATCCCGGCCTACGACCCGACCGCGAAGCAGAAGGCGCAGGCCAAGAC
>CAZLJT010000350.1:0-3459 GCA_964559905.1 uncultured Aquiflexum sp.
CCTTCCATTTATTGGGATGAACTGAACCGGTGATATATAAAAACCATCCCGTCATAAAATATTCTTTGAACCGGATATAATCCTCACCAAACAAAAAGAAGGTATGGCCTCCATGATAATCTTCCATGGTCAGTGTTCCGAAAGGCTTTCCTGTTTTTGTGGTCCTGTGGGCAAATGAGGTCACCATTCCTGCCGCCTTGATATCACCTTTTTTCCTCAAAGATTCCATATCAGGAAATTCGGTCATCGGGGTATTGGTAAATGATTCAATTTCAACCCTGAACTGATCCAGAGGATGTCCAGATATATACAGGCCAACCACTTCCTTTTCAATATTCAGCTGTTGCAATTGACTGAATGGTTCAATGGGTGGCACCGAAGGAAGCGGTACTTCCATACCTGCTCCACCCCCGAACAGACTTACTTGTGAACTATCTGCTTCCTGTTGTACTTTTTGAGCATATTTAACTGCTTTTTCAAGCAAATTGGCATCTCCATCGGCAGATTCTAAATATTGCCTTCTATGATGCTCGGGAAAGCAGTCAAAACCTCCAGCCATTGCCAATGCCTCCAAAGTTTTTTTGTTAACAGCCCTTGAATTGACCCTTTTACAAAACTCAAAAATATTCTTATAGGTACCTGTTTTCTCTCTTTCGGCAATTATCGCTTCTACAGCAGCTCCTCCGGCACCTTTGATTGCCGCAAGACCAAATCTGATCTGCCCTTCTTTGTTGACTGTGAATCCACTGTTTGACTCATTGATATCCGGCCCCAATACAGCTATGCCTCCACGTTTACACTCTTCCATAAAAAAGGTCACTTGGGTAATATCATTCATATTATTGCTCAAAACAGAAGCCATATACTCGGCAGGATAATGCGCTTTAAGGTAGGCTGTCTGATAGGCTATCCAAGCATAACAAGTAGAGTGGGATTTGTTGAAGGCATAAGATGCAAAGGCTTCCCAATCAGTCCAGATTTTTTCCAATTTCTTTGCTTCATGGCCTTTAGCTGAGGCTTGTTCAACAAATTTTGGTTTCATCTTATCAAGAACATCCTTTTGTTTTTTACCCATGGCTTTACGCAGGACATCAGCCTCACCTTTGGTAAAACCTGCCAATTTCTGGGAAAGCAACATCACCTGTTCCTGATAGACAGTAATCCCATAAGTCTCTTCCAGATACTCTTTCATATCCTCCAAATCATAACTTATCGGTTCCAGTCCATGTTTTCTTTTGATAAAAGAAGGAATATAGGCAAGAGGTCCTGGCCTGTAAAGGGCATTCATGGCTATTAGATCCGCAAAAACAGTCGGTTTGAGTTCCCGCATATATTTCTGCATTCCGGGAGATTCATATTGGAATATACCTACTGTTTCACCTCGCTGGAAAAGCTCATAGGTCTTGACGTCATCAATTGGGAAATTATCAGGATCCAAGGAAATCCCGTGCCTTTCTTTTACAATCTTGACTGCATCTTTGATCAGCGTCAGGGTTTTTAGACCCAAAAAGTCCATTTTCAACAGACCGGCACTTTCCACTACCGAGTTGTCAAACTGGGTACAGACCATATCAGAATCTTTGGCCAATGCTACAGGGACATAGTCGGTAATATCTCCCGGGGTTATAATAACCCCACAGGCATGAATACCCAAATTTCTTACCGATCCTTCAAGGATAGTGGCCTGATTGATGGTTTTGGACAGTTCATCATGTCCTTTGGAAATACGGATAAGTTCATCAGCCTTACCCAAATCCTCCCCATTTCCTTTGAGCTTATCGGCCAATTTTGCACGGTCCTTTGTCAGATCAAAAAGTGCTTTCAATTTGATATCAGGAACTAACTTGGCCAATTTATCCGCCTCGGACAAGGGCAAGTTCAAAACCCTTGCTGTATCTCTAATGGCAGATTTGGCTGCCATGGTGCCATAAGTAATGATTTGGGCAACCTGATTGGATCCGTACTTATTGATCACATAATCGATGACTTTTTGCCGACCTTCGTCGTCAAAGTCAATATCAATATCGGGCAATGAAACCCTATCCGGATTAAGAAATCTCTCAAATAGTAGATCATAAGCAATGGGATCCACATTGGTGATTCTTGTACAGTAAGCGACAGCAGAACCCGCAGCCGAACCCCTACCGGGTCCTACCGACACACCCATCTCTCGGGCAGCGGCTGTGAAATCCTGAACAATCAAAAAATATCCAGGGTATCCGGTATTTTCTATAGTTGCCAATTCAAAATCAAGCCTTTCTCTTATTTCATCAGTAAGTTCCGGATAGCGCTTTTTTGCGCCTTCATAGGTGAGGTATCTGAGGTATGCATTTTCACCTCTTTTTCCACCATCTTCTTCATCCTTTGGATTTTTGAACTCTTCAGGAATATCAAATTTTGGAAGCAAGACTTCCCTTGCCAATTTGTAGGTTTCAACCTTATTGACTATTTCATTGGTGCAGGCAATTGCCTCGGGAAGATCTGCGAAGAGTTTCTTCATTTCTTCGGGGCTCTTCAGGTAAAATTCATCATTGGGGAATCCATAGCGATATTCTCTCCCACGCTTGCCAATATATTTTTTTGGCTTTTCTACCAACTCCCCATCTTTCACGCACAATAAAATATCATGAGCTTTGGCATCTACTTTATGGTTGTAATAAGTATTGTTTGCAGCAAAATATTTAACGCCATATTTCTCTGCGAAATGGAGCAAAACTTCATTGACTTTTTCCTCCTCCGGAATACCATGCCTGTTCAACTCCACATAAAAATCCTCTCCAAATTGCTCTTTCCACCAAATAAAAGCCTCCTCTGCCTGAGTGTCGCCAACATTCAAAATCAAGTATGGGATTTCTCCCCATAGGCCTCCTGTAGTGGCAATCAAATCTCTTTTGTACTTAACCAACAATTCCCTATCAATCCTTGGAAGGTAATAGTATCCTTGAATATTGGCATAGGAAGACAACTTGGCCAGGTTATGATAACCTGCTTTATTTTTAGCCAAAAGCACTGTTTGATAGCCATCATCTTTTTGGTTTTTGTTATTTCTGTCATTGGTCAGGTTAAATTCACAACCTATGATAGGTTTGATATCATGAACCAAAGCAGTTTTTACAAAATTAAAGGCTGCCATCATGTTGCCATGATCTGTCATGGCAATGGCAGGCATTTTCATTTGCTTGGCAAGGGCAATCATGGCCGGAATTTCTGAGGTCGCCTGCAAGACAGAATATTGGGTATGCACATGCAAATGGGAAAAAGGTATATCGGTCATATCGGATATATCTGCCGTTCCCGCTGCTTTCAATACATCTTTAGCAGCTATTTTCTGTATATCCTTGGCATTGACAAAATTGGCAATGTCCAGCTTTGGAGCCTCATAGATTACTTCAGATACCTCAACTCCTTTTTCAGGTGCCAATACCTTTTGCTTAATTAGGCCAAAAAAACATTTAGCCG
>CAZLJT010000351.1:0-2626 GCA_964559905.1 uncultured Aquiflexum sp.
CTTGATGGTGTGAAGATTCATTATTTTTCCGGAATGCATCCGGCAGGCAATGTTGGTGTACAGTTGCATCACATTGCACCAATCAAAACTGGCAATGAGACTGTATGGACCATTCAGGCTCAGGATCTTGCTGTCATAGGTAGGTTGATTCTTGAAGGTGCATATAAGCCGGAACGTATTCTGCCATTATGTGGCTCAGAAGTAAGTTCGCCCAAATACTACCGAATGCTATCGGGCACTTCTTTAGAGGGGCTGCTTAAAGATCGGATTAGCAGTGGAGACAATAGAATAATTCTTGGAAATGTATTAACAGGTCACGAAACAGCAGCTGACAGCTTTTTAGGCTTTTATGACCAGCAGGTGACGGTAATCCCGGAGGTCACGGAGCCGGAGTTTATGGGTTGGCTATTGCCCGGTTTACACAAACTGAGTCTTTCACATACCTTTTTCTCCTGGCTGAGCAAGAAAGACAATTATGTGTTGAATACTTCCATGAATGGCGAGGGGCGAAACTTTGTAGTGACGGGCGAGTACGAGAAAGTGCTTCCAATGAATATTATGCCTGTACAATTGCTCAAAGCTATCATGGCCAGAGACTTTGAGATGATGGAAAAACTGGGGATCTATGAGATTGTAGAAGAAGACTTTGCTCTCTGCGAATTCGTATGTACCTCCAAGATTCCTGTGCAATCAATAGTGAGAGAAGGTCTGGATTTGATGCGAAAAGAAGGTTGATCAATTGATTTAAGAAATAAAATAGTTTGTGAGTGAAAGCATTACTGAATATAACTAAGAAGTTAGATCCCTTATTTAACAAAGGCGGAAAGTTCGCCAAGTTGTGGGTGGTATATGACGGTTTCAAAACTTTTCTATTTGTTCCCGACCATGCCAATCACGGAGGCGTTCATGTCAGGGACTCTATTGACTTGAAAAGAACTATGTTTACGGTGATTATTGCCTTGTTGCCCACGCTGATATTCGGTATGTGGAACGTAGGTTACCAGCATTTTCAGGCATATGGTGAGGAGTCTACCATGATACAAAATTTCCTGTTTGGACTCCAAAAAGTATTGCCTCTTATCATAGTTTCTTATGGAGTGGGGCTTGGAGTGGAGTTTTTATTTGCCGGGATGAAGGGGCATAGCATCAATGAGGGATATCTGGTGACCGGGATGTTGATACCCCTGATTTTACCTGTAACTGTTCCATTGTGGATGGTGGCATTAGCATCTATCTTTACAGTAGTAATAGGCAAGGAAGTATTTGGTGGAACCGGAATGAACATCATGAATCCCGCGCTGCTTGCAAGGGCATTTTTGTTTTTCGCTTTTCCGGCTTACATGAGTGGAGAAATATGGGTAGCTATGGACAATGGCAAAACCCTCGTAGATGGATACAGCGGCGCTACTTCTCTGGTATTTTTTGATGAAGGAATCGCTTCATTGAATGCTAATTTGTCTGCCTCTGATTTGTTTTTTGGTACAATCAAGGGCTCTATAGGAGAGACAAGTACCTTGGCTATTTTGATCGGAGCTGCTTATTTAGTATTTACGGGTGTAGGGAGTTGGAGGATCATGTTATCGGTATTTGTAGGCGGTTATGCCATGGGTTTACTGATGAATTTACTTGCATTCTCCGCAGCTCCGGGCATGGCAGTTCCTGCATTTTACCACTTGCTCATGGGTGGATTTGCTTTTGGAGCGATTTATATGGCAACAGATCCCGTTTCTGCAGCTCAGACGCAGACGGGCAAATGGATATACGGTTTTGCAATAGGTGCATTTACCGTCATTTTACGCGTGTTTAATCCGGCATATCCGGAGGCGATGATGTTAAGTATTTTATTTTTTAACGTGTTTGCACCACTCATAGATCATATGGTGATTCAAAGACACATTAAAACCCGACTACAACGTGCATAGTAATAATTATACCTTCATTTATGCTGCCATACTGACTGTTGTGGCGGCTGTTTTGCTTGCGCTTACTGCTGAGGGATTGCGCCCTATGCAAGAGCGCAATATTTCACTGGAAAAAATGCAAAATATCCTCAGTGCGGCTAATGTAGATATCAGTGATAAAACGAAACTGGAATCCTTATACGAGGAGAAAGTAGTGGAGTGGGTCGTAGGTGTGGATGGGTCTGTAAAGGAGGGATACTCAGCCTTTGACATAGAGATGAAGGATGAGTTGTTAAAAAGTGATGCTGATAGGAATCTGCCATTATTTACCTATACCGGTGATGATGGCAAGACATTGTACATCATCCCGATGAGAGGTGTCGGTTTGTGGGGGCCTGTTTGGGGTTTTATCTCACTGGAGGATGATTTCAACACGGTTTTCGCAGCAAATTTTGACCACAAAGGAGAAACACCGGGTCTTGGAGCAGAAATTTCCCAAGAGATGTTTCAAAGACAATTTGTAGGCAAGAAAGTCTTCAAAGGAGATGACAGGGAAACTGTCGCACTGAAAGTTGTGAAGTATGGTGCCGAACCGGATTATCCGGCAGATCATCGGATTGATGGCATTTCGGGTGGTACAATTACCTCCGTGGGTGTGAGTAATATGCTTAAAAACGGTATAGCATTATACAATAACTATTTTGATGCGTTGCGGAAATCAGGAG
>CAZLJT010000351.1:2636-3453 GCA_964559905.1 uncultured Aquiflexum sp.
TCTGAATCTAAGATCATAGAAGAATCAGATTCAACGGATGACGGAGAAGAGACAAACGAAAGTATAGAGCAATAATTAATAAATTCCTGTAGAAATGAGTAATATAGCAGAAGTAGATCAGGTAGTAAAAAAGGCAAAATCGGAGCCATTATTTTCCAAGAAAAACATCAAGGTTCTTAAGGATCCTTTGAATGATAATAATCCGGTAACAGTTCAGGTGTTGGGTATATGTTCGGCATTGGCTGTAACAACCATGGTGAAACCTTCACTGATCATGGCTATCAGTGTAGTTTTTGTGGCCGGATTTGCCAATTTGATCATCTCACTGATCAGGAATACCATTCCCAATAGAATCAGGATCATTGTTCAATTGGTAGTTATTGCTTCTTTGGTAACACTTGTAGATCAGGTGCTCAAAGCCTATGTTTATGATGTGAGCAAGCAGCTTTCTGTATTTGTTGGCTTGATTATTACCAACTGTCTTATAATGGGCCGTCTGGAAGCTTTTGCCATGCAGAAGAAACCTTGGCCATCATTCCTGGATGGAATAGGAAGTGGCGTAGGATACGGATTGGTATTACTATTTGTTGGATTTTTTAGGGAGCTTTTTGGATCCGGAACGCTGTACGGAATTCAAATCGTGCCGCAATGGGCATATGATTTTGGCTATGTAAATAATGGTTTGATGATGTTGCCACCTGCAGCATTATTTCTGATAGGGGTCTATATATGGATTCAAAGGGCAATGAACAAAAGCCTTGTCAACATTTCATAAAAAAAGCAAATCAATTAAGAGATGGAACACTATTTAAATCTA
>CAZLJT010000352.1:0-3437 GCA_964559905.1 uncultured Aquiflexum sp.
TAAGAGACTTTTGGATCAAGGCTTTGTCATGAAAAACGGCCACTACAATTATATCCCAACCTATACCGGTCCTGGTCACGCATCGGTTTACACAGGCGCAACACCCTCCACGCACGGAATCATTTCCAACAATTGGTATGTCCGGGATTTGGATAAAATGATTTACTGCGCCGAAGACAGTACCGTGAATGCCGTTGGGGGTTCCGGACCAAATGGCAAAATTTCCCCAAGAAATATGTTGAGTACTACTATAGCTGATGAATTGAGATTTTCCACCAACAAAAGGTCAAGGACTGTAGCTATTGCCATCAAAGACCGTGGGGCATCTCTTCCTGCCGGTCATACAGGAGACGCTTATTGGTTTGACAGCAATACCGGTGAATTCATGACTTCCACGTATTATCATGCCGAACTGCCCCAATGGGTCAAAAGTTTCAATGAGAAAAAACTGGCTGAAAAGTACCTTTCCCAAAAGTGGGAGACGTTATATCCAATAGATTCTTATGTTCAGAGCATTGCGGATGACAATGAATTTGAAGGCCCATTTATTGGAATGGACAAAACGGTTTTCCCCTATGATCTGCCTACTTTACGGCAGAACAATGATAATTTCGGATTAGTATCTACTACTCCTTTTGGCAACTCATTGACCTTTGACATGGCTTATGCAGCTATTGAAGGAGAGAAATTGGGCAAAAGAAAAGACACCGATCTTTTGGCAATCAGTTTTTCTTCGCCTGATTACATCGGTCATCGGTTTGGTCCTACTTCTGTGGAATTGGAGGACAGTTATCTGAGATTGGATCTGGAACTTGAAAAGTTCTTAAATTATCTGGACAAGGAATATGGCAAAGATGAATACCTGATTTTTGTGACAGCCGATCATGCAGTCGCAGATATTGTGGAATACATGCAAAGCGAAAACGTCCCCGCAGGAAATTTCAACACCCGTTTTGTTTTGACCCAACTCAGGGGATTTTGTGTCCTCAATTACGGGAATGGGAATTGGATTTCCAATATGTCTAATGAACAGGTTTATCTTAACCAAGCCTTGATAAAAGAGAAAGGTATGGATTTAGAAAAGATCCAAAGAGACCTTGCGGAATTTTTGCTTTCATCGAGATTTCAAGGAATCAAAGAGGTGTATACCGCCACGGATATGCGCAGAATGGATTATGTGACAGGAAGAAAACACCTGTTACAAATGGGCTATAACCATAAGGCTTCCGGTGATCTGCTCCTGATTTTGGAACCTGCTTGGCTGAGCAATTCTTTCAGGGGAACGACTCACGGCACAGGTTATACCTATGACACACACGTGCCAATTGTATTTATGGGTTGGGGAATCAAACCCGGCCAATCTTCAAGGTATGTAACAGTAACTGATATTGCCCCTACACTTTCCATGCTTTTGAATATCAGATTGCCAAATGGTGCCACGGGACAACCCATTTTGGAGATAGTGGATGATATGCGATAATTGTAAATTACTGCTTTCAAACCCATATAAAGTAATAAGCCACAAGTATCAAAGAAAGAAAAACCTTGATACTTATGGCTTGAATTTTTAAACTTATTAGTTTTCGCCAACTACTCCGTCCAAGACATCGGATATGCCGGATCTACAAAATCGAGTCCCTGTGTGGTTACAAAAAGAGGTTTGAAGGTATCCAGCATCACTGCCAGTTCTTCTGTAGCTTTTGCTCCGATGGATTTTTCTACGGTTCCGGGATGAGGTCCATGGGGTAGTCCTCCTACGTGCATCGTAAATGAACCCCTATTTATCCCTTTTCTGCTCATAAACTCTCCTTCTGCATAATACAGCACTTCATCTGAATCTATATTGCTGTGGTTATAGGGTGCAGGAATGGCCAGTGGATGATAGTCAAACAATCTCGGCACAAAGGAACAGATCACAAATCCCCAAGCCTGAAAAGTCTGATGAACCGGCGGCGGTTGATGGATACGGCCTGTAATCGGTTCAAAATCATGAATGGATAAGGCATAGGGGTACAGATAACCATCCCAACCTACAATATCTAGTGGTGAATGAGGGTAGTTGTAAGGATGTAACATCCCACCTTTTTTGATCTGCACAAGGTAATCTCCTTTTTCAGCCTCTACTTTCAATTCTCCCGGTGGTCGGATGTCTCTTTCACAATAAGGGGAATGTTCCAAAAGCTGACCAACTTCATTACGGTATCTTTTAACTGTCTCGATCGGGCCATGTGATTCGATGACCAATAACCTTATAGGCCCTTCTTCTTTCCATTCAAATCTGTAGATCGTGGTCCTGGGAATAACAATATAATCTCCTTGTCTCACTTCCAATTTCCCAAATTGGGAATACATCACTCCTTCTCCATCATGCACGTAAATCAGTTCATCCCCATCGGCATTTTTGAAGTAATAATCCATTTTTCTTTCCTCGGGAGAACAGATACCCATCATAACATCATTGTTCATCATGAGCATTTTTCGGGAACTGAGGTAATCTTTGCCGGTAGTGCCCACGCCCGCTGTCTTTAAGTGGGTTTGTTTCAAACCGTATCCTTTGGCAGGTTCCCAAGAATATGGGACAGGTTCACCAATTGATTTGACATTATTGGGATTATAGATATGATACAAGTTGGAATAGATTCCTGAGAAACCTTTGGAACTTACCAGTTCTTCTTTGTACAGGCTTCCATCAGGTTGTCTAAACTGTGTATGCCTTTTGGGGGGGATGTTTCCTAGTCTGCAATAGTATGCCATGGGAATTTGGGTTTATACGATGGAACAAAAATAACAAAAAAAGCGGCTCTTGCCGCTTTATATTATTTGTGCTCTTCCTCTTTTCCAAAAAGAAACTTACTCAGTTCTTCTTTGGCTGCTCCGGTTTTTTTCTGAAGCCTACCGAGTAGCTGATCTTCCTGCCCTTCGGCGTATACCAGATCATCATCTGTGAGTTCTCCGTATTTTTCCTTTAATTTACCTTTCAACTCGTTCCAGTTTCCTTTTAATTTCAGTTCTAGTGACATAACAAAATTAGTTTATAGTTTAAAATTAAATTCATTGAACATTTAACAAATACCGTTCCAATCAATCGATATTAAAATTTATTTTATGAAAAATATAATATTACCAATGATTGTATTTGGTTTTCTGCTAAGTTGTCAGGAAAAAACCAATAATAAACTGATTTGGTCTGATGAATTTGAATATGAAGGTCTTCCTGATACAGTTAAGTGGACTTATGATGTCGGAGATCATGGCTGGGGCAATAATGAACTACAATTCTATACCAAAGAAAAATCAGAAAATGCAAGGGTTGAAAATGGCCGCTTGATCATCGAAGCCCATCTGGACAGTAGTTTTATAAAAGGATTTTCCTCCGCCAAATTGCATACCAAAGGCAATGCCTCATGGCAATACGGCTACATGGAAATCAAAGCCAA
>CAZLJT010000353.1:0-2863 GCA_964559905.1 uncultured Aquiflexum sp.
AGAGGTTTCTTATCGGATCCTATTACCTAGGGTTGCACCCTAGGCTATCACAGAACGGCCCATCAGGCCTATTTATTAGCCATCCAACCACTCCTTCAAAGCACCTACCTTCTCTCTGCTGACCAAAATATCATTATCACTGCACTTGGCCAATTTGATTTTCAGACGGCTGTTTGAATAGGTATGGATCTCCGCGATGGCTTCAAAGGAAGAAATGTATTTTCTATTCAAGCGGAAAAATTTTTTGGGATCAAGCATTTCTTCCAATTGATCCAAGGTGTAGTCCAAAATATACCGTTTCCCTTCAAAAGTCTGTAAAAAAGTCACCCGCTCCTCACTCATAAAAAACGCTGCCTCTGAACACATCACCGATTGGATTTTCTCTCCGATTTTGACCATAAACCTGGATTTGAATTCCTTTTGCTGCGGTTGGAGCAATTCCTTAATTTGACTGAGGTCGATTGTGGTTTTGATTTTTTGGCTTTTGAACTTGTTTATAGCCCCTGCCAATTCCTTTGGGTCAATCGGTTTGAGCAGGTAATCCACCGAGTTGAGCTTGAAGGCCTTAATGGCGTATTGGTCATAGGCTGTAGTAAAAATGATCGGGGAACTGACCCTGACCCTTTCAAAAATTTCAAAACTCAACCCATCCGCCAATTGAATGTCACAGAATATAAGGTCGGGTGCAGGTTGCAATTCCAACCAAACTACCGCCGAAGTAATGCTGTCCAGATTTCCGTAAATATTTACCCCGGGAAGTAATTCCAAAATGAGCTGTTTCAACCTATTGGCAGCAGGTCTTTCATCTTCTATCAAAAGAATGTTCATGATCCATTTAGTTTTATCAGAGGAAGTTCTACGATAAATTCCTTTTCTGTTTCTATAATATTTGGGCTTTGGTTACTTAACAGGGCGTAGCGCTTTTTGATATTGGATAATCCTATGCCTGTTTTTGAATCCTCCTTGGTCAATTTAGGTTGAAGAATATTGCGTACAATTAAATTGCTATCTGCTTGTTCTATCATAATTTTAAGCGGTTTCTCCAAACTTGCAATATTATGTTTGATGGCATTTTCCAACAGTAATTGAAGAGAAAGAGGTGGGAGGTAATAGCCCTTCAAATGATGCACGTCAATAAAATACTCCAGGCTTCCTTCAAACCTGATTTTTTGAAGGTTCAGGTAGTTCTCCGCAAAGCCTATTTCCCTGTCCAAACCCACCAATTCCTCTTGCTGTACTTCCAAAACATAGCGGTAGATTTTGGACAATTGCTGTATAAATTCTGCGGATTTATCGGCACTTTCATAGACCAGATTACTCAGCACATTGAGTGAATTGAACAGAAAATGGGGATTCAATTGGTCTTTTAGGGATTGGTATTGACTCGCGATATTTTCTGATTTAAGCTGTTCTGCTTCAATGGCAGCAGAACGCCACTCATATAACCAAGATCTGGAAATGAAAATAGTAATGATGATCAGAGCTATAAATGTTGGCATCAGGGTATTTTCCAACATTGAGATCCAATTGATATTTGTCAGGTTTACCCCTTCTACTGAAATCAGTACATAGAGCACCACCAATATGTAACTGACTATAAAAGAATAAACCATGTAAGAAGCCCCTGTCAAAAAGAGTCTTTTCACCGGCTTTTCGATCCAGGATATTCTTTTGTTATAATACTCCTCTACTTTGAACCCTCCCAAACTTAATGCAGAAGACATTAAAAAAGAAAAAACCCAATCCGGAGCTATGGACAAAATCCCCTCCAAAGACAAAAAGCAAGTTGGGCAGAACAACAACATCAAGATGGTAGAAATCCCAAAATTCAGTAGGAAAAACCGCTTGGCGGAGTAGAAGATGGTGGCTGATCGGAAAAAATCTTTGCTCATAAAATTTTCCTGGGAGGATGCTTATGATTGGAAAATATTTTTTTTAAATATCAGTCTTTTTTAGCCTTTGAAGCCAATATTCCCCAACCTCCGGAGCCAATCAGAAAACCCAAGCCATAGAAAAACCCGGTATTGTTCACCGCAAACATCACTACTTCCTCATCAAACAAACTGATGACTAGACTGATTGGAGCAATTATTCCATGCCATATTCCCCAAAGGAATCCATAGGTCTGACCAGTAAGGCATTCATCAACCGGCTCATTTGCCGCACAGGAAGTCATCAAAATCAGGAACAAAACTCCCAATAGAATTTTATTGGTTTTTAGATTTTCAAGGCTCTTTTTCATAGTTGCTTGGTTCAAATTCGGAACATTCCATTTATTTAATTTTTGGATATTTCTATCATCATTCTCCTCCATTTTGATTTATTGATTCCAAACAAAATTCCGCCAACAAGCATCACCCCTGCCGTGGCCAAACCCACCATATTGTAAAATGGCACTTCCGGAATTCGGGTCAACATCTCACTGACAAAAGCCCCATAAAGTCCTATCACAGACCAATACATGAAGGAAAAATGAAGATAAGCCCAATTTTTGATTTGATTGCGCACTAAAATCGGAATCATCCCTAAAATCAGTGTGCAGGAACTGACCACTGCGAAGTAATGAAAAATCCCCCATTTGCCAAATAAGTTATAAAGCATAAAGGCCGTTGCCAGCAAAACTACCATGCTTATTACATATAAATAGCCTGTTCGGATATGGATTTTGGTGCCTTTTGTCATCACCAAAACTGCTGAACCAAGCACCAAAGCCAAAACAGAGGCTATAAAGTGGATCAAACCGGTTTGATTGTTAATGAGATTGTACATAGCTCAAGAGTAGTTTTATTATGCTGAGAAATCTTATTTTTTCAGATTCATTCTAAACCCGACGCTGGCAACAAATCCATTTGAATAAAATGGA
>CAZLJT010000353.1:2873-3432 GCA_964559905.1 uncultured Aquiflexum sp.
TTCCTGCAATTTTATCAGCTCTCGCCCGGGATGTCATAACACCTAATTCCAGGAAGTAATTAAAAGCCGGAGTTGGGAAAAACTCAAAACCAAAAGTTCCGTATGTGCTTAACCTGAAGGATTCCGAAGAAAATCTGTCTGAAGGGATAATTCCAACTAACCCTCCTTCACCATATAGGCGGATACTTTGGCCAACCATTCCGCCAAAACCAACGAAACCCAAGGAGACATTTTGATAGCCGGACCAAACATATTCCCCATCCAAGAGGTGCTCAAAGTAAACCTGATTGGCTTTTAGGCGGAAAGCCGCATTTCCATTCAGGATTTCCGGGCTGGTCAGATTCAGCCCAAACCCAAAATCATTCTGAAATTGATTCACTTGAAATCCGAAACCTAGACCGGAATTAGGCTCCAATTGCTCTTGGGCCCAAAGCGGAACAGATGCCGATGAGCCAAAAAACAGTCCCATTAAAAGGAGAATTAGTGTGGTTTTCATAGGAATTGTGTATTTCAATATTTCAAATTATGGTTATACGCTTCTTTGCCAGTAACCCAATAT
>CAZLJT010000354.1:0-3430 GCA_964559905.1 uncultured Aquiflexum sp.
ATATCAATTTGAAAGCAATTCACAACCGGTTGTTTCTCCTCCGGTAAAATAAGATGCTGTGATTCCCATAGGAAGATATCAATTTGAAAGCAATTCACAACTCCTTTGGAAGTATAAGCTAAAATTAGATAGCTGTGATTCCCATAGGAAGATATCAATTTGAAAGCAATTCATAACTAATCTGACATTCATTAAATCGTTTGTCAAGCTATGATTTCAAAGGAAGAAATCAATTAATTCACTTTTGTTTTTTTCAATCACCTTCATGAATCTCCCCATGGTCGATTTGAGAGCAATTCCAATTTCCTTTTTTTTGACTCCGCAACTTATACAATCGAAATTCGCTGTTTTTTTTGATTGACTACAGGGTTGGCGTACATAGCCAGAAAATTTTCTACAGCCACGGAATCATTTTGATCCACTCCTTTGTGGAATCTTGCTTCAAAATAGGCTTTTTCAGCGGAGGTGTATTTATCCTTGAATTCATCGGTTTGATACAGTAGGTCATAGGCGATGTATTTGGTCGGCCAAAGTTTGTATCCGGACACAATTTGATCATCAATCAGGTCTGCCAGTGCTTTCAATTGCTTGGCAGGGCCTGAGATATTATTACTGATTTTCTCTATCTGATCGGTGAGTAAATCCCCAATATGGATATGTATACGGTTCTTTTGTCCCAATATTCCGCTCAGCAAAGTATGAAAGTCTTCGTTTTCCCCTTTGACATAGGATTCTGAACGGGCTTTAGCCAGTAGTTCGGGCATTTTCAAAATATCCGTCGGATCATATTCATAGGAAATACTGACAGGTACTACATTCAGTTTTTTGAAATAGTCCAACAGACTTTCTCCCTGATCTGAGGCCATGGCGATCATTTTGAGGACACCTTTGTGGGTCATGTCATTCCCATCTTTGGTCCGGCCCTCCCTTTGTGCTATCCAAACCGACCTGTTTTCCCTCAAAAGTGATTTGCCGATGTATTCAGATATCAACCTGGAACTGTCGAGCAGTTCCCGGGAGGGAAGTCCTCTTTTGATGATAAAGTTTCTGGTAAGCCTGGCCAAAGTTCTCAAAAATTGTTTTTTGACCAGATTGTCACCGATGGCAGAAGTGGTCATGGATAAACCATGCTCGTACAGACAGGTATTGAGCAGGGAAGTGTCAAGGATAATATCCCTGTGATTGGAAATAAAGAGATAGGAAGTGTTTTTTGACAGTTTTTCAAATCCGGAGGTACTCAATCCGTTTGAACTGCTTTCCAGTACCCTTTTGACGCCGGGGTAGATAAAATTGATCTGGAAGTCCCGGATCGAATGGCAATGAAGCAAAAGGTCCTTCCAGTATTCGTCATTTTTATCCGGAAAAGTATAGTTCATCATAGCCTTGAGCATAGGGTGGTCAATGATTTCCCTGATGGCTTGATTTACTTCTGTATCGTAATAGGGTCTTATATCTTCAAATGGAGACATTTTCACTGGGTTGATGAAGTACAAAGAAAGTAAATTTTAGGCAATTAGGATGATTGTTTGGATGTATCCTTATTCAAATCCATTTATTTTAAGAATAGAGATTTGGACTGAAAAAAAAGAAAGCTATGCTACAAGAACAAATGCTCAGTGATATTGATGTTTTGAAGGCTTAGTAAAGTTAAGGATTTAAACAAAAAGAAATTTTAACTAAGTGAAAATTTCAATTACATTTGATGCGGTTTTTGTAAGGTATTTGTGAAAAAATCAGAATTAGCTTTCCTGTTGCTGATTGTTCTCTTTGGAGTACAGGGATTGGCATTTGAAAGCCTATCTATTCCTGAAAGACTTCCTTGTGAGTTAAATAAATTTTCTACTGAATCGGTTTATTCTTCCGGACAAAGATCACAAATGACAGCTGAACAAAAGGCTGATGTTTTATATCCGACAAACTCTTTTTCTTTTTTGTCAAAAGAAAAAATGGATGAGCAGCATTTTGCAACTGTTGTTCCATTCTTTTTTCGAAAAATAATTAAACAGGGATCGTCTCTTAATGGGGGTTTTTTCATGTTAATATTTTCCTCTTCTCTGGATTGCCTATATCCTTATTTTTTCTTTTTCTGACAAATTTCTTTGACCATTTTTCATTTCAGAGATGAAATCTCTTACAACTTTCAGTACAAATCTGATTATTATAATCACTATCCTTTATGGAAAATAAGTTAATGCCTAAAGAGGCCTGGGGTACCAGGTTGGGGCTTATCTTGGCTATGGCCGGAAATGCTGTCGGTTTGGGAAACTTCTTGAGATTCCCTGTTCAGGCAGTTCAAAATGGGGGAGGTTCTTTTATGATTCCCTATTTGGTTTGTTTTTTATTGATGGGAATTCCGCTTTTACTCATTGAATGGTCTTCAGGTAGATTTGGGGGAAAATTCAACAACCACAGTACTCCCTATATCATGGATGGAATGGGGAAGGCGAAAATTTGGAAATATGTAGGCGTATTTGGGATTTTTACCAATATCGCTGTGGTTGCATATTACACTTACATTGAATCATGGAGTTTGGTTTATGTGTTGCATTCTGTCTGGGGTACATTTGAGGGAATGACTCAATCGGAAATAGCCAATTTTTTCACCTCATATGTGGATGTTTTTACAACAAGTACAGGGATACCGTTTGAAGCAGTATTCTTCTATGTTTTGGTATTGGCTTTGAACATATTTATACTTTCCAAAGGATTGGGCGGAATTGAGAAAGTGGCCAAAATTGGAATGCCTTTATTGATATTGTTTGGGATGATTTTGGCGATTCGAGGTTTGACCATGGGGGAATCCGGCAAATCAGAACTTTTTCCGGAGGCCAATGCCTGGGACGGATTGAATTTCCTTTGGACTCCGCAATTTGACTCCTTGACCAACCCAAAAGTTTGGCTGGCGGCCGCAGGACAAATATTTTTTACTTTGTCTGTAGGTATGGGAACGATTCAATGTTACGCCGCATATATCAAAGCGAATGAAGATATAGCTTTGAATGCTGTATCGGCAGGTTTCATGAACGAGTTTGTCGAAGTAGTACTCGGTAGCAGTATAGTGATTCCCATCGCAGCAGGATATTTGGGTCTGGATTGGGTTATGGAAAACGCAGGATTCGGAATGGCATTTCAAACCATGCCGTTTCTCTTTCAACAATGGGGTGAAATTGCTGCGGCATTTTCCGGAGTTTTATGGTTTGGTCTTTTATTTTTTGCAGGGATTACATCCTCATTGGCCATGGGAACACCTTGGATGGGTTTTATGAAAGATGAATTTGGATGGGGAAATACAAAAGGTGCCTGGTCATTTGGAGCATTGGCTTTGATAATGGGTTTACCGACGGTATTACTTTATCAATATGGCGTTTTCGATGAATATGATTATTGGGCCGGTACAGTCAGCTTGGTTGTTTTTGCCTTGCTTGAAGCT
>CAZLJT010000355.1:0-3423 GCA_964559905.1 uncultured Aquiflexum sp.
CCGGCGCTGGCCGCGGCCGACGTCGGCCTGGCGATGGCCACCGGCAGCGACGTCGCGATGGAGACCGCCGGCCTGACGCTGATGCGCGGCGACCCGGCGCTGGTGCTCGAGGCCTGGCAGCTCTCGCGCGCCATCACGCGCAAGATCCATCAGAACCTGTTCTGGGCCTTCGCCTACAACGTGGTCGGCATCCCGCTGGCCGCGGTCGGCCTGCTGAGCCCGGTCGTGGCCGGCGCGGCGATGGCGCTGTCCAGCGTCAGCGTGCTGGGCAACGCGCTGCTGCTGGCGCGCTGGCAGCCCGAAGGAGACCGTTCATGAGCACGACCGATCACGCCACGCCGCGCGCCGCGCCGCAGGCCACACTGAACATCGGCCAGGCGTCGGCCGCCACCGGCGTGAGCGCGAAGATGATCCGCCACTACGAGGCCATCGGCCTGCTGCCGGCGGCGGCGCGCACCGACGCCGGCTACCGGCGCTACGACGACGCCGCGCTGCACACGCTGCGCTTCATCCGGCGCGCGCGCGACCTGGGCTTCGGGCTCGACGAGATCGCGCAGCTGCTCGCGCTGTGGGCCGACCGCGACCGTGCCAGCGCCGAGGTCAAGGCGCTGGCGGCGCGCCACGTGGCCGACCTGTCCGAGCGCATCGAGCGCATGCAGGCCATGCAGCGCACGCTGCAGCACCTGGTCGGCGCCTGCCACGGCGACGGCCGGCCCGACTGCCCCATCCTCGACGACCTGGGCGGCCGGTAGTCAGGCCGCTCATCAGGCCGCTCATCAGGCCGTTGGCGGGGCCTCCCCTCGGGCCGCGAGCCGGGGCCGCGCCGCTCAGCGCGCGCGCCGCAGCACCTCGCCCTCGACCCACAGTTCGTCGAGCACGGGGAAGCCCCACAGAGCCGGGTTCTCGCGGCCGACGATGCGGTCCTCGGTGCCAGGCCGCGACAGGTCCAGCCGCACCGGCGTCAGCGGCAGGTTGGACCTGGTCGAGAAGAAGACCTTGACCACGGGCGCGATCAGCGACCCGGGGTTCTGCTCGGCGACGACCGCAAGCTTGCCCGAGGCCAGCCGCACCATCGAGCCCACCGGGTAGATGCCCAGGCTGCGCACGAAGGCCTGCAGGATGGCGGGGTCGAACTGGCCCTGCCACGACGCCATCGTCACCAGCGACTCCGCCGGGTCCCAGCCGGCCTTGTAGGGCCGGTTGGAGGTGATGGCGTCGTAGACGTCGCAGACCGCGCCCATGCGCGCCATCAGGCTCAGCTGGTCGCCGGCCAGACGGTACGGGTAGCCGCGCCCGTCGAGTCGCTCGTGGTGGTGCAGGCAGACGTCCATCGCCGCCGCCGGCGCGGCCTGCCCCTCGGCCAGCATCTCGTGGCCGCGCATCACGTGGGTCTGCATGATCGCGTACTCGTCGGCCGTGAGCTTGCCCGGCTTGTTGAGCAACTCCAGCGGCATCAGCGCCTTGCCCAGGTCGTGCAGCAGCCCGGCGAGCCCGGCTTCGCGGCTGGTGGCCTCGTCGTGACCCAGCGAGCGCGACAGCGCCACCATCAGCGCGCAGACCGCGACCGAGTGCATGTAGCTGTAGTCGTCCTTGGTCTTGAGCCGCGCCAGGCTGATCACGGCGTCGGGGTTGCGCCAGACCGACTCGGTGATCGCTGCCACCACCGGCAGGCAGTGCTCGGCGTCGACCGCCTTGCCCAGGCGCACCTCGGTGAACATCCGGTGCACCGCCTGGCGGCCCTGCTTGCAGATCGCGGCGGCGCGCTGGAGCTCGTCGCCCAGGTCCTGCGGCGGCGCGGCGGGTGGCCGGGCGGTGGTGGGTGCGGACGGCGCTGCCGCCGGCGGTGCCGGCGAAGGTGCGCCGGCGGCCAGCGGCATGGCGTCGGTGCACACGTCGGCCACGTCCAGACCCTGCGCCACGTCGATCCAGACGAAGGGCACGTCGCTGGCCTGCAGGCGCTGCAGGTCGGCCGGGTCGCTGAGGGTGAACTTCGTGCGCCAGAAGGGATGGCTCAGCCAGGCACCGTCCAGCTTGTGGAGGTGCATGCCGACCCGGGTCTGGGAGACTGGTATGCGCTTGAGCATGACGACCGGTTTTGCGGGTTATCGGCCGCGCTGGCCGCCACTGAAGGCCGCGCGGCCGCGGCGCCGCAAAAGAAAAGGCCGCCCGCAGGCGGCCTGGCCTTGTCGGGGCCGATCAGCGGAACGGGCTCTGCGGCACCACGCGCAGCGACCCGGGCAGCGACCCCAGGTGATTGGCGAGCTGTCTGAGCTCGGCATGCGTGAACTGCTTGGCGATGCCGCTCATCACGGCGTTGTTGCGGCCGACCTGCGGGTTGTTCTCGGTCTGGTAGGCCTTGAGCGACACGTACAGATAATCGGCGTACTGGCCCGCGATCTTGGGGTAGTTGGGGGCGATGGGCTGGTTGTAGTCGGCGCCGTGGCAGGACGCACACGCGCCCTTGGTCAGCAGGGCCGCCACCGCCGACGACGGCTCGCGCGCCGCGACCGACTTCAGCGCGCTGCTGGCGGCCTGGGCCTCGTAGAACGCGCCGACGTCGGCCATGTCCTGCTCGCTCATCGAGCCGGCGATGGCGCGCATCGTCGGATGCCGGCGCTCGCCCTTGGCGTAGGCCTGCAGCGCGGCGACGATGTAGCCGCCGTTCTGGCCCCCGATCATCGGCACCCGGTGGACTTCGGGGAAGCTGGACTGGTAGCCCGGGATGCCATGGCAGCCGATGCACGCAGCCACCTTGGTCGCGCCGGCTTCGGCGCTCTGGGCGCGCGCCGCGGAGAACGGGGCCGCGAGGGCCAGGCCCAGTGCCAGCAGGGCGGCGGCATGCGAAAGGGTGTGCGTCATCGTGGGAGGTCGAACGGGTTCGAGCGGGATCGTGCGTGGGCGAAGGCGGGTCGGGCACCCGGGTGGGCGGCCGGTCCGAAACCCGCCGATTATAGGCCCCGACTTATACTCGACGGCCCTCCCCGCACCCCCTCGACAGGCAACGCACCATGAAGTTCTCCGGCTCGGACCAGTACGTTGCCACGCCCGACCTGATGCTGGCGGTCAACGCGGCGGTGACGCTGCAGCGGCCGCTGCTGGTCAAGGGCGAACCCGGCACCGGCAAGACCATGCTGGCCGAGGAAGTGGCGCAGGCGCTGGGCCTGCCGCTGATGCAGTGGCACATCAAGAGCACCACCAAGGCGCAGCAGGGCCTGTACGAGTACGACGCCGTGAGCCGCCTGCGCGACAGCCAGCTCAATGACGGCGACAGCGCCGAGCGCGTGAAGGACATCCGCAACTACATCATCCAGGGCGTGCTGTGGCAGGCTTTCACGGCCGACCGCCCGGTAGCGCTCTTGATCGACGAAATCGACAAGGCCGACATCGAATTCCCGAACGACCTGCTGCGCGAACTCGACCGCA
>CAZLJT010000356.1:0-3400 GCA_964559905.1 uncultured Aquiflexum sp.
GTCCCGTCCCCAATTCCAAACCCGCTTTCTTGAGTAAATCAATCAAAAGGACTCCCTGAAATTGATGGATTTCTTCATCCTTATCCTTTCCGGAAACCTCAATTTGAGGCATAGCCTTCAATTCTTCCAAGCTCAAATCGAAAGGGATTGGAAATTCCCCGGAAAATTTAATGGAAAGAATTTCCTCAGATTGGGCATTGGTCTTTTCTCCACAGGAGTTGAGGAATATTAGAAAAAACAAAATTGATATGCCGGATTTCATAGCTCCTTTTAACCTAAGTTATAGTGACCGATATTTCCAAATATACATATCGCTTTTGAAAAAAATAAATCCTTTTAATTTTTGTGATCTATCACAGGTTTTCCATGATGTCTTCACCCTCTTTCGCCAATGCCTTCATTCTAGCATCCAGGTCTTTGTATTTTAATAAAAATTTCTTCCCAAATTCAGTGAGTAATGCGGAACCTCCTTTTTGTCCTCCTTTCTGTAAGATGACAAAGGGTTGCGGGCCTCTGTTGTTTAGGTCATTGACCATGTCCCAAGCTTTCTTGTAAGACATGCCCATGGCTTTGGAAGCCTTTGAAACCGAACCGTGGAGCACTATCAGGTCCAACAGTTCGGCCCTTCCAGGCCCAAAAAACCTGCTATCGTCCAGTTCAATCCAGCATCTGACTTTGAGTTTTTTTTGGGACATGGGTTTATTTCTTCACTCTCTCTCCTTTTACCGGAAATTGATCTATCAAGAATCCTGAAAGTTTATCCTCTTCCGCAGCATTTAGACTCAAATAAAGATCATATCCTTCCGCAAAGAAGTATAGGATTATCCCGTTTTCCTGTTCGCTGATATTGGTAATGTTAGCTCCTTGTTCGGAATCTCCTTGGGTGAATTTACCGATTAATTTCCCTTCTACCCGTTCAAGAGTCAGTGTCACATTGACATTTCCCTGTGGGGTGTCTGATATAAGTACATCCCAAGTACCTATAAAGTAATCCGGATTATGCGCAAATGAGGCGATTGAAGCCCAAAGCATTAATCCAAACAAAAAGAAAGCTGATTTTTTCATGATGTAAATTTTTGCTTTTATTGATCTTTGAATATGAAGAAAATAATTCTATTCCAAAATCGATTTGAGAAATTTTTGATATAGAAGTCCTTAAGATTCTATTACCAAATACACATTTCTTGGGCCTTATGGACCTTATTGGTTTTGACGACCGAATGCCGATACTTTACTTTGAATAAGTCCTTTATTCTAATAATTGATGTCCTTCCTTATCAGCTTCCCTTTAATTTCTCCCCCTTTGAAGCCAGTGCTGCAATTTGTTCGATTCTTGAAACTCTGATTTTCTCAGTTTTAGCAAGTTTGATATAGCGTAAAACAAACCTTTTTGCTGGAGTCATTGATGGTATTAAAGAAATCAGCGGCTCCTTCATATTTATCAAGGGCTTCCCGAAGGTCCTTGGGAACAATCAGTCTGTCTACATCTTCCATAAAATTCCATAAGCCATTTTGCTTGGAAAGCTCAATGGATTTGTAGCCGGACTCTATCATTCTACCCTCTTTAATTAATTTGGCTGCCCGATCTTTATAAGTCTTAGCCCAATGTTCTGTTTTTCGTGGAGAAATTAATTGCATTGTTCGGTGCTCATCCAATTTTCTCCTGATCCCATTTATCCAGCCAAAACAAAGCAGTTCATCCAAGACCTCTGAAGTAGAAACATACTTGTCGGGAGAACTCTTTTTGTGAGTTACCAGCCAAACACTGTCGGTTTGGGAATGGTGTTTTTCCAGCCAAAACCTTAGCTCCTGACTGGATTTTACTTCAATCCTTTGGAAATTTTCTGCTTTGACCATTTAAATATCAGATTGTTTCCCACCTTAACTTACCAAAACATCTTTTAACTTAACCACAACCTTCACAGCCACAGCCATTACTGCTTTTTGGTTTTTTCTTAAAAAACATCCTATAAATCCCCATTCCAATGACCAAAAAAAACAAACTGAACACAATGATTTCCTGCCACATACTATATTAGGATTTGATAAGTGATCAATGCTGCCACATAAGCTACTGCTGTCATGACAATGGTCTGAAGGATGGGCCACTTCCAGGTTTTGGTTTCCCGCTTGACTACCGCCAAGGTACTCATGCACTGCATGGCAAAGGCATAAAATACCATCAAGGAAATGCCTGTTGCCAAATTGAATACTTTTTCACCAGTGTCCGGTCGGGTTTCCTGGGCCAACTTTTCACGGATGGTCAGTTCATTGTCTACGTCTCCACCAATACTGTAAATGGTGGCAATTGTGGCCACAAATACTTCCCTAGCTGCAAAAGAAGTGATCAGGGCTATACCGATTTTCCAATCATAGCCCAAGGGTTTGATGGCAGGTTCTATAGTTTTGCCTAAAATCCCAATAAATGAGGCTTCCAGCTTTTTGGAAGCATACAGCTCCTCAATTTCAGCGGTATCCTCTTCTGAGTTTGCCGCCTCCAATAAGGTAGTTTTTTCTTCATTTAAGGTATTCATAGAAGCTGGTGGTCCATAACTTGCCAAGACCCATAAGATAATAGAAATGGATAAAATCACCTTGCCTGCCTCAAATACAAAGACTTTGGATTTGGTGTACATGGTCAGCAGGACGGCTTTCCATCTAGGTAACCTATAAATGGGTAACTCTGTCAGGAGAAAGCTCCGTTCTTTTTGTTCAAATACCAGGTTCAGCAAAAATGCGCCAATGAGTGTGGCGACTGTTCCCAGCAGATACATACCCAAAAGCGCTAAAGCCTGCATGTTGAAGCCGAAATAAGTTTCTGCCGGTATCACCAATCCAATAATAATAATGTAAACAGGCAATCTGGCAGAACAACTCATCCAAGGGGTGACCAAGATGGTAATCAATTTTTCTTTGGTATTGCTGATCGTCCTTGTGGCCATTACCGCGGGTATCGCACAGGCCAAACCCGAAATCAAAGGTACCACACTTTTGCCATGCAAACCGAAGGGTCTCATGATACGATCCATTAAAAACACAACCCGTGACAAGTATCCGGTATCTTCCAAGAAGGCTAAAAATCCAAATAACAGCGCTATCTGAGGTATAAATATGACGATACCCCCGATTCCCGGAATCAATCCTTCAGCAATAAAATCAGTCAAAACTCCTTCAGGTAAGTAGGAAGAAATCCAAGCAGAAAGTTCGGCAAAACCTAGGTCTATCCAGTCCATTGGCACTCCTGCCCAGGCAAAAATTACCTGAAAAATCAAGAGCATGATTCCGATAAATACCAGATACCCCAATAAGGGGTGCAGCAGAAACCCATCAAGATTTTTGGTGAATTTGCTCGTTTTTGCGGAAGAAGAGGAAATAGTGTCTTTTAAGATTTCTTTGATTT
>CAZLJT010000357.1:0-3400 GCA_964559905.1 uncultured Aquiflexum sp.
TGCCAGAATGCCTTTCAGCAATGTGGTTTCCCAGCCTGACAAATCCCAAAGTCGGGCTTTTCTGGAGGGATCGGAATGGGAATTCCTAGGGAGTTACTTTCATCCTGAAATCGGAATTGCCTATCAATATGCTTTATCTAAAAGAAATTCTATCAGGGTTACTTATAGATACCAATGGCTTAACTACGATAAACCCCGCTCCATCCAAATGAGCGACCATCAAATCGGATTGGCTTATGTTTATAAGTTTCAATTTTCGAAATGGTAATCATCCTCAATTTTAAAGAAACTGAAATGAAAAAGATTAGTTATAAAAATTTCCTAAGTATTATCCGTTTGGGGGTAATGATGATGTTTTTGGCCGTCATTAGTTCATGCAATGACTTGATGATAGGGGAGGAACCCCAAAACACACCTGTTGAAAATTTCGAGGTTTTATGGAAAGAGTTTGATAGGATGTACGCCTTATTCGAGGTTAAAAATATTGATTGGAACCAGATTTATCAGGAATACATGCTCAAGGTAAATGATAATTTGTCCTCTGATGAATTATTTGATGTGGTATCGGAAATGTTGGCAGATCTTAACGATGGTCATGTCTGGATGGTTAAGCCGGATCCTGGTTTTCGCAGATTTGACAGTGGCCCGGTTTATCCTGAGGGGGGTTTTGATCTAGAATTGGTCCGAGCAAAATTACTCGAAGAATTATTAATCGGTAACAGCCAGGAACCGGACATAATTTACGGAAAATTTGAAGGGGAAATCGGATACATTTATTTTGAAAATCTGGGATTGAATCCCGGTTTTTACAATGATGCACTTCAGATCATTTTGCCTTATATGAAAGATACCAAAGGTTTGATACCAGGGGAATTGAAGGAGGATATGACAGATCCTCCCAGGAAGTAGCGGGTTTTTTTGCCAAGGAGAGCAAATTGTATATGACCACAAAATTTAAAAATGGTCCTGCACATGATGATTTTGGGCAGCCAATAGAATGGAGGACATCGCAAAATAGAGGTAAGAATTACAGCAAACCTGTGAAAGTATTGACCAACAGGCAAACAGGAAGTGCAGGAGAGACCTTTATCTTGGCCATGAAGACCATGGATCATGTGAAGGTATTAGGGGATTCAACATATGGTGCCTTCTCTGATAATCCAAAAAGGGAACTTCCAAACGGGTGGATTTACGCCATCAGCACTGGTGATTTCAGGGATGCAAATGGGTTAAGCTACGAGGGAATAGGAATTCCGCCCGATGAATTGATTCAGAACACTATACCTGAAATTCAATCCGGAGTGGACAAGGTATTGGAAAAAGCGATCTTAGAATTGAAGGATCTTTAAAGAGTCGATTAATAAGCGATAGAGACAGGATGTAAAAACATCCTGTTTTTTTATTTTAGAATCACTAGTATCCGACTAAAGTCGGCCAATAGTGATTAAAAATCTATTTTTTACCTCGGGAAGTCATGACCAAACCGATAACCAAAAGGACGACGCTAATAATCACAGGTGTCCAATTGGCTGTGCTGACCGCGATATCCATACCCAAAAAACTAAAGCTATCTGAATCCTGCATGGCCTGAATCCCAAAAACCACGGTGCCAATGCCTCCTAAAATCAATAATATTAATCCAGTGGTTTTCATAGTGTAGGTTATTTTTGTTTGACCGTCAAAGTATAACAAAATTGTGACAATGTAATTGCAAATAACCTACCCGGAATTTACATTATTTTTGGTTTTCATGTTTCTTCCGGACATTTATCTTAATCTAAAATCTAAAATCCCTACCTAACCAAACCTCAAGGTAAACACCGTTTTTTCTCCGACTATTGATTCCACATCAAGGCTTCCTTTGTGCATGTTCATGATCTGACGGGAAATGGCCAAGCCTATGCCGCTGCCGGTTTTTTTGGTGGTAAAGAATGGAACAAAAATACGTTCGATTGCTTCAGGTACTATTCCCTCGCCATAGTCAGTGACCTGGATAAATGGAACAGATTGGTTGTCAGTTCCGGCATAAAGCAAAATGGTTCTGTTTTTGGCATGGACCATGGCTTCTTTTGCGTTTTTTATCAGGTTGATCAAAATCATTTGAATTAAACTTTGATCGGCAATAATTTCCAGATCTGAGGGCTGTATTTTTGGAATCAGCCTGATATCATTTAGGAGGAGTTCTTCTTTTAAAAGGACACAGATATTTTCAAAAAGTTCATGAACAGAAAAGCGTTTTAAATCGGGCTGAGGTATATTGGTATAGTCCCTGTAAGCATTCACAAAATCCACCAGACCCACACTTCTCTTTGAAATTGTTTCCAATCCTTCAGACAGGTCCAAATAGGTTTCCTTTTCCAGTTCCAGAACCCCATCTTCTTTTTCCTGAATATCTTCTTCCAAAATCGTTCCCAGTGAATTGGCCAGACTTGCGATGGGGGTCATGGAATTCATGATTTCATGGCGCAGTACCCTGGTCAGATTTTGCCAGGCCTGAAGCTCATTCTTCTGCAATTCTGACTTGATATTCTGAAAAGACAAGAGTGTCCAGCTATGCCCCTCCATCTTGAAGGAAGCAGACTGCACATTGAGATGGAGATCTGAGTTGATTTTGATGGAAAAGGAACCTCCGGGTTTTAACTGAAGCACATTTCTGAGTAGCTCTATGGAAAGTTTGCCCAGATCATTGATATCTTTGAATTGGGGAATCTGTAGCAACTGCTTGGCTTCCCCGTTGATGACTCCTATTTTTCCGTTATTGTCAAAAGATAATATTCCCGTATTGATATGCTGTATCATAATCTGGAGAAACAGCATCTGTTCTTCTTTTTCAGCCCTCGTCTTTTTGAATGCATCGATGACTTCATTGAAAGACATATTCATTTCCTTGAAAGACCTGCCCAGTTTGCTGTCTTTGGTGAAAGAGGAAGAAAAATCAGAATAGCGGATGGATTCCAAAAACCGCGTGATTTTTCTATTGGTAGTGTTTCCAAAAGAAATCAGGTTGAACGTCAGGAATAATACGATGACAGAAAACAAGATGCCCTGAAGCATGGATTGGTTTTTCATAAAAAAGAAAACACCAACATAGGCCACTATGACAATCAGAATTACTCTGATAATGATGCCGATAGTAAATGATCTAAAGCCCATATCTTTCCAATCTTCTGTAAAGGGAAGAGCGCGTCAAACCCAATTCTTCCGCTGCCCTTGTAATATGCCCATTGTGCTTTTGAATCGCTTTTCGGATCAGGATTTTTTCCACATCCTCAATATTGAGGTGGTCAAGACTGACCATTTCCTCTTGTTTTTCGGGAGCAAGCTGTTTCTGCATAAACAGGTCTTCGGGTTGGAGGATACTGTGGGCGGTCATAATTACAGCCCTTTCAATACTATGCTG
>CAZLJT010000358.1:0-1073 GCA_964559905.1 uncultured Aquiflexum sp.
CCGAAAAAATCGGGACGAGTTATCTACAAGTATCTATTTCCATTTTATTTCAACCATATTTCTACTTTATTTCTACCCTATTTCAACCATCCCGAAACGCAAATTCGTTCGGAATCTACGAAATTAACCATTAAACAAAACTTAAATGTCCCATTTTGAAACTGACGCCATCCGCATTACGAGCTCCAAATCCAATCATAAGGAGCATTCTGCTCCATTGTATTTAAGTTCTAGCTTTACTTTTGATTCCGCTGAAGAGGCGAGACAGATGTTTGCTGAGGAGATCGAGGGAAATATTTACTCTAGGTATGCAAATCCCAATTCATCTGACTTGATCCAAAAGGTTTGCGTAGCGGAGGGAACAGAGGACGGAATAGCCACTGCGTCCGGAATGGCCGCCATGTTTGGAAGTATAGCTTCACTTTTACAACAGGGAGACCATATCCTTGCCTCCCGCTCATTATTTGGTTCTACCCATCAACTGCTTACACGGGTATTTCCAAAATGGGGAATTACATCAACCTATGGAGACATAACTGGTCAAGCCAATTACCAAAATGCTCTTTATTGAAACCCCTTCCAATCCTGGTCTGGAAATCATTGACCTGGAATGGGCGGGAAAGTTTGCAGCGGCTCATAACCTGATTTTGGTAGTGGACAATTGTTTTGCAACCCCATATTTGCAGCAGCCCGCCAAATGGGGTGCGCATATTGTGACACATTCTGCTACCAAATATATCGATGGACAAGGCCGGGTTTTGGGCGGATTGATTTTGGGGAAAAGGGATCTGATCAAAGAAGTACAGTTTTTCACCAGACATACCGGCCCTTCCATCTCCCCCTTCAATGCATGGATTCTGGCAAAAAGCATGGAAACTTTAGCTGTAAGAATGGACAGGCATTGTTTAAATGCCCTGAAAGTTGCTGAATACTTCGAAGGAAATAAGGAAATTGATTTTGTGAAATACCCCTTCTTACTCTCCCATCCTCAATATGGACTGGCCAAAAAACAAATGTCGCAGGGCGGCGGAATTATTACTTTGACTCTAAATGGAGGAATCCAAAGGGCAAAA
>CAZLJT010000358.1:1083-3387 GCA_964559905.1 uncultured Aquiflexum sp.
TTACAGATGATTTCTGTTACCGCAAACCTTGGAGATAGCAGAAGCATCATTACCCATCCTGCTTCGACCACGCACAGTAAATTAAGTGAGGAAGAAAGGGAAAAAGTCGGTATTTCTGATGGATTGGTAAGGCTTTCGGTTGGTTTGGAACATTATGAGGATATTATTCAGGATGTGGAAAGGGCATTGAATAGCTCCAAATATTGATTAAGCTGGCCTAGCAGATTTTTTTTTAATGAATTTCAGGTCTCTTTGTCGCGTTTCGCAAGCTTACTTCGTAATGTTTAATAAATGCTCGATCTATGAAAAAAATTATCCTGCCCCTCTTTTCATTTGGTGTACTATTCTTTGCCTGTGTACCTTCCGACGAATTAAAACCTGCCGAAGCTAATTTAAGAACATTGGCTACTTACGAAAAAGAATTGGCCAATTCGAGTACAAAATTTGCCCTTGATCTTTTCGCACAAGTGAACGACCCTGATGAACCAAATCAGTTCTATAGTCCCTACAGCATTCATCAGGCCCTCTCCATGACCATGAATGGGAATGAAGGGGAAGTTCTCCAAGAATTTGTTGATCTTCTCAGGTATGAGGGGATGAGTTTGGATGATGCCAATCGTGGTTCCAAAGAACTGACTGAATTTTTGCTTCAAGTGGACCCGAAAGTGAAATTGGCCATTGCCAATGCCATTTGGTACAAGCAGGAGTATCAGGTGCAGGTACCTTTCAAAAATACGGCAAGGGATTACTACAATGCTGAAATCGCAGGACTTGATATGCGTAATCCCAATTCAGTCAATATCATCAACAACTGGATAGCCCAGAAAACCAACAACCTGATCAAAGACATGTTGGACGAAATCCCCTCCGATGCAGTCATGTACCTTGTCAATGCCATTTATTACAAAGCTGATTGGAAGTATCAATTTGTTGCTTCCAAAACAAAAAAGGAAAACTTTTATCCCAGTCCCGGGAATGCCGTTCAGGTAGACATGATGGACCTGGATAAACCTTCCGCATTCAAAAGTTATTATGGGGATGCCTACCATTACTTTGAAATCCCTTATTCTACCGGCCAATTTTCCATGGGGATTCTTTACGACGAACAAGGAGATCTGGATCAGCTAAGTCAATATTTGAATCTGGGTAACTTGGAAATGTGGCGACAGAATGCACAAGAAAGAAACTTCATTCTCAAGATGCCAAAATTCAAGATGAAGTACAAAATGGCAAATATGAAGGATGACCTTATGGACATGGGATTGGTCAGACCTTTTTCATTCCATGCCGAGAACTTCACCAAATTGTTTTCAAATCTTACAGGGGATCTGAAAATCTCCCGTGTGATCCACGATGCTTTTATTGAAGTGGATGAAAAAGGATCAGAAGCCGCCGCTGCTACAATTGTAGAAGTGGTTGAACTTACTTCAATGCCATCCGGCCCAAGGACCCTTGTTTTGGACAAACCCTTCATTTTCTTTATTCAGGAAAAACACAGTGGGGCGATTTTGTTTATGGGGAAATTGGGTGATCCATCAAAACTTTGATGTTTTGTTAGGTATGATAAGGAGCTTATTCATTTTGACATTGATAATAATTTCTTCCTGTGCAAATGACAGCGAGCTTCCGGATGAATCCTGTCAGGAAAGTTTTCTTTATGAAAATATTTCATTTACCCCGGTGACAGGTGTGGTGATGGTGGAGTTTAAGGACTATGAAAATATAGAAACCCAAATCCAATCGCTGTTTGCTACTTATGAATTCTTGGATGAAGAATTGTCCCCAGTAGGAAATTTTAGCAATAGGGTTCCTTTTTGGTTAAAATCCCAAAGCTGCGAGGCACTTTATGAATCGTTGATGATCCTAAATCAGGATGAGTCCATAGCTGCCGCCACGCCAATACTCCGTCCACAAGGATCTGAAATACAAGGCTCTTCTCCTTGGACTTTGGTCAATGGAATTTCCATCCATCCCAACAAGGAGGAAGATATTCCTCAAATATTGGAATGGGCAAACGAAAACGGATTAGAATGGGAAGGATCAACAAGTCTAACCCAAAGGTTTGTAGTAAAAGACGTAATAACAGGCTTTGAACCATTGGAGATCGCTACGAAGGCAAAAAATGAATTGAACGTCAGATGGGCAGATGCTGATTTTACAGTGCCTATCAATAATTGGCCATAACCTAGTTTAAATACTTTTTCACCTGAATTTTTTTTCCCGAAATAAATTCATCTTGGGATCTTAGGCTTTCCGGTTTTGATTTATGTTTTTCCACTAAAATCCGTAATTTCGAATAAACCC
>CAZLJT010000359.1:0-3386 GCA_964559905.1 uncultured Aquiflexum sp.
ATGAACATAATATTTATAATTTTCCCTGGCCTGAACTGCCAAATACCTGGCCTTATCAATCAAAGTATGATTAGAACTTAGCAATGCCCCTCCACCCCCAGTTGTAATAATCTTATTCCCATTGAATGAAAAAATTCCAAAAGCTCCCCAAGTTCCACAAGGTCGGCCATGATAAGTTGATCCCATGGCTTCAGCAGAATCTTCAATAACGGGTATTTGATATTTTTCAGAAATCGCCAGAATTTCATTATACTTTGCAGGCATCCCAAAAAGATCTACCGATATAATGGCTTTGGGTTTTTTACCTTTGGCAATTCTATCTAGGATTCCTCTTTCCAAAATTTCAGGACAGATATTCCAGGTTTCTGACTCACTATCCACAAAAACAGGGGTAGCTCCCAAATAAATAATTGGATTGGCGGTGGCGCAGAAAGTAAGAGACTGACACATCACTTCATCACCAATTTCTACTCCCAAAAGCTTTAATGCCAAATGAATTGCAGAGGTACCTGAATTTAATACAGCGGTTTCAAAACCTGAAAATCTATCTTTAATGATAGATTCAAATTTTTCAATATTCTCACCGCTTGTCGCTATTTGTTTTTGGTGCAATGCTTCAAGTAGGTATTTTTTTTCAAGCTCTTCAAAAACGGGCGTCGAAAGAGGGATGGGTTTTAACTCGTTCATATTTGGATTACTTGGAGACAAATCTAGAGTAAAGTTTAATTTTAAAAAATGCTCAAATCAGACCTCATGCACTTTTTACAAAAAAAGCTCCAGAAAAATCCAGAGCTCTGTTAATATTTTAAAACAAGACAAAATCAATTATCGCTTAATTTAGCTTTATCTATTACACCTTGCTGGATTTCAGCCTTATGAGTTGATTTCTTTTTTGATCTTTTAGAAAGTATCGGTGGTGAATTTTTATTTCTTTTTTTCACTCTTTTTAGCGTAATACTATCCAATTTCGCTCCCAATGTAACAGCTGTCAAAATGACTAATGGAAGTAATACATAATCGTTCAAATTGGAACCAAGAAAAATCAGACCTATAAAACAGCATTTTACGAAGGTCAATGTAAGTGTAACTTGATCATGCCTTAATCCCATTCTTAAGAGAAAGTGATGTACATGGCTTTTATCAGGTTCCATGGGTGACTTCCCGTTTAAAGTCCTCTTTATGAAAATTCTGGATGTATCATAAATTGGAATTATCAACAAAGCTATACCTGAGGCGATGGGTGCATTAAATTTCCAACCCTCAAAAGAAGCCATAGTACCATTCTTATCAATAAAAAGAACCGTGAGAACAGCGAGTGCAAAACCTAAGCTCAGAGATCCGGTGTCTCCCATAAATATTTTTGCAGGATGCCAGTTATATACCAGAAATGACAAAACTGCGCCTACCAGAATCAAAGAAAATGTTGCATAACTGGTCAGTCCAACATCATAAAACCACCAACCTAAAAATAAGAATGTAATAAGACTGATAGAACCAGCCAAACCGTCTATTCCATCAATAAGATTAAAGGAATTGGTTAAAACCAGAATTGTGAAAAAAGATAAGAAATAACTTATCCACATCGGCAGATCATAAATCCCCATGAATCCGTAAAGACTGGTAAACCTAATATCTGCCATCACTACCACCAAGTATGCTGCAATAAATTGGCCTGCGAGTTTTTGAAAAGCACTCATATTGACCATGTCATCTCTAAGCCCAACAAAGAACATCAAACCAAATGCGGCCAAAAGAAATCTTATTTCGGTTATAAACTGACCATCAAGCCAGGAAAGAACTGCGACGAATGTTGCAGCAACAAAGGATATCCCACCCATAGAAGGGATGAATCCACTATGGATTTTTCTACCTCCCGGTCTATCCATCAATTCCATTTTTTTGAGAATTAGAATAATAATAGGTGTTATAAGAAAACCTATGAGGAAAGCGGTGCTGACTGCAAGAAAAATAATCATAAAAATTAATTTGTTGGCAAAGTTAGCTATATGGCTAACTTAATTCAAAATTTCTTAAAATAATTTATAAATATCTTGTAATTCGTATTTAAAATACATTTTGTCTATTGTAAAATCATTCAAGTCAAAAGAAAAAATGATTTCTACAATGCTTATGGGTAAAAAATAACTTTTAAACTGAGATTTTATTTAAGTTTTTTTAGTAGGTAATCCCCATATTCATTTTTCCTCAATTGATTGGCCAATTCCAACAATTTACTAGAGCTAATATATCCCATATCATATGCTATTTCCTCTAAACATGCCACTTTCAAACCTTGCCGCTTTTCTATTGTATGAATAAAATTGGAAGCCTCCAACATGGACTCATGTGTCCCTGTATCCAACCATGCATATCCCCTCCCCATCAATTCTACCTTCAATTTTCCAAGATTAAGGTATTCTTGATTGACCGTGGTGATTTCAAGTTCGCCTCTTTTGCTGGGTTTGATTTTTTTTGCAATTTTCACAACTGAATTAGGATAAAAATAGAGGCCAACAACAGCGTAGTTGCTTTTGGGTTCATTTGGCTTTTCTTCTATACTTTTGACTATTCCTGAATCATCGAATTCCACCACACCATATCTTTGTGGATCTTGTACATAATATCCAAAGACACTGGCATTGCCCTCATGGTCAACTGTTTCTACTGATTTTTTTAAAAGTTTAGTGAATCCGTGTCCATGGAAAATATTATCTCCCAAAACAAGACAGACCGAATCACTTCCAATAAATTTTTCTCCAATAATAAAAGCTTGGGCAAGCCCATCCGGACTTGGTTGTTCTGCATAGGAAATCTGTAATCCCAAATCAGACCCATCTCCAAATAGCTTTTGAAAATTTGGAAGATCATGTGGAGTACTGATTATCAAAATCTCCCGAATCCCTGCCAACATCAAGACCGATAGTGGGTAATAAATCATCGGCTTATCATAAATCGCCAAAAGCTGCTTTGAGGTGCCTTTTGTAATGGGATAAAGTCTAGTTCCGGAGCCGCCGGCAAGGATGATTCCTTTCATAAGTTCAACTATAAATTTCAATAATTTTATCTACGATTCTTTCCGCTGCTTTTCCATCCCAAAGTGGTATTCCCTTGTAGGATTTCCATTCACCCTTAAGGAGTTTTTCCAGTGGCGCTTTAAGATTGTTAGGATCTGTTCCGATTAATTCGTTTGTGCCAAGAGTAACTGTTTCTGGACGTTCTGTATTATTTCTCATGGTGATACAGGGAACATTCATCACGGATGCCTCCTCAGTAATTCCACCGGAGTCTGTGATGACACCAAGTGCATTTTTCACCAAATAATTAAATTCCAAGTATGACAAGGGTTCCACCATCCTCAATCTTGCGTCACTGATACCAATCTTCTC
>CAZLJT010000360.1:0-3363 GCA_964559905.1 uncultured Aquiflexum sp.
GACGCACACCATCGAGGCCCTGGCGACCGACGCGGCGGGCAACAAGTCGCGGCACCTGATCAGCGTCACGCGCTGAGCCTGGCATGGGCTGGCGTCGCGAGGCAGCGCGCATGCGCAGCCGCGCGCTCGCCCCAGGAACGAGCCGGTGACGGATGTACACAGCGTCGGCGGCGCGGTCGCCGTCGACGCTGCGGCAGATGGCTCCCTTCGGTCGGTGCGCACCACGGGCGTCAGGAGGTCCAGCTGCCGCCCGTGCGCAGCGTGATTGCCCGCAAGCATCTGCCAAGGAAACCGCTGCCCACGCGTTGGCCAGGCATCGCACCGTCTAGTGCCAGACAGGGTTCCCGGTGACGGAATGGCTGCAACCACGTCCAGTTGTTGACGGAGGCACCGTGCAGAGCCCGACGCTTCAGGTGTTTGGCAGGCGCGGCTACGAGATCGGTCGGCGAACTACCGGCATGCGGCGGGGAACCTGACCCGGACGTCGCTGGCGCTCAAGCGGTCAGCCTCGGATCCGTCGCGCTGTCGCCACAGCCTGCCAAAGCCCGGGTCTCAGGCAGCCCTCGCCGCTTTGACCGGTGTCTGCTGCCTGCCAAGTCTCCCAACGCCGAAGCCGCCATGTTGGCTGCGGTGACGAAAGTGTCGGAACTCTTGACACTCTCGGCTCGCATGCGAGTCCGTGCGGGGTGATGGGGCACTCGGTACATCGCAAGTGTCTGTTCTGTCTTCCATTTTTTTTCTTGACCGGAGCTGGCACGGCGCTTGCTATTACATCTTCAAATCGCCAGTCTGGGCGTCCAACAGGAGAAGTCATGCAAGCGTTGAAGAAAATGGCAGTGGCTGCGATGGTTGCTGCGGGGATGACCGCGATTCCTGTGTCTTCGGCCGTGGTCACGATCGGCGAAGCCACTGCGACAGCGTTCAGTTGGAACATCGACACCGGCTTCGACGGCTACATCCTGACGGGCTACGGGTCAGTGAAAGCGAGCCTCGACGCCTCTGAGAACCTGGTACTCGCCTTCTCGTTGACGAATACGTCGTTGGCCCCGGAGGCGAGGCTGACTGCGTTCGGGTTCAGCATCGATCCGAACGCGACTGGCGTGTCGATCGATGAGGGCGAGACGTTCATCAACGCGGCGCTGACGTCCGCGGGCAATCAGTTCCCTGGTCTTCAGACGATCGAGGTGTGTGCCTACAGCGGCGGCCTGTGCCAGAGTGGTGGTGCTGCCGGTGTGGGCTTGTACTTTAACCAGACGGATACCTTCATGCTGACGCTCGCGGGGATTTGGGGCAACAGCGTCACGATCGATCCGTTCGCCGTTCGCTATCTGACCAACCCCTATTCGTTTACCTACACCATCACTTCTGGCGGTACGCCGAGCACGGGTGGTACGCCGTCGACGGGCGTGGTGCCGGTCGGGAGCACGTCGTCACTGGTCGGCCTCGGTTTGGCGCTGTTGGCTGGCGGTTTCATGCTTCGGCGCCGTCAGCAGGCCTGAAGTCTGCTTGCGCGCATCGAGCCCCGCGGTCGCGGGGCTTTTTTCTTTTCCGCTGTTGATCGCCACTAGAAGCACTAGAAGCACGCATGTTGGAAGGTCTGGCAGGCTCGCTGCGTCCCGCCATTGCGATCGCCACCAGAAACTCGCTGGCATCCTGTGTGCTGGTGGCTCTGGCCTGCGCGATCCATCTCGCGCTCCCCTTCTATGATGAGCAGACGCGGCGTACTTACGAGTTTTTCGGGCTTCAATTCTCTGGGGCGACGTTTCTGATCGTCTTCGCCTTCCTCTACGCATCGCTGGTCGTCTTGTACTATTTCTGGCTCGGCGATGGGCGTGATTCGAAAGCCTTGCTTGCGATACGCTGCGCCTTCGGCTTCTTTAGGCGACCCGTTGTGACTTGGCGGCAGGGTCTGCAGCGGCCGGAACGCGTGGCGGTGCTCGTGGTCGTGCTCAAAGGGTTCTTTGGCCCGCTCATGCTGCTGTCGTTGCTGTCCTTCCTGACCGATGCCCTCTCGGGCGCGAGGACGGCATTTCGCGATGACTTCTCGCTGTTGAGCGCGCGAGAGGTGTTCGATCGCTATGGGTTCTGGATCGCGCTCCAATTGCTCTTCTTCATTGACGTCTTGGTCTTCACCGTTGGTTATCTGGTTGAGGATCGAAGATTGGACAATGAGATCCGTTCTGTCGATCCAACCCTGCTGGGTTGGGCGGCAGCCTTGATTTGCTATCCACCGATCAATCTCCTGACCGTTACGGTCCTGGGGTCTCAGTTCACTACGTTCCCGCAGTTTGAGAATTCGGCGACGCATTTCCTGTTAAATATCTTGATATTGGTATTAATTGCTATCTATGTCTGGGCATCCGTTGCTCTTGGATTTAAGGCTAGCAACCTCACGCATCGTGGCATTATAAGAAAAGGTCCGTATCGCTATGTCCGTCACCCGGCTTATGCGGCTAAGAATGTCGCGTGGTGGGTGGGTTCCATTCCTCTGGTTCTGGCGTCGTTTTCAGAGTCCTTCATCAATGGTCTAATGGGCTTGGGTGCTGTAGCTGGTTGGACTGGGATCTACCTCTTGCGCGCGCTGACCGAAGAGGATCACCTCAAGAGTGTCGACGGCGAATACCGGGAATATGCAAGCGCCGTACGGTACCGCTTCGTCCCTGGCATGGTTTAACCTGACCGCAACTGCCTTGGGCGTTGTGCCCCTAGACCGGGCGGCGGGGTCGACGGCGGCGGGGACAAGTCTCAAATCTGAAGTCTGACGACCTGGGGTGTCCTCTGTGGATCCTTGCGCCCGCTGGGGCGTAAGTGTGCATTGGGCGGCGCTCATCCGCCCGACGGTCACGACGCCGACCTCGTCGTCCGTGAAGTCGGCCTCGATGCCGTCGGGGGCTGCCAGCAGGGACGCAAGTGTTCGCTCGCTCGACGCCTTGCCCAGTGCCAGGTGATTCGGGCACGGCCGCTCGCCGTGCCCCGCGGCCAGGCGCTGGAAGTCGCCGTTCCTCGAACCCATGACGACACCAGCGCGGCGGCGTGGTTGCACAGCGCCTGGTCGGTCGAGCGTTCGAGCCCTAGCAGAGCCACCTGACTCGATCCGGGGAAGCGCGTCTGCAGGGCCGGCACGAGGCTGCGCGAGAGGTTCTCGTCGAGCAGCAGCCTCACGCCGCGGCGCCGATGCGCACCTCGCGCGACTCGCGTTCGGCCGCGTACGCTAGGCAGGCCCGGATGTCGGCCTCGGTCAGTTCGGGGTAGTCGGCCAGGATCTCGGAATGGGTCATGCCGGCCGCCAGCCACTCGAGCACGTCGCCGACGCTGATCCGAAGGGCCCGCACACACGGGCGGCCGCCGCGCCGTGCCGGGTCG
>CAZLJT010000361.1:0-3356 GCA_964559905.1 uncultured Aquiflexum sp.
ACGGGAAAAATGTTTTGACCAAGAAAAAAAGGCAAAGTGCTTTTGCAAGATTTCTTTTACAGTTTCATCAACCTTTGATTTATATTCTATTGGCTGCAACAGTTGTCACATTTTTCCTGGATGAGTTTGTAGATTCGGCGGTCATCTTTGGGGTGGTTTTGATCAATGCCATCATCGGATACATGCAAGAGACAAAAGCTTTGAAAGCAATAGATGCCCTTGAAGGAAGCCTTGCCCAAAAAGCTGCTGTCATCAGAAATGGTAAAAAACAGGTGATTGATTCGATGGAACTTGTACCTGGTGACGTGGTCTTATTGCGCTCAGGGGATAAATTTCCCGCCGATATCAGGCTTTTTGAACTTCGGGACATGCAGGTTGACGAATCTGCATTGACAGGGGAATCTGTACCTGTACAAAAACATATTGATCCTGTCCAAGCTGAAAATGTACTTGGGGATAGATTCTGTATGGGTTTCTCTTCAACCAATGTGACTTATGGTCAGGGCCGGGGAATAGTAGTTGAGACAGGAGATTATACTGAAGTCGGTAAAATTCAGCAATCCATAGCGGGTGCCCAGGATTTGGAAACCCCATTGACAGAAAAAATAAAAAAATTCAGTCATTTACTGCTCAAAGTGATTATTGGACTTTCATCCATATTGATTGTCATCGGATTGATTCGTGGTGAATCTTTTGGGGAAATTTTTATGGTTGCAGTGGCGCTTGCGGTTGGCGCCATCCCTGAGGGTTTACCTGTAGCTGTGACAATTATGCTGGCATTGGGTGTTTCAAAAATGGCCAAAAGAAAAGCCATAATCAGGAAACTGGTTGCTGTCGAAACTCTGGGAAGCACCAATGTAATCTGTTCAGACAAAACCGGAACGCTGACTGAAAATCAGATGACAGTCCAAAAGATATTTGCGGGGGGATACTTTTTTAATGTCACCGGACTTGGGTACAATCCGCAAGGAACTATCAAATTGAATGGCATGCCTGCTGATCTCAATCTTTTCAAATCCCTTTCACTCTGCTTACAGGCAGGCATACTGTGCAATGACAGTGGATTAAGAGAAAAAAACGATGCTTGGATAATAGAAGGTGAACCAACCGAAGGTGCGTTATTGGTTTCCGGATATAAAGCTGGTTTCAAATCAGAAGAACTTGAATGTGATATGCCGAGGATCAGCAGCATACCTTTTGAATCCGAACACCAATATATGGCAACACTCCATGGAGGAGTTCAACAAATTATTTTTATGAAAGGGGCAACTGAAGCGATTTTGGAAAGATGTTCCTGGATGTACGATGAAAATGGTGACCTGATTGCATTAAACAAAACTCAAATACTTTCGGAAGTTGAAGAATTGGCTTCTCAGGGACTTCGTGTGCTGGGCTTTGCTATGAAAAATCCAGCAACGGAACTGGAAAGGTTAAATCATGAAGATACCGGTTCGGAAATGATATTTCTGGGGATACAGGGAATGATAGACCCCCCAAGAAAAGAAGCCATTGAAGCAGTGGCTCTCTGTCAAAAAGCCGGTATTGATGTAAAAATGATTACAGGAGACCATGCCATCACAGCAGCTTCCATTGCTGAACAGATTGGGTTACAAGGTCTAAGAGAAAATGGCAAACTTAAAGCTCTAAATGGAAAGGAATTACAATTGCTCGATAATGGCGATTTTGGTGATGCAGCTGAATCCATCGCGGTTTTTGCAAGGGTATCACCGGATCAAAAACTCCGGCTGGTAAAAGCCCTTCAGGAAAGAGGTAAAATAGTGGCGATGACCGGAGATGGCGTCAATGATGGACCTGCTCTCAAACAGGCCAATATTGGTGTTGCCATGGGGATAACCGGTACAGATGTTGCCAAAGACGCTTCGGATATGGTTTTGACCGATGATAATTTTTCCTCTATAGAAGGTGCCGTCGAAGAAGGGCGTGGGGTATTTGATAACCTGACAAAATTTATCGTTTGGACCCTTCCCACAAACCTTGGTGAAGGGCTAGTGATACTTGCTGCAGTGGTTATCGGATCCCAACTTCCCATTTTACCGGTACAATTGCTTTGGATCAATATGACTACTGCTATTTTGTTGGGATTGATGTTAGCTTTTGAACCCAAAGAGCCCGGGATTATGGACAGACCACCAAGACCTGCCAAACAACCGATCCTGACAACGGATTTAATAATGAGAACACTTTTGGTTGGCACATTGATGATGATTGCAGCTTTTGGTTTGTATACCTATGAAGTGGATTTTAATAACCGATCGATTTCCTATGGTCAGACAGTGGCAACAAGCGTATTTATCTTAATGGAATCGGCTTATCTGTTTAATTGCCGCTCCGTGGTAAGGCCATTAAGCGAAATTGGTTTTTTTACAAACAAGTGGATTTTTATCGGCATTGGGGCCATGACTTTTTTACAATTGATTTATATCTATACGTCTGTAATGAACTCACTTTTCCATTCCAGTCCATTGCTAATGGACTCATGGTGGAGAATCATCGGGGTTTCTATGGCTTTGTTTGTTATTGTAACAATTGAAAAACGGATTCGCTTCAATCTTTCAAAACCCACAAATAAATAAGATGTTCTTTACCGTCCGGAAGTGTGATTTTTTGGACTTGATCAGGTTCCCAATCTCCCATATCAAAACGGTGAGATATGATTTGAGTTCCAGGTTTCATTTCAAGAATCCTAGGCCTAAGTTTCAGATTAATATCAGGAAAAAGGTATAAAGTCAAAATCGTGGCCTGACTGAAATCAAGCTCAAACAAATCTCCTTCAATAAAGCTGACCAAATCCGTCACCCCTGCTTCTTTTGCATGGTTGTTTGCCAAACGAACAAGATCTGCATCAATTTCCACACCTTTTGACCTGATCCCATATTTCTGTGCAGCATAAATGGAAATTCTGCCATCTCCCGAACCCAGATCATATAGAATATCATTCGGATGGATTTCGGCCATTTCCAGCATAGCCTTCACTACTTCAACAGGTGTGGTAACAAAAGGAACCAAATCCGAAAAATCACTGGATTTATGCTGAGCTTTTCCAATAAAAGCCAATAAAAATGCTACCAAAAAGAATACTTTAAATTTGTATCCGGACTTCATTGATTTTTCTGTTGATTTGATCAATTTTTAATTTTGAATATTTCTCCTTAGGATTATTCAATCTGCTGAATCCAAAAGGAAATAATTCAAATCCTACTTTGGCCTATTCAATACATAAGCCTCCAATCCAATATTATTCACTCCAACAAACAGTATGTTTTCGTTCCCTACATGCATAATTTGAAGAGACTTGACATCACCCATAAAGTTCAGGCCTGAATCTTTTTGTGACA
>CAZLJT010000362.1:0-3354 GCA_964559905.1 uncultured Aquiflexum sp.
AAAGCCATACGCAAAGAAGTCAATCAACTCTGCTGGGAAGCAAGGAAAAATGCTCTTGCCCTTACCGATGCTTTTGACATTCCCGAAAGCTGTATTGCCGCTCCGATTGCAAAGCGGGTAGGATGAGGAATGTTGAGGGATAAGGAGCGCATGATTAATGCCCCGTTGTCCGAAGCCTGTGGCTTCGAGACCCTGAGTCCGGCTTTTGTAACGCCAAAATTCAACCCTCCGCCTTCTCCTTCAATGCCATATTCATTTTGATAAAGTTCTCCCTTGTTTGTTCCCCAATCTTTTTCAAAATCATATTACTCAAAATTCCAGAGAAATTCTCACCATGATTCAATTTGACCTGGTTTGGGTTGATTTCTTCAATTTCAAAATAATGATGTCCGTCAAACAACCCTTTAAACCATAAATTCCCAAGCCAGTCAAAATACCGATAGCTTTCAACTTTTAGTATCGTGGGCTTAAAGGTCATATCCTTATCACCGTTTTTCATGGTATTGGTCAATTGTGTTCCGACAACAGCTTTTCCTTTACTTTTGATGATAAATGGATTCCAACTGCTATAATTGCCAAAATCTGTCAAGATATCCCATACTTTTTCTTTGGAGGCATTAATGATAATTTCAGTTCTGATTTTCATGATTGAAATATTAGATGTTTCAGTAAAAGTATGTAATCAGGACGCTTCGATTCATTATCTTTTGTTAAGAAGTCTGTTTTGTCTTTGAAATATTTGAAAAATTCTCGTCTGATTGATCTGAATAAAAAATAAAAGGTGGGAAAATAACATCCTTCCAACTCCCTGTTTCTGTCATTCAGAAAAAATCTATGGTATAGTCATTCCTCTTTCGCTTTCTCCATCAATCTTTTCCTGATTCTGCTTAAGCTCACGGGAGTAATCCCCAAAAAAGAAGCAATATAATGCTGAGGCACCCGCTGAATAAGATCTCTATGCTCTCCTTCAAACTTCCTGTACCTTTCCTCAGGACTATCGAGAATGAAGGAGGACAGAATCCTCTGTGCATTGATAAAACGCTGTTCGGCAATTTTACGGGTGATGGTATTCATAATTGGCAATTTCCGGTAAAGTTCATCCAACCGTTCTTTATCGATCACAAGCAATTCGCAGTCTTCCAATGCCTCCATTGCTTGTATGGAGGGACTTTGTCGAAGAAATGAGTCATAGGCACTTCCAAATAGCCCCTCCTGAAAAATATAAGCGGTAATCTCCTCCCCATCTTTGGTATAAAACAACCGTAATAATCCCTTATTAACAAAGTACAACTCCTTAGCTATATTTCCTTCCTCGATTAACCTGAATTTCTTTGGTACTTGCCTAAAAGTAAAAGCTTCTTCAAAAATCCTTCTTTCTTTGTGATTAAGACTGGTGATTTGATTAATCGTCTGATGTATCAATTTAAACATAAAGCAAAATAGTATTTGGATTCTGGAAAATAAAAACAAATGATTTTTCTAAGACCAAAATAGTTATTTTTACTTTTAGGTACTCCCGCTATAGCGGGAGGCAAATAAAGGGAGCTTCATTCCTACCTCACCCTTTTACCACCTCTATCTCCTTCCCCAAAAATTTGGAAAGGGTATCAGAAAACCGCTGGGCTTCCCAGATTTCGAGATCCATGCCTGCATCCCCAAAAATCTTTATGGTCAATTTATCATCCTCAAAAATACAGTAAACATTTTCCACCCATTGGTTTTTGGTCTTGTCCAGTCCGACTGCTATCCTAAGAATGCCCGAAAGACCCAATATCAATACCTGATCTTTTTTTCCAAACTTTTTTATTTTTTTCTTTTTGGGCCCCTTTTTTCTGTGGTATCGGGCCAAATTGCCCAAAATCAACAATTCATTATTGTTGAATCCTCTTATTCTACCCTTGAGAATAAGGTATCGGGAGTGTTTGTGGTAATTCTGAAAATTGACATAAGTCCCGATATCATAAATAAGACTAGCATAGTAAAGCAGTTCCCTTGCATCCGAATCCATATCATGGTATTCTTTTAATTGGTCAAAAAGCTGTAGGGCTAATTGGGCAACATGTTTGTTTTCCAATATATCCGTCTCATATTTCATGGACTTCAGCATACAGCTTTTTTCCCGAATACTACTTCCCAATACCAAATCTCCTAGTTTCTGACCGTTTCTTTCCACATAATCAACAATCAAGCCCTCTCTAAGCGATGCGTCTGACAAGGTCAATTCTTTCACCTCAGCCAATTTCAACAGTTCAACCAACAGCAATCCACCCAAATGAATAGCATCTATTCTATTTTCACTGACCCCCGGTATTTCTGACCTTTTTTCAGGGGGTAGGCTTAATAATTTTGTTGTTATTTTCTCAATGTCTTTTACCCTGACAGTCTCTGCATTGATTGAACTCAGACTTCCTTTTTTATTCATCAATAAGGCCGCCTCTCCTAATGTCCTGATGGAACCCGATGTCCCGATAACTCTTGAAAACCCTATTGCTTTTGCTTCTGAAATAACTTTTTCTGCTATCTCTTTGACATGATTCTTCAAGTCTTCCTGCTTTTCTTTACTCAAAATACCCTGATCACCTACTTTATCCAATAACCTCAGGACACCTAGTTTCATACTGCTTTTAAAAAGGACTGCGTCCTTATTCCCTATTACAGCTTCCGTACTGCCTCCACCGATATCGATGACCAATGCATTGGTGTCTTGAAGGTCAATAGCTCTTTTTACAGCTAAAAAGATCAATCTCGATTCTTCTTTCCCTGATATCAATTGTGGGGACAATCCAATATCCTGAATCAAACGGTCCAGGAATTCCCGCCCGTTTTTTGCTTCCCGGGTAGCTGAGGTAGCTGCAGTGATGATGTGCTCCACTCCGTATTCATCAGCCAGTTGCACGTACCTGGATATGGTTTCAATTCCCTTATTGAAAGCATTTTCGCTCAACATTTTATTGGCAAAAACCCCAACACCCAATTTTACCATTTCCTTTTCCTGTACCAAAACTTCAAATGTTTGTTTTGAAGTCACCTTCACAATAATCATGTGAATGGAATTGGTACCTATATCAATGGCTGCTAGATTCATGGGTTCTTGGATTTATAAGTTTTCTGGTTCATGATAGGAAAATTGAACTTCAATCAATTTTCATCAACATTATCTTTTTCACTTTCTTTTTCCTTGTTAAAGTGTTTTTCATAGAAATCAAAAACCCGATTCCAATGGTCATAAAAATCACTTTCATTACTCGCCACCCCTGCACCGTGGCCTCCGTTAAGGTAATTGACCCAAGTGACATCTTTGCCCAATCTTCTCATGGCATAATAAAGCTCTCTTGAATTTCCTCCCGGTACATT
>CAZLJT010000363.1:0-3340 GCA_964559905.1 uncultured Aquiflexum sp.
GCATGCCTCAGGAATCATTAAGATTAAAACCGCTTAAGATAAATAATTCATATGAATTAAAGCTTCCCAAAAGGAAGCTTTTTCATTTTGAATACAGCTAAAGGACTATGCTACAAAGTAAAAATACTTTTAAATATTTTTCACCTAAATTTTAAATTTAAACTAAGTTTTATTTTTTAAATCAAATATTTTTACTTAAATTTACAGTTACCAATAGAAAGATTTATTCCTTTATTTGTTTTTTAAAAACTAAATGGATAAGTTGTAATCGTATTTAAACTTAAACAATATGAGAGAACTAACCCGCGCAGAAGAGCAAATCATGCAGATTCTGTGGGATATCGAGAAAGGCTTTGTCAAAGATATCCTGGAAAAAATGTCAGAACCAAAACCGGCCTACAACACGGTTTCCACTATCGTCCGTATCCTCGAGAGAAAAGGATTTGTCAACCACAAGGCATATGGAAAATCACATGAGTATTTTCCGATTGTCTCCAAAGATGAATACCGAAGCTTCTCTATCAAAAACCTCTTATCAGGTTATTTCAGTGGATCTTTCTCCAAACTTGCTTCCTTTTTTGCCAAAGACAAAAATCTGAACATCAAGGAACTCGAGAAAATTATGGAGGAAGTTAAAGGCGATGTTAAGAAATAGCCTATGGCTGTTCTAATCGATTATATCTGGCAAAGCACCTTTTGTCTGCTATTCTTCTTCGGAGTATATTTTGTATTTCTAAGAAATGAAAAAGCTTTTACAGTCAACAGATTTTATATTTTGATTACTCCTGTTTTGGCTTTGCTTTTTCCATTGATCAGCATTCCGGTAAGTTTTTATAAACCAGGTATATCATTGGAACAAACAGAATTTTATCGGGCGCTTTCAGAAAAGGAAGCGCCCGATAATTTTGTCGCCACCTTTGGACTTCCTGAAGTTATTGTTCAGAGTTCAAAGCTCCCCCTTTTATGGGAAATCAGGGACTATATTTTTTTAGCCTATTTCTCAGTTATACTGTTTCTTTCTTTTAAACTCTTTTTGAATTTTATCCAATTGAGGATGATTTGGGAAAAAGGATGGTATCAGACCATATACAATCTCAAAGAAAATTACTTCTTAATCCCCACATTTGGCCTTGCGCCTGTTTTTTCTTACTTCAACAAATTGTTTTGGGATGATACCCATATACTAAAGGATGATGAAAAAGAACAGATCATCAAACACGAAATTGAGCACATCAGACAGGGACATTCCTGGGATGTCATATATTACCAGATATTGAGTATACTTTTTTGGTTTAATCCAGTCATCCATCTCATGCGGGCTGAATTGGTAGATGTACATGAATACCTGGCAGATGAAAATGTAATTAGAAAAACAACAAATAAAGAAAACTATCCTAAACTGATCGTCAAAATGGCATTTAAGGGAATTGATCTTCCTATTGGTAATTATTTTATTAGATCTACAACCTTAAAAAGAATTATGATGATGAAAAATCCGAAAAAAATAAATTGGTTGAAAACCGTGATGGTTCTCCCACTTTCTATGACGCTATTGGCATTGGTGTCTATGAAAACAGAGCGAGGTGAGCACTTGCTTCCCCTTCGTATTACCGAAAATATAGAGGAGATCAAAAAGATGCTACTCGTGTCACAAGACTCCCTTGAGGTGGGCATTAAAGTCAAAAAAATTAAAAATCCCCTTCATTATGAATTTATCAGTCCAAGAGAAAATGAAAATTTGACCGCTCAAATTGGTGAACTGCAATATGAATTCACCGGAATCAATTCTGATGAAGAGTATATAAAAGTCCGGGGACTGATCAATAATCTCAGATCTACTTCAAAAATCACCAAATCATATCCGAATTCACGATTCAAGTATCAGGTCGATTCACCCGCCGAACCTAAGATGGGAATGGAGGAATGGAATAAGGCGATTACCCAACAGATTAAAGTCCCCCAAATGGAAAAGGATCTGGGACTTGGAGGAGTAATTGAAATTGAATTTGTGGTTTCAAAAGAAGGTGAAATTCAAAATCCGATAATTAAAAGAAGTTATGGGGGTGGTTTAGACGATCAATTGTTAGAAGCGGTCCAAAAAGAATCCGTAAATAAATGGATCGCCGCCAAATCAAATGAAAAACCTGTTGATATGGTCATGACTGCTTCCTTTGCATTTTATGGAAGTGCCATCTCGGCCACGGATTCTCATCAATTCTTTAATCCCTCCACCACTCCTGCTTTGAACAGCAACTTTGTGGTCACAGAAAAAACGGTTTTTGATGTAGTCGAAAAGGCCCCCGAATTTGAGGGGGGAATGCAGGCATGGAATGAATGGATCAAATCCAGCATCCAATATCCCAATACTGCAAAACAAATGGGTGTGGAAGGTACGGTTTATGTGGTTTTTGTTATAAACAAAGACGGTACGGTCGATCAACCTGAAATTCTCAGGGGAATTGGGGCCGGTTGTGATGAAGAAGTACTCAGACTGATCTCCGAAATGCCAAATTGGATACCCGGAGAACAAAAAGGCCAAAAAGTAAATGTCAGGATGAGGCTACCGGTGAGATTCAAGCTTCCCAGTGACCAAGTTGTCTCAGGGAATTTATTTGATGAAAATCCGCAAAGTCAAGGCGAAAATCCCAAAGCTTCAGAAGCTTTTAACAGCCACATGGCAAAAAACTTAAAATATCCGGCTGAGTCAAGGAAAAATGAGGTATTCGGAACAGTATTTACCAAAGTTCATCTTGATGCAAACGGGAAAATAAATTCATATGCCATTACTAAGGGGGTTTCCCAGGAATTGGATAACGAAGTACTGAGAGTAATCGAAAATGCCCCAAATTGGACAGTTGATGGAAAAGAAAATTCTTACATTGTAAATCTTCCCATTACTTTTAGAATAGTCGGTGGGGAGAAAACACTGGGCCAAATATTGAAGACAGAAAATGAAATTGTGGTAACAGGCTATCAGGCGCAAGATTCAAGTCCATTCTCAAAAATAAAAATGTATGAAACAACTGGGAATCATTCTACTGAACCCTTATTTGTCATTGATGGTATAGCTCGTCCAGAAGTAGGGCGGAAATTGGACGATATTATCAAGCCCGATCAGATCAAATTTATAGAGGTGGTAAAAGGAGAAAAAGCATACAGCATGATTAACCTTTATGGCAGCAGAGTTGAAAATGGAATTATCATGATTACAACCAAAAAATAAATCACCTCCGCAAACGATAGAAAATAAAGCCATTGCAAAATTGAATTGCAATGGCTTTATTTTAGAATAATTTTTTTATTCATTGTCATTTCAAATCGGGAAAATTGGTATTTACTG
>CAZLJT010000364.1:0-3316 GCA_964559905.1 uncultured Aquiflexum sp.
TGCGGTCTTGGCTTGGGGATCCCAGTTAATGATCCGCTCGCCTTGAAATATTAATCCGTCATTATACAAATCAACGAATACTTTCTTAACAGCCATGGACAGCCCTTCATCCAAGGTAAACCGCTCACGCGTATAGTCCAGTGATAATCCCATTTTCGCCCATTGTTCACGGATGATTTTGGCATATTCATCTTTCAAATTTTGAAGGTCTTTTTCCATACGCTTGATAACTGACCAAGAAAAGGCATCGTCCAGCTCGTCCTTTTTCTGATGAAATTCCTCCACTGAGGCCAGCTCTAATGCCGAAACATAATGATCCAATAGCTCATCATAAATTTCCTGATAAGCAATCAAGCAACGGTCTAAGCGCTCTTGGATGGTTTGGATTTCGTTTTTAGATAAGACCCTCATAGTTTTTAAAATTAGTTAATTTGAGGTTTTGAAAGCTTTGTTTTTGTACGGAATCTGATAATCGTCATCATCAGAAATAACCAAAGCCCCACAATAGTAGCATAAAGGTAAGGGGGCTTTTATAGGATATTTTCGCTGAATAAAAACAAAGGGAGCATGATGACTACAAAACAAACCACATGTAAAATGGCAACGCCTTTTGGAGAATCTGATTTGGTAATGGCAAAAACAGGTTTGTCATCGATATCTCGATAATGGTGTTTTCGCTTATTGTTGGGATAGTTTTTTGTAATTATCAAGTTTTCAAAGCTTATAGAAAATAAAAAGATCAGATTTAAAAGATGGAACAAAGTCCCACTTCGGGGAATCCAATATGGAATGCTTATTACAAACACTAGTAACACTAAAGTCAACCAGATTTTTTTTGTCGTGAACGATGCGAATAGTTCCTTTTTGAATCGTATTGGGTACTCTGCCTTTAGATTTTGAAGATAATTTCTAGCGGTTTGTCTGGAATACCCTATTTAAAAAGTCTTATCTAACTCAGCTAATACATCCTCAAAAGACCTTTCTTCTTCCTGTTCCAAAGCAGTCTGGTAATGGTCCAATATTTCATCACGTACTTCAATATATTGGATATGTTTTCCATTGATATGGTAATGCAAGATTTCGATATCTTTTTCTGTCAGTTTCATATCAATGCGGTTTTAGTCTTGATTTGCCAAACTTCAAGTAGGGTAAGCACATATATGGAAAGGATTATGAAAATAAAAGCTGCAATTGACGGAGCCAAATTGGCTATAGCGTTAGAATTAAAAACCCATTCAACAGACCAAATGATGACATATGCCATCACGACGGGCAGGTAAAGTTTTTCTGAAAAGGGATAAAAGAGTGAAGATTGAAGAGGTTCTGCTGTATTGAAGTCCTTTTTTATGGCTTTGATCCTGAAATGGGATTTCATCAAAAAGAAAATGTGAGCACCTGCCAAAATCAAAAGAGGCGATAGCACGATTAAGCCTAATTCTTTTTCATCTGTGACAAAACGGCTCATCTGGAATGCCAGAAAAGTAAAGATCAAAACATACAAAATTTTCGATAGGCAGAAGTATCTTTTGAAAACCTGCCAATGTATACTGCTGAGCTCCTTTCTGATTTCTTTGTTAAACTTTGCCTGAAGGGCATGGCAATAAGCATAAGTAAACTTTTCCTCCAATTCAAAAAGTTGATCATTGAATTCCTCTATTGGAAACTCCTGCAAATGGCTGACATAATGGTCATAGACCTCAATCAAGATTTCCGCTGAGGAAATCTCCTTATGCAAAATGGTGTTGCGGACTTCTTGTAGTTCTATGTCTGTGAGTTGGCGCATATTCTGAATCTAACCTTTGAGGTCTTCGAGACCTCGAAGGTTTTAATGGTTTAAATTTACACTATGAATTCATCAGGAATTCGTATGTTTTTAAGGTTTTGATAATTAGAATTTGGTTCAAGTCCGAAATCTGTTTTCTGGGATAAAACCTTCGAGGTTTTAAAAACCTCAAAGGTTTGGCCTATTCCAACCCCGGTTTCCATTCAGGGTCCAAAATCCGCTGCAAGTTGCCGACAAAGCTTTGCAGCTCGGACATCTTGGCGCTGACTTCCTTGTGACCATTTTTTGTCAGGCTGTAATATTTTCTAATCCGATTGTCCACTTGTTGGATTTCGGTAGTCAACATCCCTTCTGCCTCCAATTTATGCAGGGCAGGGTAGAGGGCACCTTCGGTAATTTTGATTTCTCCCTCGGTGAGTTCTTTTACCCTTTGAGTAATTTCATAGCCATACATTTTATCATTCTCCTCTAAGAGTTTGAGGATGATGGTCTGCAGGCTTCCTTTGATCAGATTGTTGTTTGACATGTTTTCTTTAATGCATCAGTATGTCAAATATATAAAAAAATTATATACATAAGAAAGTTAGGTATGTTTTTTAGATGTGAGATTTGAGGCGTGAGATGAGAGATTTAAGAACCGAGAGGCGAGAATCGAGACTTTAGAACCAAGAGACAAGAACCAAGAGCCAAGACAAAGACCTTATGGTTTATAAATCAAGAGATCAAAAATCACCCTCTTTTTCCGATCAACTTTTTTAATTTTTGATTCAATAAAATAATCTAACTAATAATTAGTTATAATAGCATGTTTTAATTTTTAACTGCCTGTTTATGAAATTAAGGATAGTTATTACCGGAATGATTTTGATGGGTTTTGTTTTGGATGGTTATGGGCAGCGGTATTATGAAAAAGAACTGTTATCGACGAGACTGGAAAGGAAAGAAATGAGGCAAAAAGCGAGTGTGGCAGATGGGGGATATGTGCTTTTTCAGGGGGGGCTAAGAAAACATGAAAATTCCAGGGGCGATGTTAGCGGGAGTTACGGAGAATACAATGGCGTAGTTGGGGTAAATTATGGTTATAGGTTAAACAATGCCTCACTCGAAACAGGACTGGGATTCATTTGGCAATATCATAGTGAAACCTATTTTCTTGAAGCGGCAGGTGAAAACTTTAGGACTTTTGGGAATTATAATTCAATATTTCTTCCCTTTGTTTTGAAATATGATGTGCCTACCGGACCATCCAAAAAATTCAGATTCGGTGCCATGGGTTCAATCAACTTTTTACTTCATCAAACCAGAAACAGGGACCAACAAGGAAGAGGAACATATTATTTTGATTATAATAATGATAGGGAAAGGTATGTGCAGTACAAGTATTATTGGGACAGTCCCAGAATTTCGGGGTTTTTTAAAGTTGGGGTGTATGCAGAGATTCAGGTTTTCAAGTCCTCATTTCTGAACCTTCAGTTTTCGAGGGCGATTTCGGCAGGTCCTTTAAGGACAGTCACCTATGAATGGGAATATCAA
>CAZLJT010000365.1:0-3306 GCA_964559905.1 uncultured Aquiflexum sp.
ATGGCTATGTCTATAGTGTAGAATCCCATTATCAGGCTTATTCAGATACAGGTTTCGTGGGCGTATATTTTGGTACTGAACCGAAGACTGCAAACCGCGCTAAGAAAGTAGTGCTGAAAGAAATGGAAAAGTTGAGGCTTAAAAAATTGGGTACCTTGCAATTGCATATGGCCAAAGAACAAGCCATTGGACAAATGGCTATGGCAGAAGAAAATTATGCTGCTTTGATGTTGGTTTTTGGTAAAAACCTGCTGGACAAGGGGAAAATTGACTCCTTGGATACTATCTTTGGTATCATTAGGGAAACGACAGCAAATGATTTGATGGACATTGCTAATGAGGTCTATAGCCCTGACCAATTGAGTTATCTGAATTATATACCTGCCTGAAAATGGATTTTATCTCACCAGAACTATTGACATATTGTGAAGACCACAGTAGCAGTGAAGATGAATTACTCAGTCATATTTCGAGGGAAACTTACGCAAAGGTATTGATGCCAAGGATGCTATCCGGTCATTTACAGGGAAAAACCCTAGAACTGCTGGCAAAAATGCTTAATCCCAAAATCATTCTGGAAATCGGAACTTTCACCGGTTATTCGGGCATTTGCCTGGCAAGAGGTTTAGGCGAAAAAGGCAAACTTATCACCTTGGATATCAATGAGGAATTGGAGGATATGGTCAGAGGATTTTTTGAAAAATCAGGGTTGGTCTCCAAAATAGATTACCGAATTGGAAACGCCATGGATATCATTCCTACAATCAAAGAAAAATTTGACTTGGTCTTTATTGATGCAGACAAGGCAAACTATATCAATTATTATAACCTTGTCGTTGAAAAAATGAATCAAGGTGGCATCATATTGGCAGATAATGTATTGTGGTCCGGAAAAGTGATTTCTGAAAAAGGAAAAAAGATTGATAAAGACACACAGATCATATTGGATTATAACAAAATGGTGCAACTTGATCCCCGGGTGGAAAATGTCCTTTTACCTATAAGGGATGGATTAATGCTGGCAAGAAAACTATGAGCATGAATAATTTAAAAACCTTCAAAATAAACCTTCTGATTTGCTTTGCTTTTTTGATGGGACACAAAGTTTTGGCCCAAATTCCACAAGTCCCCAATGAACTCCGTTTTGCAGATCTGACTATCAGAATCAATGAACAGGCGAGAAGAGAAATCCAAAGTGATGTGGATGCCCTTTACCGTAGCCCCACGTATTTCAAGGCAAAAGCCGAAAGAGTAAATCTTTATTTGCCATTGGTGGAAAGGGAATTGAGGGATGCAGGTGTACCCATTGATTTTAAATATCTGGTAATTCAGGAAAGCAGCTTGATCCCTGATGCTGTATCCACTTCAAATGCTGTAGGCTTTTGGCAGTTCAAACAAGGAACGGCAGAAGAAGTGTTTTTGAGAGTGGATAATCAAGTTGATGAAAGAAAAAACATTATATCCTCCAGCCAAGGAGCTGCGAGATATCTGAAAAAAAACAATGCCCAATTTGATAATTGGATGTGTGCTTTGGTTGCCTATCAAATGGGTTTGGGCGGTGCAAGGGCTTATTTCGGCACACAGTATAACGGTAAAAAAGTTGTCGAAATAGACAGAAATTCCCATTGGTATTTCAAGAAGTTTCTAGCCCATAAAGTGGCCTTCGAAAGCCCAATCGTAATGTTGGCCAGTAATTCAGGGTATCTGGAAGAAATTCGGGTTCAGGGACCCACAACTTTGAAAGCTCTTGCCCCAAGACTGGGTGTAACAGAAGCTCATTTAAAGGAATATAACAAATGGACTTCTAGAGGCAATATCCCTGATGACAGGCCCTATTCCATTGTTTATTTGAGAGAAGGAACTCCACCGGTAAGGCCCACAATAGCCCAAAACCAACCTGCTTCCCAGCCTGTCGTCACCACTGTCAGCGTGGTCAGCAATAGCAGCTATCCCAAAGTCACTGGCAACCAAACAAACGCTACGCAACCTAATCAGATCAAAGTCAATAATATTGACGGTATTAAAGCTGCCAATACTACTACGCAGGAAAAATTCACAGGTCAGATCGGTATAAAAGAAAATAAATTCAGGCGAATCAATGACCTGGATAAAAATGAAAAGATAGAGGCGGGTCAATATTACTATACCAAAGCAAAGAAAACCCGTGCAGAAGAGGAGCAACATGTGGTTCTTCCTGGAGAAACACTTTGGTCTATTTCCCAAATGTACGGAATCAAATTATCAGCTTTAAAAGCAAAAAATAGGATCAATAATGATAATGAACTGAAAGCAGGAATGATGCTCAATTTGAGGGAACATCTTAAAAGAGGAGAAGAAATTCCTATCGTACCTGCTTCTGAGTTCAAAAAAGTAATAGCTTACAACAATCAACAGACAACATCCTCAAGTTCATCAAGAATTAATCCATCACAACCTGTTCAAAACCCAAACACATCTTCATCAGGCCAAAAAACTATCATCCATACTGTGATTCAAGGAGAAAATCTATTCCGGATCAGTCAAAAATACAGGGTATCAGTGGATGACATCAAAAAATGGAACAGGTTATCTAACAACGATATAAAGATTGGTCAAAAGTTGACAATAAATAAACCTTGATCCTTATTTTTGAACTTTGGTTCTTTACAATAAATATGTCAAAAAAACATATCCTCTTACTTCTTCTTTTTTTTTCTTCTTTAGCTTCATTAAGAGCCCAAGATGAATTATTACTTGCTGACACCTTACTGATCAGCGGGGATACTATCATTATGCTGGGAGATTCTATTATTGTTAAACAAAAAGTAAAGCCTGTTTATTGGACCAAAGGAGGTAATTTTAACTTTAGTCTGCAACAAGTCTCTCTTTCCAACTGGAATGCTGGCGGAGCAAGTAACCTTGCATTAACAACAGGCTTGAACCTATTTGCCAATTTCAGTAAAAACGAGATAATCTGGGATACTAAATTAACGGTTAATTTGGGTTTTAACAGGCAAGCTGATAGGAGATTCCAAATGCGAAAAACGAATGATAACTTTTTTTTTATCACCAAATATGGTAGAGAATTGACGAATATTTGGTTTTTATCCACTCAATTGGATGCTAGAACCCAATTATTGGCGGGATATAGATATTTTAGACCTTCGGGTGCCGAGCAAGATGCAAGAACAAAACTTTCCGACTTTTTGGCACCTGCTTATATTCAGTCTTCTACCGGTCTGAATTATCGCAAGGAATATGAAAATAAAGTTAGAATTTCAATCATCGGATCACCATTTACAGGTCGTTTCACAGTAGTATTGGATG
>CAZLJT010000366.1:0-3299 GCA_964559905.1 uncultured Aquiflexum sp.
CCTGGAGCCTGCTGCTGCGCACGCTGTACCCGGCCGCACCGCACATCGCGCACGCGCTGTGGCAGGCGCTGGGCTACGCCGACCGCCACGGCGACCTCGTCGGTGCGCCCTGGCCCGCCGTCGACGAGGCGGCGCTGGTGCGCAGCGAGATCGAGCTCGTGCTGCAGGTCGCCGGCAAGCTGCGCGGCGCCATCGTCGTGCCGGCCGCCGCCGACCGGGCTGCGATCGAGGCGGCGGCGCTGGCCCACCCCGACGCCATCCGCTTCATGGACGGCAAGCCAGTGCGCAAGATCGTCATCGTGCCCGGCCGCCTGGTCAACATCGTGGTCTGATGGCGCGCCGCGCGACCGCTCCGTCACCGATGCGTCCCGGCCGGCGTCTGGCGCTCGCGGGGGCGGCGGCGGCGGCGACGACGGCGTTGCTCGCGGGCTGCGGCTTCCAGCTGCGCCATCCGCTGGCCTTCCCGTTCCAGCGCATCGCGCTCGCCGGCTTCACCCCGGCCTCGCCGCTGGAAGCCGAGCTGCGGCGCGCGCTGCAGGCCGCCGGCGTCACCGTGAGTCCGGCGCCGGACGCCGCGCAGGTGGTGCTGCGCGCGCTGGAGGACCAGCGCGAGCGCAGCGTCGCCGCCAGCACCGCCGCCGGCCAGGTGCGCGAATTGCAGCTGCGGCTGCTGGTGCGCGTGCGCGCCGACACGCCGCAGGGCCGGGCGCTGATGCCGGCGGTGTCGCTGCGGCTCACGCGCGACCTCAGCACCACCGAGTCGGCCACGCTGGCCAAGCGGCTGGAGGAGGTCGAGCTCTACCGCGAGATGCAGTCCGACGTCGTCGACCAGCTGCTGCGGCGGCTGGCCGCGCTGGATCTCTGACGCCGATGCAGGTCAAGCCCGAACAGCTCGCGGCCCACCTGCAGCGCGGCCGGCGCCCGCGGTACACGGTGCACGGCGACGAGCCGCTGCTGGCGCAGGAGGCGGGCGACGCGATCCGTGCCGCGGCGCGCGCGGCCGGCTTCGCCGAACGCAAGGTGTTTGCGGTCAGCGGCGCGCACTTCGACTGGAGCGCGGTGCTGGGTGCGGCGCAGGCGCTGAGCCTGTTCGCCGAGCGCCAGCTCATCGAGATCCGCATCCCCGGCGGCAAACCGGGCAAGGACGGGTCGGACGCGCTGCAGCGCTACTGCCAGGCGCTGTCGGACGACGTGCTCACGATCGTGCAGCTGCCGCGGCTGGACGGCCAGCAGCTCAAGAGCGCCTGGTTCAACGCGCTGGACGGCGCCGGCGTCACGGTGCGCGTGGAGGCGGTGGAGCGGCGTGCGCTGCCGGCCTGGATCGCGCAGCGGCTGGCGGCCCAGGGCCAGCGCGTGGCCGACGGCGAGCCGGGCCAGCAGACGCTCGCCTTCTTCGCCGACCGTGTCGAGGGCAACCTGCTCGCGGCGCACCAGGAACTGCAGAAGCTCGCGCTGCTGCACCCGCCGGGCACGCTGAGCTTCGAGCAGGTCGAGGCCGCGGTGCTCGACGTCGCGCGCTACGACGTCTTCCGGCTCGGCGAGGCGGTGCTGGCCGGCCAGGTGCGGCGCGCACTGCGCATGCTCGACGGCCTGCGTGCCGAGGGCGAGGCGGCGGTGCTGGTGCACTGGACACTGGCGTCCGACATCCAGGCCTTGAAGCGCGTGCGCGAGGCGCTGGACGGCGGCAAGCCGATGCCGATGGCGCTGCAGGAGGGCCGGGTCTGGGGCGCCAAGCAGCGCCTCGTCGAGCGCGTGGTGCCGGCGCTGCCGGCGCACACGCTGGCGCACCTGCTGGACGCGGCCAGCGTCTGCGACGGCCTGGTCAAGGGGCTGCGCCACCCCGACTGGCCGGTCGAGCCCTGGGATGCGCTGCGGCGGCTGGTGCTGATGCTGCTCGACGCGGTGGCGCGCGCGCCGACCCGGCTGGCACTGCACGCCTGAGGCGCAGCGGGCGGCCAGGGCGTCCCTCCAGGCCACTCGGAACGCCAGTGAGGGTAAAAACAGGGGTTCCCCTGAGTTCCGCGCCCTCCCTTGACCCACTCCCCACCCCGTTCCACGCCGCCCTGGCGCCTGGCGATCGTCGCCATCGCGGCGCTGGTCGCGGCGGTGGCCGTGGCCGTCCTGTCCGGCTGGCCGGGCAGCCAGGCGCAGCCGGCGACCGCGCGCGGTGATGCCCCTCCGCAGCCGGTGCCGGTGATCACGGCGCCGGTGCGCGAGGTCGAGGACACGCTGGCCGTGGACGCCATCGGCTCGGGCCAGGCCCTGCGTTCGGCCACGCTGCGGCCGGCGGTCGCCGGCGAGGTCGCGAGCCTGCACTTCAAGCCCGGCCAGCGCGTGCGCGCCGACGCGGTGCTGGCGCGCCTGGTCAGCCGCCGCCAGCAGCTCGACGCCGAGCTCGCGACGGCGCGTGTGGACAACGCGCGCCGGCTGCTGGCGCGCTACGAAGGCACCGAAGGCAGCGGCGCGGTGCCGGGCAGCGTGATCGACGAGGCCCGCAACAGCCTGCGCAGCGCCGAGATCGAGCTCGCGCTGGCGCAGGAGGCGCTGGCCGAACGCGTGCTGCGCGCGCCCTTCGACGGCATCGTCGGCCTGGCGCAGGTGGACCCCGGCGACCGTGTGACGCCTGAGACCGCCATCGTCCAGCTCGACGACCGGCGCCGCCTGCTGCTGGACTTCGACCTGCCCGAGCCCTACCTGGCGCGCATCGAACCCGGGCAGCCGGTCAGCGCCACCAGCGTGGCCTACCCCGGCCGGCGCTTCGAGGGCAAGCTGGTGCAGATCGACAGCCGCGTCGCGCCCGAGACGCGGACGCTGCGGCTGCGCGCCGAACTGCCCAACGACGACGACCTGCTGCGCCCGGGCATGTCGTTCCAGGTCCGGCTCGCGCTGCCCGGCGTGCGCCAGCTGCAGGTGCCCGAGCTGGCACTGCAGTGGGGCCGCGAGGGCGGCCACGTGTGGGCGGTGCGTGACGGCCAGGCCACGCAGGTCGCGGTGCGGCTGGTGCGCCGGCTCGAGGACAGCGTGCTCGTCGACGGCGCGCTGGTTGCGGGCGAGCCGGTCGTCGTCGAAGGCGTGCAGCGCCTGCGGCCCGGCCGCGCGGTGGCGCCGGTCGACGGCAACGCGCCGGGCGTGCGTCCCGGCGCGGCGCCATGAAGCCGTCCGCCGACCGCGGCGGGCTGCCGGGCCTGGGCATCCGCCGGCCCTGGCTGGTGATCGTGCTCAACCTGCTGATCGTGATCGCGGGTCTCGCGGCGCTGCAGGGAGTGGAACTGCGCGAGCTGCCCTACATCGACCGCCCG
>CAZLJT010000367.1:0-3294 GCA_964559905.1 uncultured Aquiflexum sp.
CCCAGACCGAATTGACCGTGTTTGATGCTGACGTCCTCTTCGCCGAAGGCGTCGCCGAGCCATTGGGCGCGGAGGACGAGTTGGTAGTCGTCTTCAAATTCGCGGGCCTGGGAGTCGAGCAGGAAGTCGAGGCCGCCTTGCGGTCCGTTCCATGCCATCGACCACCATGCGCCGAGGCAGATGGCCCAGCCCTCGGGCGTCCAGCGGCTCATGGCGGCGTGGCCGGTCTGGGTGGACGCGCGGGTGGGGATGCCGAAGGCGCGGGTGGTGAGGCGACCGAGGAATGCGCGGCGTCCGCAGATGCCGCCCAGGGCAACCTGCTCCTGGGCGCGGGAGCCAATGGTGGGATCTTTGGTGGTGCTGCAGTAGGGAACGTCACTCTTGATAAAGCGGGTGTAGCGCCATTTGTAGTCGGTCGTGGTGATGTGATCCGGGCGGTAAATCCGCATCATCTGGCGGGCCCAGGTGAGGTCATCATTGGAGTATTCGGAGTCGGTGATGAAGCGGCATTCCCAGGTGTTGAAGTCCTTGAAGGCGGGATCGAGTTCGCCGTCGAGGTAGGCCTTTTCGTAATACATGTAGCGATCGACCTGGTCGATATCATATTGGGAGCGGTGAACGATGCCATAGACGCCGGATTCCGGCTTGCCCCCCTTCCATGGCATGTGGATGGCGGTGCCGAGGGCGAGGCGTTGGAGAATCGTGCCGCGTTCGCGGGCGCGTTCGCTTTTGGCGAGGATGGCGTTGTAGACCTCCATCATGGGGCCGTAAGCGCCGCCGTTGGCGCCGCCGGCTTCGAGGACCTGGCGCATCAGGGCTTCGTCGGCGAAGAGTTGCTCTAACAACTTTTCCTTATCGGGTCCGGCCTGGGCGAACTCGGCGAGTCCGCGCGGGGTGGCGTGGGTGAGGATGGCGATGCGCATCAGCTTGGGGTCGAGGGCATCGGAGGAGAGGAGCTTGGTGAGATCGACGATGAGTGGTTCCGCCGCATCGAGCAGCTCGGCCTGGATCCGCTCGGTTTGTTCCTCGATGGATTTTTTCTCGGCCGGTTTGGTTTTCTCCGAGATTTTCGGGATGGTGTTCCACTGGGTGCGGAGGTCCATGAAACGGGTCTTTTTGGCTTCATCGACGGCGGGGATGGCGGCCTGGACTTCGGCGCGGAGGGTTTCGAGTTGTTTGGAGTATTTTTCCTCGAGTTCCTTGGCGCGGCCGGCCAGCGGGGGGAGTTCGGCGTTTTTCTTGGCAGCGGGCAGCATGCCGGCGGTGGCAAGCAGCAGGCTGGCGGTGAGGAGGGTGGGAAGTTTCATGATATGGTTACTACGAGAAAGGATTGATGAGTTTTACGGCGGTTTTTTGGAAGTCAGTGACATTGCGGGTGACGATGGTCAGGTTATGCCGATGGGCGGTCGCGGCCAGTTGGCTGTCCATTGAGGGGACGGTGGTGCCTTTCTTGTCCCAAGCCGCCATCCATTGTCCCCAGACATGGGCTGTGCTGGTGTTGAAGCTGAGAACACGGCCCTCCATGCGTTTGCAGAAGGTGCCGAACCAGGACTGTAGCGCCGTTTTCCTCTTTCCTGCCGGGAGGCGCTCGATACCACGGCGGAGTTCACCGATGGTGATGGTGCTCAGGTAAAGTTCCGGTTCGTGGGCGCGGAGCCATGCCACGACCTTCGGATCCGGCTTCGCCTTTGCGAGTTCGCTGATGACATTGGTATCGACAAGATAGCTCACAGGGAAAGTGCGGGTGTTGCATCCTTGGCGCGCGAGGGAACCTCGAATGGGTAGGGACAAGCGAGGAGGTGATCCACCAATCCGCGATTGGGAGGGCGGCTGACACGTCGAAGGGTGATCGTGTCCTCGTCATCGATGAAAATTTCGAAATCCTGTCCGGGTTCCAGGTGCAACTGTTCGCGCACGCTGCTGGGCAGGACAATCTGGCCTTTTTGTGAGAGAACGGTGGTCATGGTATGAAAATCTTACCCTGCGCTTTAGGGATGGCAAATGATTTCCGGCGTCAGATACCGGGTAGGAATGGTTTATTGCTGATAGACCGGGATGTAGCGGTGGGGTGTGCCGAGAATGATGATGGCCATGGGGGTCATGTGGGGGTAGCCGGTCATCTTGCCTTCATTCCATGAGCCGTCGGGTTGTTGGAGGCCGAGGAGTGCATCGCGGATTTGGGGGTACCATTTGGCGTAGTGTTCCTCGCCCGCCTGAACCATTGCCTGCATGGCGTAGTAGTGGCAGTAGTAGAAGTAGCCGACTTCCTGGCGGTTGAAGATCTTGGGGCTGTTTTCCAGGTAGCGGATGGCGGCCTGCACCCACTCGGTGTCGCGCATGCCGCAGAGTTGGGCGGCGTAGGCGCCACCGCCGGTGCAGGAGAGGGTGGATCCGGTGTTTCCCTGGTAGCCGAAGCCGCCGGTTTTTTCGTTCCAGACCTGATCGCGCAGGTAGCCGACCACGCGGTCGATGGTTTCGGTGGGCACGAGGATGCCGGCCTGGCGGGCGGAGGCGAGGGAACAAAAAACCATGGCGGTGACCGAGGTGTCCTGACCGGCGTCGGGGCGGGCGTGGTAGCGCCAACCGCCGAGGGGGCTTTGTGCGCGGAGGATGACCTGGACGGCGCGTTCGAGGGCGGTTTGAAGGGCCTTGTTGTCCTCCTTGTTGGCGGTCATGCCCCAGAGCTCGGAGAGAGCGAGGGTGTAGAGTCCGTGTTCATACATGCCGCCGGCGTATCCGGTGGCGGATTCGCGGTCGTGTTTGAGGAGGAATTCCTTGGCGCGGTCGAGGGCGGCACCGTTGCGGCCGAATCCGGGGAATTCGCCTTTGACCATGAAGGCCATGAGGCCGAGCGAGGTTCCGGCCATTTTGAATTTGCCATCGGCACCGCTCCATGAGCCGTCGGGGTTCTGGCTGGAGATGAGGAATTGCAGTCCGCGCTCGATGGCGAGGTCGGCGGCCTCGGTGAGTTCGGGTGCGGTGTCTTTGGCATCGGTTGCGGCCGCCGGGGCTTCGGATATGGGAGTTACTGTCCCATTGGTCGCATCCTGGGCGGTGAGCGGGGTGATGGCGGCGAAGCCGAGGGAGATACCGAGCGCGGCGGCGCGCATGCGGTTGGCGGGTGATGGGGTTTTCATGGCGCGGTGGGGGGGCTGTTATTTTGCGACGCGTTCGTAGTAATCCTTGAGTGTGGCGCGGAATTCGAGTGGCAGTTCGCGGGCGAAGTTCTGGTTGAGAGCGGCACGGTTGCGGGTGCCGAGGATTTCCCACTCGGATTTCTGATCTTTGGGGGTT
>CAZLJT010000368.1:0-2008 GCA_964559905.1 uncultured Aquiflexum sp.
TGTATATAACCGGTTTCATTGGATAGTACTTTTTGAATGTTATTTTTTGGCACATAATCCAATGGGTTACCACCAAGGTAAGGATTGGCTATGCGTTGCGCTATTGCATCAGCAGCCGCATCTTCAACTCGATTTAAGGTATCGCCTATTCTACCAAAGTTCATCAGGTGGCTTATCCAACGAAGTAGCGCAGTAATTACCAAGCCTAAAACCACTAATGAAGCAACGAATAAGCCTGTTTGTGCAGGTTTCCCGGTAATATTTAATTTAATAAAAATAAGCCCAATAACACCAAACAAAAAAGCGCCTAGAAAAGTAGCAAGTACAGTTTGGGTTGTTGTATCTTTTTGCAATAAAATAGTGGCGCGCGGGGTAGCTCCACTTGACGCAGCTGCAAATGCAGATACTGCTATAGAGAGCGAAAAAGTCGTTACTGCCAGCATCGATGATGATAATATTTTTAGTAGTTCCTCTACCGGAACATAATCTAACTTTCTATAGATCGTATCAGGTAATATTTTTATTATTAAGGGGGATACTAAAACGGCTACAATTGCTAATATTGCAAATAAAATAACTCGAAACCAAACCTTTTGTAGCGACTGCCTTGTAATCCAGAGCAACTTTGCATTCATTTGTGTTCTCATTATTTTGTAAGTATCTTTATTTACTTCGCTGCAAAAAACTTACAGATTATTATCTATCAGTAGGTTATGACTATTAAATGGTAATCAGTGCTATCTTATACACTGATTACCAAGACTATTTAATAATATAAATAAACAGGTTTAGTTGGCTGTATCATCATATTCAGCTTTGGCTTTCTCCCATGATGTGCTTAACTCTTGATATGCATCAGAAAATCCAGATTTCATCTGTTCCCATGCACTCTCAGAACTGTTTTTAAAGCTTCCATACCACTCTGCAAGTTCATTTCGTTGCTTACGTAGCATTTTTAGGTTTACTCTGGCTTGCTCACGAGCTGCTTCAGACATGCTGTCCCAGTTCCTGTCAACACGACTTTCTAGATCATCGATACGTCCATCCAGCTTTTCAAGCGCCACTTCTGCATCTTTGATTGCTTGCTCACGTTGACTTGAGCTGTATTGCTTAAGCGTAGCCATTAGCTCTTTTGTCTCTTTTTTTACATCTTGCGCCGTTACAGTATCGCTACTTGACTGAGCTTGAGTTACCGTGGCCACACAAAGTAACACCATCATAACTGCTGGCAATACAAGTTTATTTCTCATTATTTTTTATCCTTTTACGCAGCATTAAAGCTAATTTAGTTGAAACGGGATACTGCTGACTTGACTGAGCCACTAAGAGAGTCCCATGCACTGTCTAATCCCGCTTTAAGATCTTCCCATGCATCGTCACTTGCTTCTTTTAACTCATCAAGTTTTTTACTTGCGTCATCTTGCATAGAACGCAGCTCTTCAATTTGCTTATAGTATTCAAGTTGAGCGTCTGCTTCAGCAGAGTCTGCTTTGGCTTTAAGTTTGTCAATTTCTGCATTCCACTCATCTAACTGTGACTGAAGTTTTTTCTCGTAAGCTTCTTTCATACTCATATTATTCACCTTTTGTTTGTGTAATTTGTTTCCAATGCATGGTAATATGTAACAAAACTACATTGCGCATCATACCCCCCCCCCCCCCCTTGAAATAAACAAATTATTTATCCTTTTTTGATACCAAGAAGAAACCGTTGTTGATAATCATAGTAAACAAATACCCTACTTTCTATAGAGTTAACAATTTTTAGATATGAGTATCAATTTTTCCTTGTTACCTCTTCCGTCGCCTCCTGACGCAGTTTCTGGGCATCCATTCCGTTTAGCCGTTCAATGGCTCTGTCTGCGGCACTTTGACGGTTTCCATCCACGTTTAGCGTACTTCCTGAGCCTGTGAGTCGTTCCAGATCCAGTGACGGTACTTCGGGTAGGTTGCCCGTGATCGATAAGATACCTATCCATTCATCCAGATTGACTTGGCTCCAATCCACC
>CAZLJT010000368.1:2018-3280 GCA_964559905.1 uncultured Aquiflexum sp.
GGAGATTTCGCACTGCCCCAGCCAAGGTCCAATTGCGGACGTACTTGTTCCTGAATGATCCGTGAAAGCGGCGAAGTAAAGCAGCAATATGACTGCCGCTTTTCAACACAGGAACCTAAGAACTTAGACTTACAGTAAGAGCCCACGTAGTGGCAACTTTTCAATACCCGCTTGGCGTTCATCTCAAACTCACTCTGCTCACATTTCCAGATAAGCTGAATGAGGATCATGGTGACTGAATAAATCATGTAGGCCGTCATAACCGTACTCAGAACCGCGCCCGCAGCGCCACCCAGCGCAAAGTTACCACCCGAAACGACACCATCGGCTCCAACCGCGCCACCAACGTTGCTAAACAGAGCCGATTGTGCCCCCGAACCAAAGGTCGTACCTACCCATTCAGCCGTTTTGTTGGTCAACACCTGCATAAAGCCAGTCGCAGCTTGCTCCGCTCCCGCGCCAGCAGCCGTTGATGGCCCAGCCCCCATGAGAGAGTCCCATGCAGACACAAAAGGCTCTTTAACCGCACTCCAGGTACTCGTTATTGGTTCCCTAAGCGTATTCCACGAACCATAGATTGCCGAAGACGGATTCATGGCCATGACTGCCGTATCAAGCTTGTTAACCGCCACTATCATCGTGATGTAGTTCGATAACGACACGCCACTTGGCTTTTCACAGCAATCCACTATGCCGCCAACGGCTTTTTTGCACTGGCCAGCATTACCTTTAAAGACCGTACACTCAACGTTGTCTTGGCCATCAGCTCCCGTACATGACATATCATTGGTCATAAACTGCGCCGCATTAAGCATCGCAGCGGCCTCTGCAAAGTTAGCCTGCTTGATTGACTCTGGCTCTAAACAATCTGTGCCCATACAGCGAACTGGCCCCTCACAGTTGTATTGAGTTTCCATTCGAGCGTTTTGCACTTCAACGCTTTGTCCGCAGTCATACACCAAACTTTGGATATAACAGAAGCCTTCATGACCAGCCCCGCCTTCAGTGCATTCGGTTCTGACATATTGGCAGGCCGGGTTTTGCTCTAGCACGGCACACGTATTGGTGGTCGTGTTTTGTCCGTTATTGACGATGGTTTGAGTATTACCATTGGCATCTACCCAGCTATCTGAGCTGCCCATGTTGAACTCTGGATGAGCAGTCGAAGCATTGTAGGTCGCTCTTCCCCTCCAGCATGAGAGCCCCAGTCCATCAGAGCTGCCACGACTGGTTAAATGAGCAGGAGACGAAACAACAGCCGG
>CAZLJT010000369.1:0-3249 GCA_964559905.1 uncultured Aquiflexum sp.
TGTACTTTCCAAAGTGCCTGTGCCAGACAATTGGCGCCGCCCCAAACCGATATCCACAACGGAAGCTCTTAAATTTTATCTACAGCTTTTATCAAAATCTCTGAACCATGAGAATCTTTACCTTCCCCCACCCCATCCATACTGTAAAGCGGCAAATGTTCTGAGGTCACTGACAACAGATAATCCATGCTTGGAAATCCATCAGCATGTTTATCCAGATTGGTCTTTACCTTGCCATAATTCCTGATCAATTCAGTGATTTTATCCTTTCGGACCTGATTTCGGAGATGAGTAGAAGTGGTCGCCACAATTCCCTCGATATCATACTCATTGGCATAAACCAGAAAACGGACCAGTGACTGTTGGTCATCCGGTTCGTTGGTGATGTCGGTTAAGACAAAGACCCGTTGTTTGACAGGTTCTTCAAAGGTCAATGGAGTTTGGGCGGAAGAAAACCCTTGGCAAAATAAGAGGAGTAGCGTAGCAAAGTATTTCATCATGGTTGTTTTGGATAGGTTTAATGAAATTTGTTGAAGATAAAAAAAATGATCAAGAGTGTTTCAATGTTATCGCCCAAGATTTTAAACTACTTAAATCAAAGGCCTTACATTTCTTAATCGGACTGATTACCTCCCTTGAGTTCTTAGGCGGATTTTCATTTTCAGCAAGGATTAAAACCACCTTAATCCCATCAGGGAAATCTAATTTCAAACTTCTCCTGCCTTTTTTCCCCTCAGCATTGAAATGAATTGGGCCCAATACAGTATGGTAGGACAACTTCAGCTTTTCCAAATTTCCCAATTGGGGTCTTATATGAACTACCTTTGCCCCGGGTTCGATAACCTCTATTCCTGCCAGACACATATAGGCTGCAAAAAAAGGAGCAATTCCTGCATGGCTCAACTGGTTTTGGGAATCAGGAACTGCACGCCAACTTTCCTGAATAGTATTGTTTTCCTGAACCGAAAGCATTTGATACCACCTCTTATGAAAATCCTCCAACATAAGGGCTGTGTTTCCTAATTTGGCCAAAGCCCAATAAGGCCAAATGGCATTGGCAGGATAACATCTACCGAGCCTCTGAGGCTTTTCAGTCAATTCTTTTAAAAGGGCGGGGGCCTCTGAGCGGAGCATAAAGTCGCCCAAAACATAATGGGATAGAGATCTTTCGCAGGTCCGCTTTTCTCCGTCTTCTTGATGCCAAGGCAAATTAATGATCAGAATATCCTGGCTTGTATCCCAAAAGGTTATCTTCACTTTACTTGCCAATTGATACGCCAATTCATCCATTTCTTTGGCTTTATCTTCCAACCCAAACTGCCTCGCAAGCGGTGAGAGCGCTTGTTTCATCATACTGGCCGCATAAAGATTGTAGGCGCATTGTTTGTCTCTGATGGTTTTGTAAGAATCTGTATCCATCCAAACCGCTGCTACCCCCAGATTTTCAACGGGGAGTAAGCCGTCTAGTTGAATTGATTTTTTTAAGAATTCATAAAAAACCATTAACCTGGGAAAAGCCTCTTCCAAATCCTGCAATTTGCCCGAATAAAGAAAATGATGCCAACAGTCAAAGCAGAACCCTATGCTATGGTCCAATAAAATCCCCCATGGACTCAGATCCAATTGTCTTTGGGCTATCCTGTTTAAGCGGTCGTAAGCTGGCCAACTGTCCATAAAAAACCCATCTAAGGTGAGACCTTGGCTATAGGTATCTACAAAACGGGCGGGAAGCAAGCTTTCACCAAATCCCATGTGCAATGCATGAAGCATATGCCCTATGTCGCCACTATATTGTTGTCTTTCTCTACCAACACAATCTACAATGGTTTCATGGCTGTTGTTATACACCGTATTGATACAAGCCTGGAGTAGGATGTTGTAGATAGGGTCACTGCTGCTGACTTCTGCCCGATGGGGAAAATCATACAATCTCCTTAAAAATCCTACTTTGGAAACAGTGACATTAGCTTTGGATTGGTGGATATGGAGTTGAATCCATTTGACGCTTTCATAATCAAAGGTGGTCAGGAAATTCAACCCCTCCTTACAAATAAACCTTGTCCAAGAGTTGAAATTGTTATTGATAAGGGCAGGTCCTCCATCCGATACTATTCTATGGCTTTGTTGTACCATCAGTTCCACTATCGTTCCTTCGGAGCAATCAATGGAAAAAAAAGGCCAGCCTATCATTTGTTCTTTCCATTCAAATGATAGGACTAATCCTTCATTGGCAAATTCAGGAGACTCAAAAGTCCAAGATCCTTGCTTAGAATTTCCAGAAGCAATAGCCTCTTTCCAAAAGAATGCATCTTTTGTTTTTAAGTCAAAATACTCTTCAACAGATTTTTTCCAAGTGAGGATATGGACCTCCCTCAATTCCGGACTTCCTGCTTCCCTGTCTTTGATCATAGGAACAACCCTTTTTCGAAGTTGGGTATTTTGATTTCCTCCACTATCATACAAATAATCTGGCATGGAAGTACTCAATGCTGTCTTCGCGCTTTCCCCTGTCAATTCAACTGCTGGAGCCCAAGAATCATCAACCTCAAATCCACCGGAATGCCATCCTTCAGGGTATTTCCGATTATCAAAAACTTCTTGCAAAGACCTCAAATACCAACGCTTGTATTTTCCCAGAGGCCAGCTTTTTGCGACCTGAACCTGCCAGTTTTGGTCAGAAACTATGATATCCTGATCTCCATTAGCATTTTCAATTTTTAAATTGAAAATAAACCCCGCTTTACCTGCAGGCCAGGCACCGTCCCCAAAACCATAATAAAGCACTGTTGCCCCGATCACATTTTCTCCGATTTTAAGGAATTTACCAATGTCCAATGGATCAGCTTCGCTAAACCTTGGGTCAGCCGGAGATGGCCCAAACTGAATCCTCTGACCGTTTACATACAATACATAGCGGCTGTCCCCAAGAATCCAACCTTTGGCTGACTTGATCTCACCTGAAATTTTAAATGATTTTCTAAAATGAAAAAAGGAATTGGGGAGTACCCTTTCACAAGGATACCATATCCATTTTGCAGGATAGAGGTCCAAGGTTTTCCTTTGGGGAAACTGAAAAGGCCTGGCTTTCAACTTTGTGTCAAAAATCTTATTTGACAGGTTTTCATTTCCCCAAACTATCTTCGTAGGAACTATCGAAAATGCTCCGGATAAAGCCATCAATCCAAGGAAATTACGTCTGGAAAAAGTCATGGGTAGAATATTTTTTAGGTATACTGTTAAAAACTGAAA
>CAZLJT010000370.1:0-3248 GCA_964559905.1 uncultured Aquiflexum sp.
AGGTTTGAAACCCAAACGTAATTGTTGATTTGATGAATCTCATAATTTTTTATTTGAATAACAAATAAATAGATCTAAAAATTAGGTTTCTAATATAAAATCTGTTGGAAACTTTATTGATTTCATAATTTATTCAAACTAAAAAACAATTTTAAAAGTGAAAAAAATTATTTTATTCTAATAATTATTAGGTATTAAATATTCTTTTTCTAATATTTTATTGCATTTAAAAAAATATCTGATTTTTACAGAAAAAATTAAAAAAAATGCTTTTAAACTTAACATGAAAAGAACTATAGGTTTAAAAACAAATTACCACCCCCCTCTCCTTCCCGCTTTCTTTTCCGACTGGGCTTTCTTTTCTTTTAACCTTTTTTCTATTGCAGCCTTAGTTGGTTTGGACACTATCCTTATTTTCTTTTTGTGAAAAGCTTTGCTGAGGATATCATAAAATTTCCGGATGGCAATTTCTTTATTCTGAATTTGAGAGCGCTTTTCTTGAGCTTGGATTTGTAGGTTCCCTTCTGAATCAAGCTTATTGGAAAGCTTATCCATGATTACAGATTTTTCAAGGTCATCCAATAATAAAGAGTTCGGAATATTGAATGTTAAAGTGACCTTGCTGTTTACCTTATTTACATTTTGGCCGCCCGGTCCGCTGCTTCGGCTTGCCTGAAACTGCAATTCAGGATTGAATATTTGTTTCGCAATCTTTTCAGAAATTTTCATCCTATCACCATTGAATCCAGATCTATCTATGAACTCCCAAATTTATACTTGAGTTTTACTTATGGATAAAAAAGAAAATAAATCATCCCTTCTGAAAATTTCAGGAAAACAATCAAATAGTATGATTTAAAGATAAAAAATAAACATCTCAAGGAGTAATTGAAATTGGCCTTTGCCTGAAAAAAAAACCTTAAAAAATTTTGATTTTTTTTCATCAAAAAACGATGATATAATACGGCTAAAAATGACATTGATAATCAAAAAAACTTAACTTATATAAAATCGAAAAAAGCCAAAAACCTACATAAATGCATTTCATATCCTAATTTTTATTTTTCAAACTATTATTCTGATTTTTTACACTAAAAGCAAATATTTTAATTTTATTTCAATTAAACTTTATTTTTTATTTTGTATTTTAAATTTCTATTGTATAGTTTTAACACATCTTAATCACTCAAAACAATTAATCACCCAGAGTTTATAGACTCTTTTAACAATTAAAAGTAAATGTTTAAACTACCCCAAATCATTTTTAAATACTTATCTATTTCTTGATTTTTTTTAGGATTACTCATTTTTCAAACTACGCTTAATTCACCCGCTAAAAAGCCCTTCCAAAAGAAGGGTTTTTTTATTTACTCTCTGTTTTATAAGGAAGGTTAAATGCAAGATCCTGTTTATAAACCGATACTAACCTTTAAAAGGAAGAATGATTGTTGATACAAAAAATTACATTTAAATTTTTTGACTCACTGGAACCTTGCAAATCGAACTGAATTTAAGTAATATTCCGTACCCTCTCCATTCCAATGCTTGTCTTGGTCCAAAGAAAAAATAAATAACACTAATTTCCTGCTATGATCAATATAGTCCGGGCTTCTGCTGATCTTCTTCCCGAAATCCAAAATATCGCCTACCAGACTTGGCCAAAAACTTTTTCTAATATTCTGAGTCCGGAACAAATAAATTACATGTTAAGTTGGATGTATGATCTGAAGGCATTGGAAACTCAGTTACAAGACAAAAACCATATTTTTCTCTTGGCAGAGGAAACCGGAAAGTATCTGGGATTTGCTTCATATGAAATCAATCATGAAGGGACCAATAAAACCAAAATCCATAAAATCTATATCTTGCCTGAAGCCCAATGTAAGGGAATTGGAAAGAAATTGATCCAATTTGTGGAGAAGGCAGCTTTAGAAAATGGAAATAAGATTCTGTTCTTGAATGTCAACAAATTTAATCAGGGTGCTATTGATTTTTATAGACGAATCGGATTCTATGAAGCTTTCAAAGAAGTAATTGATATTGGGAATGGCTTTATAATGGATGACCTGGTCATGGAATTAAAGTTAACTTAAATATCTTTCTCAAAATGAGGCAAGGATTCAATGGTCTTGACGTGAAAAAAACTTATGCCTCTTCTTCTTGGATAGACTAACCCCATTCAATTTATTTTTAAGATAAATTAATTAAACTATGAAGCAATTAGACCCTGAACATATACCTGGCATCTATAATTGGTGTGATAGGTGGTGCGAACGCTGCAATATGACTTCCAAGTGTTTCCTTTATGCTCAAGAGCAAGAGGACAAAGCTATTATGGATAGTGACCTTGACCAGGATGAAAAGATGGAAAAATTGAGAGAAAAACTGATGGAGACCATGGAAATGCTGAGTGAAGCAGCAGATGAATTTGAAATGGACGAAGATGACACGGATGAACTAGATGAAGAGGAACAGGATGAAATGATGCATGAACATGAGATTAAAAAGATTAAAATCGATATCCATCCCCTTTCAGACCTCAGTGAAGTTTACATGAATGCATGCATGGATTGGGTAAATAGTAAATCAAATGATCTGTTATTTGGTCCTTTGTTAATGGGGAAAATTCCAGAGGAAATAAGGAATGAAAGCGAAGTTGCTAAGCTAAGAAAAATAATCAACCATTTGGAGTCAATACAATGGTACCAAACCATGATTCCCGTGAAATGTCGGGGGGCATTGAATTACTTTTCTGATAGGTCTTTTTGGGATGATTACCCTATCGAGGAAAGGGCTTATAATGGTACTGCAAAAGTTGCTTTGATCTGTATTCAGAATAGTATAGATGCCTGGCAAGGAGTACTTTTTTGGTCTCAGGATGAGGAAAAGTCTATTCTTCCACTTCTGGAAAAATTGATTCAGATCAAACAAATTCTGGAAGAAGAATTTCCTGATGCCTATAAATTTATCCGACCTGGATTTGATGAAAATTGTTAAAAAAAACTTTAATTCTTAAATAAATTTTTTAAATTTGATAAAATATTTTATCAAATGAAAAATTATCAGGACATCCTAGATATTCTTGGCAAAGACCAATTCACTTTCAAAGTAGAAGAGCCTTTGGATTTTTACGTTGTCGCTGACAAAGGCTTGGCAGCATCTGTCCTTCAGAATTTCAAGGCCTCATTTTCCTTGGGACTTTCCCAAATCGCTACAATCTTATCCAGTTCTGAGCCCACGCTATATAG
>CAZLJT010000371.1:0-3241 GCA_964559905.1 uncultured Aquiflexum sp.
ACTGGCATCATTGCGTACGTACATATTATCCATTCAAAGGAAATTGTTTTTTGATTGCTTTAAAAGCATATCCTTGTTTTTTGATATTCTTAGCTAAATCTCTATCTTATTGGATTATTACAAATTATAGCACAAAATCAAATGAAAGAAAGATTGAATACTTCGATACAATCCCTCAGCCTTATTTTAGTGGCGGCCGGTCTGGCATGGGTGGTGTGGTCCAATGATACCACTATGAAGGACATGTTGACTTATCTGATTGTGGTGACTTTGGTGATTGAGGCATCGAGTCTTTATCTCATCGGTAAAATTTATCCGGAAAGCCATACCACTTACAAAATAGGCATCATTGCTTCTTTATTCATACTTATCGGTATAAAAAGTATGCTTCCTGATCTTTTTATTCCCCTGACCATCGCTGTTTTTGCAGTCAATTTTATGTATAATTTCTACACCAACAACAAAAGAAGGAAAGGGGCATTTAAAAGGAGGTCTAAAGATAGATTGAAATCAAGGTGATTTCTTTTCGGCATATAATTTGAGTTAATCCTTATAAAATGTTTTATCAAGGAATGAAAAAATACCTGATTATCCTTCTACTTATTTTTCCGGCCACCTTATTTGCCCAAGCCAAACTCGACAAACTCCTGAAAGAGAGGCATAGCATGCACAGAGAATGGAAATCCTCAGAATCCAAGAAGTCCGGGATTTTTGGCAACCGGACCAAAAAGGATATGATAGAAACCAATGATTGGATGGAACGCATCATCCAAAAGGACAATCAGATCATAGAGGAGTTGAGACTTCTCGGTGAAATCGAAAAAACAGAAATTACCTACGAAAAGAACGACTATAAATTTATTTCCCAAAAGCAGGAAAGAGAAATTGCCCTTTTAAAGAGAGCATTGGGAGAGAAAGACCTGCAGGCCGTAGAAAAGCAATCAAGCAAAAGAATCTATGAATGGACCACTTTAATTTTTTTCCTCAGCACAGCGGGCCTTGGATATTTTTATTGGAAAAAGGTCCGGGCCTAATAATCCGCTATTCGCCATTTGTAATGTCGAATCCAGATAATCAGGATTTATAATCCTGGTAACAGTCCGTTTTGAGCATTTGGGAATTTCAAAATCCCTTCATCTGTCCTCGCGATTGCAAATCCCGAGGAGCAAAGTCTCACATCTCAAATCTCACATCTAAAAAAATCACTTCAACCTCGCGATCGGAGTTTTTCCGCCCTTGGCTTTTTCATTAATACTCACCAAAACATCTGCATCCAAGGGGAGGAATACGTCTACTCTTGATCCGAATTTGATAAATCCGAATTCCCCGCCCTGTGGTAAAAGTGATCCTTCCTTAACATACCATTTGATCCTTCTTGCCAATGCTCCGGCAATCTGTCTTACCAAGATTTTCACTCCGTTGGGATGTTTGAGAACCATGGTGGTTCTTTCATTTTCAAGACTGGATTTTGGATGCCAGGCTACAAGATATTTTCCCGGATGGTATTTGAAATATTCCACAATGCCCTTGATGGGGGAACGGTTGACGTGCACATTGATGGGGGACATGAAAATAGATACCTGAATCCTTCTTTCATGGAGATATTCATTTTCGGTAGTTTCTTCTATGACTACCACTTTTCCGTCCGCCGGTGCAAAGACGAGTTTGTCCTCATTGGGAAGCGGAACGTAAGGATTCCGGAAAAATTGAAGAATAAGAATATAGAAGACGATACTGACAAGCAGCACAAGATTCAATGCAGTTTCCTGTTCAGGGATGATTTGGGATAAACCAAAATTAAGACCGGCTAGTATAACCAATAGCCAAAACAGTAATTTTCTTCCTTCTTTATGTATAGACATGATAGCAAATTTAAAAGGCTGTGAATGTTTCCATCCACAGCCCAAATATAACAAACTTTCTTTTCAGGCGGGATTAGAATCCACCCCTAAAGGTATAGGTTTTTGCAACTTTATCTATTGCAACGATATAAGCGGCAATTCTCATGGGAACATCATATTTAACGGATGCTTCATAAACGTGGTCAAAGGCATCTTTCATGATTCTGTCTGACCTTCTGTTTACCCGTTCTGCAGTCCATTTGTAGCCCAATCGGTTTTGTACCCATTCAAAATAGGAAACAGTTACACCACCGGCATTTGCAAGGATATCCGGCACAGCCATGATTCCTTTTTCATTGATGATGGCATCTGCTTTTGCTGAAGTAGGGCCGTTGGCACCTTCTACGATCAGTTTGGCTCTGATTTTATCCACATTTTTGATGGTGATCACGTCTTCTACTGCGGCAGGTACAAGCACATCCACTTCCAACTCCAGTAATTCCATGGGATCAGTGAGTTTTTCTGCTCCTTTGAATCCTTCCAATGTTCCTTTATTGTTGTCCCTGTATGTAATAGCTTCTTGGATATTGATGCCGTTTTCATTGTGGTAAGCCCCGGAAATATCAGAAATGGCGACGATTCTCAGGCCCCTTTCTTCCAACAACAAAGCTGCCCAGGAACCCACATTTCCAAATCCCTGAACAGCACAGGAAGCCTGAAAAGGATTGATTTTTAATTTCTGCATTGCGGCAAGTGCTGAGACCATGACCCCACGGCCTGTGGCTTCTGTTCTTCCCAATGAACCACCCAAAACCAGTGGCTTGCCGGTTACAACAGCGTTTACTGTCATTCCATGTGCCTTTGAATATTCATCCATCAACCAAGCCATTTCCCGGGGACCCGTCCCCATGTCAGGTGCGGGAATATCCTTGTCAGGCCCAAACACATCGATCATCGCCAGGGTGTAAGCCCGCATCAGTCTTTCAATTTCTCCGGCAGACATTTCCCTTGGATTGCATCGTACGCCGCCTTTACCTCCTCCGTACGGTATATCCACGACCGCACATTTCCAGGTCATCCAAGCAGCAAGTGCTTTAACTTCATCAAGGTGTACGTCAGGAGCAAATCGGATTCCGCCTTTAGCAGGACCGAGGATATTGGAGTGGATTACCCTGATACCCTCAAAAACCTGAATTTTGCCACTGTCCATGGTTATGGGCAAAGACACGATTACTTGCTTGGCGGGATTTTTCAGCACATTGTAAACTTCGTTGGAGAGTCCAAGTTTTTCTGCGGCGATGTTAAATCTTTCCATCATTGACTCCAAAGGATTTTCCATGTCCTTGATTGGGGCCGGTTCAATGTAAGCCATATTGGGTTTATTTAGTTGACTATGAAAT
>CAZLJT010000372.1:0-3222 GCA_964559905.1 uncultured Aquiflexum sp.
AGGCTGTGACGAAGGTCAACGTTTCCCGCGTCGATTTGGGGGAGGGCGGCGGTGGTGAAGCCCGGCCGTGTGGTCACGAGATGCGGCGCACGGGCTCCGCGCGCGGGGCGCATCGGCGTCGTCGACGAGGGCGACCAGCACAGACCGGATCCCCGGAGCCTCGACCGCTGCTGCCTCCGGTCGAGATCGAGCAGTCGTACTACCGTCAGAAGCCGGGTCCGGCCATGGTGGCGTGACTCACGATCAACGGCCGGGCCGACGCGGCGAAGGGGAGGGACGGCCGGTGGCGCATCGATTGGAGCGCCGCCCCGCGGCTGGTAGTCTCGTCTCTGGCTCGGATCGAGGAGGTGGCACATGGGGTCGCGGGGGGTAGCTGGGCTGGTGGTGCTGGTGCTCGTGGCGTGCACGCCGACGACGGTGGCCCCGTGCACGCCGAACCCGTGCACCGCGACGAACCGCACCGTCTGCCGCGCCGCGGAACCCAGCGTCGCCTGCGACTGCGACCGCGGCTTCGTGCCCGGCGTCGTCGGCTGTCAGGAGCCCCCGGCCTGGACCTGCGGCGAGCCCCACGCGGGCGACGACGGCGAGCCCGACGAGTGCCCGGGCTTCGCCACGCTGCTGGAGCCGGGCGTTGGCCTCGCGCGCTCCCTCTCGCCCGCCGGCGACCAGGACTGGTACCGCGTCTCGACGCGCGCGGGGCAGGTCTGGGCCGTCGTCGTGACTCCGGCGGTGCCGGTGGCGGGCGGCCTGCGCCTCGACGCCTACCGGCCGCTCACCTTCGAGCCGCTCATTCAGGACCACGCCGGCGGCTCGACGGCCGTCGTGCACTTCGGCTTGCCGACCGATGGCGACGTCTTCGTGCGCCTGAAGGCCGCACGGTTGTCGGAGCAGGGCGACTACGTCATCGAGCTCCAGCCGCGGGCGGGCGACGACTACCCCGACACGCTCACGGGGGACCCACTGTCGCTGCCCATGCGCGCCACCGGCGCCGTCCAGCACCCCACGGACGTCGACGTCATCGGGGTGCGCGTGCCCTCGGGAGTGGCCGTCGAACTCCGGGCTGAGACCTCGCACCTCGTCCTCGATCTGGTCGACGAGGCCGGCGTCGTTCGCCGCGAGCTGGGCACGGAGCGCGTGGTGTTCAGCGTTCCGACGACGCAGGTCGTGTGGCTCCGCTCGCGCCTGGTGCTCGACAACCGGGAGGGCACCTTCGACGTCTCAGCGAGCGTGCTCCGGGAAGACGACCACTCGGATGACGTCAGCTATGCGACCCCCATCCCCATCGACGGCACCGCCGTCACCCTGCGGCAGGACGCCGACCAGGACTTCGACTTCGTCTCGTTCCCGGTGCGCCAGGGCTACGGCTACCTCGTGCAGAAGCTCGGCCCAACGAGCTACGAGCCGGTCATCACCCTGGGCGACCAGGTGGTGTGGATGAACCAGAGCCAGGCCAGTGTCACCCTGCGCGCCCGGGAAACGGGCGTGGGAACCATCGCGGTGATGCGGCTCCAGCGCCGCACGCTCGATCGCACGCTCCTGTCGGTGCTCGAGCTGGAGGCCGACGACCACGGCGATGACGCGTCCACGGCGACCCCCCTCGCCGTCGATGTGCCGGTCGACGGGCTCATCGCGTTCGCCGCGGACCGCGACACCTTCTCCTTCTCCCTTCCTCCCGGGCACATCGCCGAGGTGACGGCCACCGAGAGCCAGCGGCAGCCCATCACCGTCCGGCTGTCCACCGGCAGCGGGCTGGTGCTCGGCGCCTCCGACACGAACGTGGCCACCGCCCTCGTCACCGACTCGACCGTTCACCTGGCGACCCTCTCGGCCGATGGCCCGCGGAGCTACCAGGTGCTCCTGAGAGATCGCGGCGTCGACGACCACGGCGCGAGACCGACCCCCATCACCGTCGGGAGCACCACGACCGGCGCCATTCAGTATCCCGGCGACGTCGACCTCTTCACCTTCACCGCCACGGCCGGGCACGTCTACGCGGCCGACCTGCGGCCGGTGGGAGCGAGCGCGCCGATGGCTATGGAGCTGACACCGCCAGGTGGCACCGCGAGCGTCCTCGTCTACACCGCGCCCGCCCGCTTCCTCACGCCCCAGGCCGGCGAGTGGGCGCTGCGCGTGGCCGCGGAGGTCGGCTGGCTGAGCGCCTACGAGCTCACGCTGGTCGACCTCGGCCCCGAGGACCACGGCGCGACCGTGGCGGAGGCCACGCCGCTCGCCCTGGGCGTCGATGGCGTCGGCCGCCTGGACTTCCTCGGTGACGTCGACGTCTTCGCCGTGCCGGTCACGGCTGGCGGCATCTACTCCGCGCGGTGCGTTCCGCAGGGCCAGTTCTCCTGTCTGCTCCAGCAGCTCGATCCCGCGGGCGCGGTGCTGGCCGAGCGCGAGTCCGAGCTCCCCTTCGTCGCGACCGCCACCGGCACCATCTGGCTGGCGGTGCGGTCGCGCGCTTGGCCCAACCCGCTGCTCCGCGGGTACCTCGTGACCGTGCAGGCCGCGGGCACGGACGACCACGGAAACACCAACGCCACGGCCACCCCCGTGCAGCTCGGCGAGGTCGTAGCGGGCACCGCGCATTACGAGCTCGACCGCGACCTCCTCGCGCTCCCGCTGGTCACCGGCCAGCAGGTCGAGCTGCAGCTCGTAGCGCCGCCCCAGAGCTGCGCGCTCGAGCCGCGGCGGCCTGACGGCAGCTTCCTCCCTCCGCTGCTGATCGCCCCCGCGACGGAGACCGTCTTCATCACGGTGCTCTGCGCCCCCCTCACCCAGTGGACCCTCACCATCGTGGACCGCGGCCTCGATGACTGGCCCGACGACGTGGCCCTGGCGCCACGGCTGGGGCTCGACGGCGGCACGCTCTCGGGCAGCGTGCTCGCCACGGGCGACCGCGACCTCGTGCTCGTACCCGCCACCGCGGGGGAGCTGGTGCGCGTCGACTGCGCGACGGCGGCGAGTTGGCCCTGCCTGCTCAGCGGGGACTCCCCCGCCGGTGTCGCGATCGCCGGCGCGGCCTCGGCAGCGGGCGTCGCCACCTTCAGCTTCAGGGCCGCGGTCACGGGCGACTACCGCGTGCGCGTCACCCGCGGGCCGTACTCGCCCGCCACCGTCGAGCTGCAGTGGACGCTCTCGCGCCGCACCGTCACCGACGACCACGGCGACACCCAGGCCACGCGCACGCTCGCGCCCGGCGACGCCGGCGTCGTCATCACC
>CAZLJT010000373.1:0-3213 GCA_964559905.1 uncultured Aquiflexum sp.
AATCCCGAGTGCCTGATTGAGGTTCGGGAACCATTTTCCATTACAAACATAGTGAATGAAAAACTAAGAATTTATATCATTACGGGATTTTGTTTAAGCGAAAAGGTGATTTGTTTAACATCATTGATTCATCCTTTCTATATTTGAGGAACTAGCCTCCCATAAATATTTCTATGCCCACTAAATTTTCCCTTTTTATTTTACTTTTTTTTAGTTTGTTGTATTCAGCCTGTGAATCCGAAAAATCAAGCAATTCAGCTGAGCTCATCGAGCTCCCCAACCAATATGCTAAAGGGTTTGCTGTTTTTCAGGGTGATGGATTTAAGGTTATTGAAGTCAAGCAGGCTTTCCCCGGAGACCATGAACCCTTTAGGTATTTGGTTGTAGAGAGGACAGATTTGGGTTTGGACAAATCAGGTTTTACTGTTACAGTGGAATTGCCCATATCAAAGGTTGTAATGACCTCCACTACGCATATCCCCCATTTGGACTATCTGGGAGTTTCGGAACTTTTAGTGGGTTTCCCAAACCTCGATTTGATTTCTTCAACCGCCACGAGAGCTTTGATAAATGCAGGCAAAGTTATGGATTTGGGTTCAGGTGCCCAGGCCAACATCGAAAAAATCATTGACCTCGAACCGGATTGGGTGATGATTTCTACCTTGGGTGAGGACCTCAAAAACCTGGAGATATTCAAAGAAGCCAAAATCCCCACTTTGCTCAATGGAGAATATGTAGAGCAACATCCTTTGGGACGTGCAGAATGGATTAAATTTACAGGAGCATTATTGGGAAAATTCGAAGATGCAGAAAAAGTATTCAAAGAAATCGAAACTAATTATCTTAAGGCGGAAAAATTGATCGCTGAAAATATTCAGAATAAACCAAAAGTAATGGCAGGGGTCATGTACAAAGATATCTGGTATGTTCCGGGGAGTGATTCTTGGGGGGCAAAGTTACTTGAGACAGCAGGAGGAGCCTATCTTTTCAAGGAGCAAAGAGGAACTGGAAGTGTGCAGTTGAGTTATGAATATGTCCTGGAAAACGCACAGGAGGCAGATTTTTGGTTAGGCGCTTCGGATTTCAAAAGTTTGGCGGACATGAAAAATGCTGATCCAAGATATGCCCATTTCCATGCTTTTCAAAAGGGCAACGTTTTTACTTACACTTCCAAGAAGGGACCAACTGGAGGGATAGAATATTTCGAATTGGGATATTTGAGGCCTGATCTGATTTTACAGGATCTGATCAAAATACTGTATCCGGAGCTTTTGCCGGAATATTCCCTTTATTTTTATAGCCAACTGCATGAAAAATAAATCCCCAAATACCATCTTGTTTGTAAGCGGATTGCTCTTGTGCATATTGGTGTTTTGGGTCAATTTATCCATAGGTTCGGTGGCAATTCCTTTTGGGGAAGTGATCGGCAGATTTTTTGGCCAGGAATTTTCCAAAAGATCTTGGGAGACCATTGTCATAGGTTATAGGTTACCAAAAGCCTTTACGGCGATTTTGGCAGGAATCACCTTATCCATCAGTGGTCTTCAAATGCAAACCTTTTTCCGGAATCCACTTGCGGGACCATTTGTATTGGGAATCAGTTCAGGCGCTGGGTTGGGAGTTGCACTTTTAATAATGGCAGGGTCAGCATTTGGCTGGTCGCTCTATTCAGGCGGATTGGGTTTATGGGCCATCATTATCTCGGCAAGTGCTGGTGCCGTATTGGTATTGTTGTTGATGAGTTTGACAGCCTGGAAGGTGAAGGACAGCATGACATTATTGATTGTGGGATTGATGTTCGGTTCTGCCGTATCTGCTCTGATTTCTGTCTTGGCATTTTTTTCCAATGCCGAGCAATTGAAGTTGTTTACCGTTTGGTCGATGGGTAGTTTGGGAAGCACCCAAACCGATCAATTGATCGGTTTCGGGATCGCATCTCTAATTGGACTTATACCCATGATGCTGATGCTCAAGTCTTACAATGCCATGTTGCTTGGAGAAGCCTATGCAGAAAGCATGGGCGTCAATATCAATAAACTGCGTTGGACCATGATCATCAGCACAGGAATACTTGCCGGTTCTGCCACGGCCTTTTGCGGACCGATTGCCTTTATTGGCATTGCAGTGCCGCACATGGCAAGATTGGTCTTCCGAACAGGCGACCACAGAGTGCTGTTCCCAGCCTCTGCTTTAATAGGCGCCATAGTATTATTAGTCTGTGATGCAGTCAGTCAGTTGCCCGGAAGTGCACAGACCCTGCCTATCAATGCGGTGACCTCCTTGGTCGGCGCCCCAATGGTGATTTGGCTGATCTTGAGAAGAAATTTTTCGAAGGAATTTTAGGGGAGATGTGAGATTTGAGACTTGAGACGTTAGACACAAGACACAAGATGAAAAACGTAAATTAATTGTATTGAAGAGAGTCTGATAATAGGAGATGTTTAGAAAATAAAAACGGCTTCCCCTTGTCATGTCGACGGCAGGAAACATCTAGAAATGGGAATTTAGGCCTTTAAATTATCCTTCGTCAGAAAATATCTAATGAAAAAAAGTAAGTTTATTCTCCATTTGTCCATCCTATGCCCAAAGATCCAAATCACAATCCAAGAAACATTTTATTAGGAAGTAGCCTAAGTTTAGGCTACAGGAATGGGAAAAGAACAAACAAGATCAGTGAAGACTTAAATTTCAACCTTGAAAAAGGAAAGCTTACCTGTCTTTTAGGCCCGAATGGTGTGGGGAAATCCACTTTGGTCAAGACCATTATGGGACAGGTGCCTCCACTGAAGGGAGAGATTTTTTTGGAAGAAAAACCTTTGACTTACTTTTCTCAAAAAGCCCTGGCCAAAAAAATTGCAGTCGTCCTGACAGAGAAAATCACGACGGGGAATTTGACCGTTGGGCAATTGGTCGCTTTGGGCCGGATTCAGCATACAGGTTGGTTGGGGAAGTTATCCATTGAAGACCAAAACAAGGTAGAAAAAGCCATCTCCCAGACGCATATCGGATATATCCGCAACCAACCTTTAAGCGAATGCAGTGATGGACAGTTGCAGAAAACGATGATTGCGCGGGCATTGGCACAGGATGGGGATATCTTGATTTTGGATGAACCCACTGCCCACCTGGACCTGGTCAACCGCTTTGAAATCATGCATCTGCTGCGACAGATCGCCAAGGGCCAGAGCAACAAGATGATTGCGCGCAAGCTCG
>CAZLJT010000374.1:0-3189 GCA_964559905.1 uncultured Aquiflexum sp.
TCATACAACCTGACAGTTGGAGCAGGTACCGGTTTAATATCATACGACACATCTCCGATTTTATTGCCTCCACTGCTTACTCCGATATTTACTTTTCCAGAACTACCTGGAATAACTGTCAATTGACCCGGCTTGCTTCCTTGGATTGAGGTACCATTAGAAACAGTGAAAGATGGTGCATAGGCATTACCCAATGCAGGGACATCAATCAACAAGTCATTGGCGCAATCAGCATACAGTTGATTTACTACCTCAGAGGTTACCTTAATGATCGGTTGAGCTACGAAATATTCATAATCAACAGACAACAAAGAGTCTTTTCCTGCAATATTGACCTTGATTTCACCTTTAAGAACCCTTCTGGCCAATCCTCTGTCATCATACTGGCTAGCAGGTGGTACGGTGAAACTGATTTCCCCAAAACCATCTACAACAGGAACTTGTCTTCCGTCAACAGTCATCAAAGGCTGTGCAGAAGATGAAGAAGAAGCAATAAATAAATTTCCCTCAAACTTTGTTCCGGCAGCCACGACATTGGAAGTAGCCGCAACACTTGCTTTGAATACGTCGGATTTGAAATAGAAGGATCCAATTGAACCAGTAATTGCTGCTAGGGACTCACTTTCAATATTCAAAACCTCATTCTGGTATTGTGAAATCAGGGCCATTACTGCACCTACCGGAGATTTCACAAAATTAAGATTCACAAAATTCTTATTTCTTGCTTCAGAATCATTTTGGAAGATCTCTATGTCTTTGGCATCCTTTGCGATATCATCAAATGTCAAATCCAAACCAATCTCTTTCAAAATGGCTGAAATTTGTACTGGATAAGCATTAAGCTTTTCCTGCATTTCAAATCCCTTCCTGTTATTATTGAAGATATTTCCTGGAACATCTGTATTCTTTAGCGAAGAATTTCTGTATTGACCTTGCTCATCTCTTGCATTGGAAGTTTCTATCAACTCCTGTTTTAAACCTTCCAAGTAACTGAATATTTCGGAAGTTACTTTTCTGACTTCTCGCGAAGCTTCTACCTTGGGAACATCACGCGGATTGTTTCCTTGCTGTTCGACAGTATTTGCAATTGATGATACCGTAAACTCATTCTTGTTGATATAGTTTTTGGAAGTTCTTTCCAAACCATCATTCAACAATACAAACTTTTGAAGGATCTGATTACTTACCTGCAATGCCAGCAAAGCTGTCAATACCAGGTACATCATACCGATCATCCGTTGTCTTGGGGTTTCTTTTCCTCCAGCCATTTTATTTCATAAAAAGATTAAACATTGATTTAACTAGGCTTAACCTTTCATGGCTGTTAGCATACCGCCATATATTTTATTGAGTGAACTCACGTTTTGATTGAGTTTGGCCAATTCGTTTTTGAATTGCTCTGTTTCTTTTCCAGCCTCATTAAGACCTTCCATTGCTGTAGAAACATTGGCGTAAAATTTATTCAATGTTTTTAAATGCGTTTGTGCATCCAATAGCTCCATTTCATACACATTGTTAAGTGCAGAAAGATTCTTGGTGACAGTCACCACCTGACTATGGTATTCCTTGGCATCATTTGAAGCATTGGAAAGTTCGGAAAGTGCCATTGCGGTTTTACCATAAGATTGGTTGATATCCACCAGGGTTTTGGACGCGGTTTTTACATTGGCAGCATAATCATTGGTAGCTACTGCCGCGTCAGCAAGTGTACCCATTTTTTCGGCTGAAGTAGCAAGATTTTGAATTCCTTTGCCTAAGCTATCCAATAAATCGGGACCGATTTTAGCATTGGAAAGCATATCATCAAATTTCTGCGTAATATTATCTTTTGATTCTTTTTTGGTGGTTTTTGCCGAAGCTGGTTCATCACCTGACAATTCGGGATAAACTTTTGACCAATCAATTTCTTCATGCTTTGGTTCAAAAGCAGAAAGGAAAAATATAAGGGCTTCAGTTGTAAGACCCACACCAATCATTAAACTGGCTCCTTGCCAATCTAAGATTTTGAACATCGCACCTAGAATAACGATAGACGCACCTATACCATAAATCATCGGCATGATGTTACCGTAAAATTTGTGTTTAAATGAATTGTTCTTTGCCATAATAATAAAAGTAAAGAGTTTAGAGTGATTAAGTTTAGAGTAATTTATTTGTTATTTTTTTCTTCTCCTGTTGTTGTTAACATTCATGGAACCTGATCTTCCAAGATAAGTCATTGTAGTTCTGAAGCCGATGTGAGCAGTTTTCACATCTTGAAATTCATAAGTTCTTGTACTCGTTTCCAAGTAGTGGGCAATGTCTTTCCAAGATCCGCCTCTTACTACTTTTCTTTTTTCATTTGGATTGTCATACTTCGGATCAAGATCCCAAGTCAACGCCCCACCAACTGGACTGTAAGCGTCCAATACCCATTCGGCTACATTGCCTGACATATTGTAGAGACCAAATCCATTCGGAGCGAAAACATCTACGGGTGCAGTGTAGGCAAAACCGTCATCGATATAATTTCCTCTGCCTGGTTTAAAGTTGGCCATCAGACAACCTCTCTTGTTTTTGAGATAAGGACCTCCCCAGGGATATTTGGCCACCTCTTTACCTCCCTTAGCAGCATATTCCCATTCTGCTTCGGTAGGCAACCTGAATTCCGGATAATCGAAATCAGACTTGTCATTGGCATTTAGATGGTAAGTTCTCCACTCACAATACATATGAGCCTGCTCCCAGCTTACACCGACAACGGGATAGTTGTCAAAAGCGGGATGATCAAAATAGAACTCCATCAGCGGATCTCCATAATGGAAAGTAAAGCTTGTGTTCCAAACAGTCGAGTCAGGCAACACCTCATCAAGATTAAATGTAGGTGGGTCTTTCAAAGTAGAAGGAGTGCTATAGGTGTACTCACCTAATCTGACCGCCTCTACAAATTGCCTGTACTTGTTGTTGGATACCTCGTACTTGTCCATGTAGAATTCCGAGATTGTGATTTGTTTGTTCAATGCAGATTGAGTGAAAGCAATATCCTCATCTGATTGCCCCATCCAAAAAGTCCCTGCTTTGATGGGTACCATGTCGCTAGGCAAATTCTGCTGCCAGATTACCCTTTTAGGAACACCAGTTACTTCACCCCTTCGGTTGTCTTTTTCACTGGCTGAACCCTTCTTGCCTAAAAGTCCACAACTTGGTAGA
>CAZLJT010000375.1:0-3178 GCA_964559905.1 uncultured Aquiflexum sp.
TTCATAGGTCAATTCTTGACCGGCTACAGTTACAGGATTTGGTCCCCCGATTTGGTTTTTCTCAACTTTTAGACTTGGTAGTTGCGCAAAGTTTTCAGTATGACTATCGGTAGCATTGACTTTAACACTTCCAGCATCTGCGGTAACCGTTGCAGAATTTGTAAAAAATCCATTCTCAATATCTTGTTGTGTTAAAGTATATGTACCAGAAAAAGCAACATTATTTGATTCTCCCACTGGAAGTGAAAAAGTATTGCCAGTCAAAATGATAAAAGGATCAGCGACAAACACACTGCTCAAAGGATAATTGCCTGTATTGGTAACTAAAAAAGTATAATTGATTCTATCTCCTGCATTTTGGAAGCCATCGCCATTAGTGTCCTCATAAAACCCTGATTTAATCAGACTAATATTTGGTTCAGGACTTGTGAGATTTACAGTAACTGATTTCTGACAATTGAAAGCATCAGTGATTGTAGCGATATAAGTTCCTGTTGCAAGATTGGTTCTTTCTAATTCTGAACTACCATCATTCCAAGATACAGTAATACCCCCTGTTCCCCCTGTAATATTTAATAGAATTGAGCCATCATTGTTTCCTGGAGTAGGTTGTGAAACAGTTGAGGTGGCGATTAATTCATTTGGAATTGTAACAGCTTTAACGAATGTATTTGAAACCCCTTTAGAATCAGTAACAATTAAAGTAGCTGATCCTGCAGAAGTATAATTTACAATCGGATTTGGTAAATTTGAAGTAGTAGGACTGGCGTTATTGCCAAAATTCCAATCGTACTGGTATGGCTGACTCCCTCCATTGGTAGTTGAAATAAAATTAACAGTGGTAGTACCTTCCACCGTACATGCAGTAAAATCAAATTGAACTGCTAATGGAGCATCCACCACAATATCAGCCCCAAATTGACATTGGGCACTTGGGTAGCTGTTGCACTCATAACTGGAAAATAAATCAGCAGAACCCGAGGTAGTCCAAGCTAAAGTTGGAGAATCCAATCTTACCTCGGCACCGCAGGTCCATGTAAAGGAATGATTAAGAGTAACTATCCTATCTCCATTTTTTGCAGCTGGAAGATCACCAATCCAGATATTTATATATTCGGAAGCGCCAGCTATTGATAGATCTGCAAATAGTCGCGTATTACTAGTAGAAGAGCCGGAATTTGATGAGTAAACAATAGATATAAAAGATGTTTGCTGCACTCCTGGGGTACAGGTAGCAAAAGAGCTAGATAAAGGGACTCCGTTCGCATCACTCAGATATACTTCTTTAATGGTGAAGTTGTTTGAGGAACAAGAGCTTCCGCAAGACCTTAAATCAAGTAAATTAGGTTGATTCTGAGCATTGGCCTCATTTGGTATTGCTAAAAAATTCAATACTAAAAGTAAAGCCAAATTGGCGAAGCAAGTAAATGTTTTTTTCATTGCCATATGATTGATAATTGAAGAGTCTGGCGATAAACACCAATGTTTAATTCTCAAAAACTTATTCATCCATAAAATTTGGATTCAGAAAAGTCCTAAAACATTATTTTGCCTTCCTTGGGTGAGAAAAGGAAGACAAAAAAATATTTTATAAACATTTACTTTTATAAAATTATATTTCTTGGGTGACCAAGAATTCGAGAAAATAAACAGGAAGTTTAAAAACTACCTTGTTTTGGTGATTAAGCCTTTATTGGGTTCTTCAAAATTTTGACTTTTATTCTGAATAAAAAAACTTTTAATGTACAAAGCAGAAAATTGATTTTAATTTGCTTTTTTATTAATATTTGATATTACCTAAGGATGTAGGTTTTCTAAGCGGTAACTAATTTTGACGGAATCTTCAGTGAATTTCAATGCAAAAAAAAGCTGCCTTGTAAGGTGAATCACCCCAGGCAGCCTTTTGAATTTATAGACTCTAAACTTAAAAAATCTCTTTTATGATATCCGCTTGAATCTGCGTTTCTCATGTGGTCCGGGATTCCCCGAACTTTGATGGGGAGATTGAATAAATCTTTTTATCCAATCAATAATTGAAGAGTTGTATCTTTTAGAAATATCTTGGATTCTTCATGTTTACTTTTCTTGCAGAAAGGTAATAACCAAGAGAAATTTCGTGAGAATTTGTTCTCATGTCCTGAAGAACATTCAGATTTTGATCATATGCATATCCAATTCTCAAGTTTGGAGTAGCAAAGAATTCGGTGATAAAAGCTACAGCATTTCTATTGCTTAATGTTGGGCTGGAAGCTTCCAAATTTTCATTCCAGATATTGACGTTTGATCTGTAAGAAGCACCTAACCAAAGTCTGTCCATAAAGAGTAGCATTCCATTGATATCGTAATTGGTTGGCGAACCTTTAACTTCTTTCACTAAAAAGGATGGTTTGAACTGGATATTGTCAGTGACCGGTATCATTACTCCCGCTGTCAGATAAAAATGTACATCATGAAAAGCAAGAGCTACATCTTCTTTTTCCAAGGCAGCCTTTCCTATTAAGTTATAAGCACTTAATCCAGCATAGAATTTATTGTTATGGAAAAACATTCCAAGGTTCATATTCGGTGTCATCATATTCTGAATTCCAGTTGGAATGTTGCCATCATTTTGATGTAAAGGTTTTAGCATGTCTCCATCGATCACATATTGTGAAACTCCTGCGCTGGCACCCAAAGAAAAGAATGATTCTCTTCCTGTTTGGATTCTGTATGCATAGGTAATCAAACCTGTAGTTGTGCTTGTAGGGCCAATTTTGTCTGACATTATAGAAGCTCCAAATCCCATCAAACCTTCATTTGCGCTTAGGTCTGCTGTAACGGTAAACGTTGTAGGTGCGCCTTCAAATCCCACCCATTGGCTTCTGTAAGTACTTTGAACATAACCTTCATTTTTATATCCTGCATATGCCGGATTGATGTGAAGTCCATTAAAAATGTACTGGCTGAATTGTGGTAATTGTTGGCTAAATGCAAAAGACATTGCTAAGAGTGAAACTGCAACGGTAAGTCCGAAAATCTTTAAAGTCGTTTTCATAACATTTTTGTTTAGGGTGATGAATCTGGTTTGCAGATCCGATATTGTTTAGAGTTTTTAAAAATGTATTGCTGTTATGAGTAGACAAATACATTATTATGCTGTAAATATAGAGCAAAATGTATTTCATATCCAAATAAAAAT
>CAZLJT010000376.1:0-3166 GCA_964559905.1 uncultured Aquiflexum sp.
GTTGTCTTTTTCACTGGCTGAACCCTTCTTGCCTAAAAGTCCACAACTTGGTAGAACTGCTACTACCAATAGGGCTAAAATCAAGGTGAAAATGCGTGAATTCATTTTTCTAGACATAAATTACATATAATAGTTTATTAAATATCTTGTCTATTTTTCAATAGGAACAAGAGCGAAAAGTAAAGTAAATTCTTAGAAATACACAAATTTAATTTACCTAATTCCAATATTTTTTTTAAAACCTGAATCTGGGAGTTCGTTGGATTGTCCTTTGAAACTCTCTTGTTACATCCGGTAAAACATAAGAAAGCATGAACTCATGACTTGTCGGAGCTTTGGCTTCTATACCTCCGACCACTAGGTCAAATGCATATCCAATCCTCAGAGAATTGTCCCTTAGCAAACTATATCCCATCAGCAGGGATACTGATTCTTCACCTCTGAAAGCAAGACCTCCACTTATTTTCTGATTATATGTGGCTATAACGCTTAGATCATAAGAAAAATTATTAAATGAAACAGTTTTCAACAAAATACTTGGCTCAAATTCCCAAAGTGCAAAAGTTTTTATCCTATATCCTGCCATTAGGTAAGAGTGGTTTTTCAGCTGATTTTCCAATGAGCCTTCTCCAAAGTCAAAAACAGGTTCGTTGAGATGACGACTGCTCAATGCCAGATAATATTTACCCCTGTCATAAATTGCCCCTGCTCCAAAATTAATTGTCATCTGGGTTTCTCTACCGGTGGAAGGAAAATTTGGCTCTTCATTGACAAATTCCAGATCAGCGTAATTGATAGTAGTGGAGAAAACACCCCCCATGGCGCCAATACTTAAAACTCCCATTCGGAGCTTTTTATGGTAAGCCATAGACAGATTTACTTCCTGATTGGTGGTGGGGCCGATGACGTCATTGACAAAATTCAATCCCATGCCAAGATTCAATTTTTCCACTGAACCTGTAGCTGAGACCAACTGAGTTGTAGGGGCAGGTCCATTATTACCGGAATAATTCAGCCATTGAGACCTATGTAAAGCTGAAAATCTATACCCCCCTTCTTTACCGGCAAATGCTGGATTGAAGTAATGGGTATTGTACATGTATTGGGTAAATTGGGCGTCTTGCTGTCCATTGACTTCCGAAACCAAAAAACTGCTCGATATCAGTATCAGTAAAACTTTAAAATAAATAAAATCAAGCTTGCCCATGCATAATCGTTAATCTATCAAAACTCTATTATACACCTTTAAACTCATTTTTGCGATAAAAGATTGGAGGAATTACAAATTATTTGCCTTTTTTATATATAATTCCAAAGCTCCTGTCATACTTGGTGCATTTGGCATAGGAGCTTCAATGTCCAAAATCAGGCCATGATCCCGAACCTCTTGGGCTGTAGTTGGCCCAAATGCTGCAATCCTGGTGTTGTTTTGTTTAAAATCAGGGAAATTATGTTTGAGAGATTTTATTCCCGAAGGACTGAAAAATGCCAGTATATCATACTTGATATCCCTGAGGTCATTTAAATCCGCCGCAACCGTATGATAAATAATTGCCTCTGTAAAAGCAATGTTGGCTTTGGTCATATAATCCGGAATTTCAGCCTTTCTAATATCAGAACACGGAAACAGGTATTTTTCGGATTTATGCTTTTTAAAATAATCAAAAAGATCTGAGGCTGTTTTTTGTCCTACAAACAGTTTTCTCTTCCTGATGACTATATATTTTTGGAGATAGTGTGCCGTCTGATCAGAAATACAAAAATATTTCATGTCCACCGGCATTTCTATTTTCAGCTCCTTACATATCGTAAAGAAATAATCAATGGCATTTCTGCTTGTAAAAATTATGGCAGTATGTTTCAGTATATCTATTTTCTGCTTCCTGAAATCCTTGACAGAGACCGGCTCTACCTGAATAAATGGCCTAAAATCAATCTTTAAATTGTATTTTTCAGCCAATTGGAAGTAAGGGGACTTGTCGTCTGTTGGCTTTGGTTGTGAAACTAATATACTCCGTACCGGGTTTAATCTGTCTTTGGTAGATTTAGTCATAGTCTTAATCTTCTCCTGTTGATTACTTTTCACTTTCTTTCACCCAATGATAACCTTTGTCAATATCAAAAAGGGGACTATTTCCGCGCTGCAAATGTAAACAAATAAATGGTAATTTTTAAATGACAACCTATTAGACATAATTATAAATAACATCCCCACTCCAAATAGGTATGTCCAAAAAAAGCCATACAGGAGATATTTGATAGATTGTTGAAATTCTAAATAGTCATTCAAAACCAAAAAACTGACTATAAAAGCCATCCCGAATATTAAAATGGATATAATCCTGAGAAGATAAAAAAAATGTGCGGTCACAATTTTACCTAATTCAAACACAAAGGCAATTATTCTTAAAAAAACAAACTTTAAAATTGATACCAAGACCAATATACCTGAACCAAACAGCCAATTCAAAAACAGCTGATTCAAATCCCCATTTACAAGATCGACCCAATTACCAGTCCCAAGGTTTTTAATAAAAATCATAGACAAAAGAAAAACCAGCATATTGACTATCAATAAATAGAATAAAATATCAATGGAGAAAAATTTCTGAAGCGAATTGGACTCAGAAAAATCCTCAGCTGAAAATACGGCTGAAGGCGTAAGTATCAGTTTTAGAACCAAAGGGTAAATCAACTTATATACAGCCAGCAAAAACAAAACAGTCACCACAGCAAAAAAGAAAAAATCATTGAAATTCGAAACTTCTCTTTTTTCAGGAAAAAATTCAGCTTTGGTTTCTCCCTTAATTATACTTCTTTCGTTATCAAAGAACCCTTTTTCAACTAAAATATCACTTGGACTTATTCCATTTTTGAAAATGCCCAATAAAATTTCTTCTTTGTCTGCCTCTCCCACTATATCCTTAAATTTGCCCAGAGAGATTATCAATGAGGTATCCTTTTGGGTATATATCCAAAGCCTCTCATCCAAAAACAAGGTGGATTCTTTTGGAATGCTCAGCCTGTAGGCGCTAAGAGGAAAGTTTTTGATATCTATATTGACTTGGATAGCGGAGTAATTTTTGTTTTTTCTTTTTGGGTACAACTCTTGAATCCTATTGTTATAATTTTCCAAAACCTGGGAATTGGAGTCCAATGACATCCC
>CAZLJT010000377.1:0-3166 GCA_964559905.1 uncultured Aquiflexum sp.
GCTGATTTTGCAGATACACACAAATAAAAAAAAATCAGCGAAAATCAGCTCTATCAGCTTCATCAGCGTTCCATTGTATAATCCTACTAAAGATTGCCTAAAAAATTCAAAACCATCTCTTGGTTTGTTGTAGATTTGGCAGCGATCCCAATCAGAAATCACTTATATGGACCAATCAAAACTGATATATTGCTGTTTGTTGCTCTTGTTATATTTCTCCTCATGCAGGGAAAAAGAGGCCGACTGTAAACTGGATGCTGAAATCCTGAAAACCAATCTGAATGTCGAAATCATCAGACTGGAAAATGAATTCTTTGAAGCTGAATCAGTTGAAGACTTTTTATACTTGCTTGAAAAGTATCCGGAATTTTCTGATAGCTATCTTTTGTCAAATGAATATGAAAGCAAGACGCTCATGGCAAGGGAATTGTTGGAACTGCACCAAGATTCAATGCTGGTCGAGCTATATGATGAAGTGATGGTTCATTATCCTGATGTATCCTCACTCGAAAAAGAACTTACGGATGCATTCAAATATATCCAATATCACTTTCCTGAATTTAAAATCCCAAAGGTCTATACTTTTGTAAGCGGGTTTGCTACTGATTTGTATTTGGATGATGATATGATTGTTATTGGATTGGATTACTATTTGCCTTTTGAGCACAGATTTCAGCCACCGGACTTGCCACAATATATTTCCAATAGGTATCAGAGAGACTACATCGTCCCCATGATAGTGATGGCTATTTCATCTAAATTCAACCAAACAGATTTATCTCAAAATACGCTGATCGCTGAAATGATATATTTCGGCAAAGCCTATCATTTTACCAAAAGTATTCTTCCCTGTACCTCGGATGAATTCATTATCGGTTATACTCCGGAAGAGATCATTGCCTGTTTTGATAATGAGGAGTTTATATGGTCCTATTTTGTGGAAAATGATTTATTTTTCGAAACCAACCCATTCATTATCAGAAAATATACCGGAGAAGCGCCTGCTACTGATGAAATCAGTCCTGATGCCCCGGGGAGAATCGGTAGATGGCTGGGTTGGAATATTGTAGATGATTTTCGGGCCAATAACGAATTAAACCTGCGGGATATGATGCAGATTTCTGATACAGGAAGGATTTTTAGGCAGTCAGGATATAAACCTCGTCACTAAATTCCTTTCCGAATTTTTCAGGATCAAGTAAAGCTAAAAGTCTTTGCACAGCAATTTCACTGGAAAAAAACTTTTCTGCCAAATCTCTTGAATGAAGTTGGCAGGCTTTAAGTGCATTTGGGTTTTCTGCCAATTCCACCAATTTTTCTAAAGTTTTACCAGGTTTTCTAGGGTTGAAATACAAACCCAAATCATATTGTTTGACCAAATCATACACCCAACCTTTGTGATTGACCAAGATGGCTTTTCCGGCTGCCAAGGCATCAAAAAACTTATTGGGACTATTTGTTCCCAAGACAGGTAAATGGGCAAAAGAAACAAATGCCATGTCAGATATGGATAGGATTTCCCTGACTTTTTCCTTGTTCCCAAATGGAATAAACCGGAAATTCTTAAGATTCAAATCCTGGGCTTCCTGAAGTAAATTATCTGCATAGGAACCTTTCCCCATCACTAAAAATTGAAAATCCAAATTCCGGATCTGTGCTTCATGGGCCAGAATCAGGATATCATTTACAGCATTTACTTTACCTATAGCGCCGGCATAAGTAAGTGTAAACTTGGATGCTAAACCATATTTCTGAAGTATAGAGGGGCTTTTTTTCTCGGGAAAAAAGAAAGAGATATCTGCAAAATTCGGGATAAGGTGGATTTTGGCTTCGGGGAAGCGTTGTCTTATCGAATTGGCGATTCCCGGAGATAGTGCCACTATTTTGAGGGCCTGATTATAGATTTTACCTTCAAAATGAAATAAAATCTTTTTCAGGATTTGGTTTTTGATCGCTCCGACTTGAACAGGCGCTTCAGGCCATAAATCCCTTACTTCAAAAATATAGGGAACTGCAAATTTCTTTTTTGCCCACATCCCTATCCAACCGGTGGTGAGGGGGGTGGAAGTGATATAAAAATAATCCGGACGGGGCAGTTTGGCAATGTGCTTTTTTGCCAATCGAATAAATGCTAAAAATGCCCAAATCCTTTTGACAAATCCAAAATTCTGCTGGTATCGGACAGGAAGGTAATGAACCTTGATCCCGGCAATCATTTTGAAGTCATAATGGGGTTTTCCATGGGAAGTAATCATCTCTACCTGTATACCTGCTTTCACCAAACCTTTTGCCAAATGATAGGAACGCGTAGCACCGCCTTCTTCGGGTGTCAAGAAATACTGATGGATGTAGATGATTCTCATGGATTGAATGCTATGATTTTCCGATCATTGTTTATTTTCCAACCAGCTTGCCAGGATGAATAAGTTCCAAAGTTGTAAGAAATGCCTTTTATCTGATTTTTCCGGATTGACGGACAATTTACGCATTTCGGCGGGAAATTCTTTTCCCCATTCTTTGTCCATCTTATGGATCGCTGGAAATACCCAGTTCCTGAAATCCTTCTCCCCAAACCACTCCATAAGCGGTAACCCAAAACCCAGTTTTTTCCTGTTGGCAATTTTTTCCAAACCCCTATTTTTCAAAGCGGTTTTGATCTGTTTTTTTCCTGCTAGTTCGAGAAGGGGTTTTTCGGAAAGCGCAGCAGTCAAGGAAAGTAATTGTTGATTGAGATAGGGAGCTCTTCCTTCAATCCCGTGTGCCATACAGGCATTGTCGTGGATTTTCAGGATGTCATTGACAAGATAAAAGGTTCTGTCCCAATTCATGGCGTTTTGGAAAGGATGGTTGGTTTTTGGATACCAATTTTGGAAATGACTCATAAGTTCATCAGGTATTTCCTGCAAAGCTGCCATTTGTATAAATGTCATTTCCGGATTTTGATGAATACTTTGCAGTAGTTTTTGCCAAGCTAAAGGGAGAGGGATATTTTTCCCCATTGATTTCATCCAATGAAAAAGCCTTGGATTGGCTAAGTAATGCTGAAATGCCTTATGCCTTCTGTAGCCTCCAAAAAGTTCATCAGCCCCGGCCCCGGAAACCAAAACTTTGATGCTTTCCTTGGCTTCTTTCGCCACGTACCAAGTCAAAAATCCTGCACTGTCTC
>CAZLJT010000378.1:0-3160 GCA_964559905.1 uncultured Aquiflexum sp.
CTACTGATGCCGGCCCGGTAGTCAATTGGTTTGATCTTTCCAATCAAGATATGAAGCTGAGCAATACAGTGTATTTGGTCACGCTTCAAAAAGAGGTCAAATCGCCTTTGGCCAAAGAAAATGATATTGAAAAAGAGGAGAAAGAAGAAGTGGAGGAAGATGAAGATAAAGAAGTAAAACCGGTCAGGATTGACTTTGAAGGACTTCAAAACAGGATTTTGAATATTCCCATTCCTACAGGCAGATACAGTCAGCTGCAGGTTCCCAAAGAAGGTAAGCTGTATTACCTTTCCCAATCCCTGGATAATGGGAAAAGCATGCTGCACCACTATGACCTGGAAAAACGGGAAGAAGAACCCATTATGCCCGCCGATAATTTTATCATCGCATCCCAAGGAGACAAAATGCTCTACCAAAGTAAGGGGAAATGGGGCATCACAGACACCGGCAAAAAACCTGATGCTGATAACCTGATCAATTTGGACCAAATAGAAGTCAAAATTCATCCTCTACAGGAATGGCCAAATATATTTGAAGAAGCATGGCGGGTGAACCGGGACTATTTCTATGATCCTGGGATGCATGGGGCAGACTGGGAAGCCATGAAGGCAAAGTATAAAGTTTTCCTACCTGATCTGGCCACAAAAGCAGACCTCTACAGGGTCATGGAATGGATGTTCAGTGAGTTGGCTGTTGGGCATCATCGCTTTAGTAGTCGGGGAGATAGTTTTTATTCCTCCAAAACTGTAAAAGGAGGCTTATTGGGTGCTGATTATGAAGTAGCCAATAACCGATATAGGATCAAAAAAATCTATGGTGGCCTGAACTGGACTCCTGAACTGCGCTCTCCATTGACCGAACCGGGAGTAGATGTCAAAGAGGGCGATTATATCCTCGAAGTTAATGGAAAGGCAGTCACAGCTACAGATAATTTCTACAGCTTTTTTGAAAACACAGCGGATAAGTTGACGGTTCTGACGATATCAGCTACCCCTAATTTGGCAGATTCACGTAAAGTCACAATTACACCTTTAGCTTCCGAAATTGCATTAAGAAACAGGGATTGGGTGGAAGGAAACATGGCCAAAGTCCATAAGGCAACCAACGGAAGGGTTGCTTATGTCTATGTACCCAATACCACTACACTGGGTCACGAATATTTTAAGCGCTATTTTTTCCCCCAAGCAGACAAAGAGGCTATCATTATTGATGAAAGATTCAATGGGGGTGGGCAGTTGGCAGATTACTATATTGATATTTTAAAAAGGCCGGTTCAGTCTTATTGGAATTACCGATATGGTAAGGACCAAAAAGCCCCGAATGCCTCCATACAGGGACCGAAGATCATGCTTATCGACGAAACTGCCGGTTCCGGAGGAGATTACCTTCCCTATCTTTTCAGGCAGGCAGGGCTTGGAACCATCATTGGAAAGACCACCTGGGGCGGCTTGGTCGGTGTGCTCGGATTTCCTGAATTTATAGATGGGGGAAGCGTGACCGCACCAAACTTGGCTTTTTATGATGAAAGGGGTTTTGTGATCGAAAATGAAGGAGTGGCCCCGGATATTGAAGTCGAGCAGTGGCCTGCCGAAGTGATCCAAGGCAAAGATCCCCAATTGGATAAAGCCATTGAACTGATTCTTGAACAGTTGAAAGCTCAACCGAAAATCAAAATGCAGACTCCACCCTATCCTAAGAGGGCGAGATGAGAGATTTGAAACTTGAACTGCATGTAAAACAGGGAAGTTGCCGGTTTAATGGAAAATGAAAGAAACTAGCAGGTTGTGATAAAGAAGATATTGGGCTTGTTTTGTTAAATTTGGTCAATAATGCATTTTGAGTTAGTTGGGGACAAAGCAAATATGCACTAAGGAAAATCAGTCATCCGCAAAATTTATCCGGTTTTGATGATTATATTTCACTGATTAAATTAAAAAAACAAAAACTTTGGACAAAATAAGTGAAGTAAGCGTTGCAGATAATGGATCACTTAAATTATTTAACTGTCAAATGATGCCTATTAGGTTTGTTCTGGGTGTATTTTTGTCCCTCGTTTTTATTTCGGAAAAAAGCTTTTCCCAAACTCCGAGAGAAGATAGTCTGTTGACAGTAATCAATTCCTCGTCGGACGATAGTTTGAAGGTTAGGGCCTACTTGGATTTGGGTCAGGAATTTTTGAGTTCAGACATCAGTCAAGCGATCCATTACTTTGATGATGCCATTATATTAGCTCTTAAAATCGATTATAAAAAAGGGCTGGCAGATGCATACAATTTACAAGGAAGGGCATTGGCCAATCAGGGCAATTTCCAGGATGCTATTTTTATAAATAGACAAGCTTTGAGCGAATATCAAAATCTCAATAACAAAGCTGGGGAAGCAAATATTCTCAGCAATCTGGGCTCCATTTATTACAGAATGGGAAACAGCAGCAAGGCCTTGGAATTTCATTTTCAATCCCTCAAAATCTCACAGGAAATCGATAATAAATTAAGGATTGGAACCTCATATAACAATATCGGCACAGTTTATCAAAAATCTGAAAGTACGCTTGATGATGCTTTGGATTCCTACAAAAAGGCTTTGGATGTTTTCGAGCAAATAGAGTATGAAGACGGTATTTCCACAGTCGCGATGAATATTGGAGAAATCTATTTTTTGGAATTTAAATACGATTCTGCCTTGCAATACCATCAATTGGCTTTGAAAATTTGTGATGGTACTATTGACGCAACTTTTCCACTTACCCAAATGGGGGAGATATATGGTATTTTGGGAGAGTTCGAAACGGCAAACAGCTATCATAGAAGGGCATTGGGAATTTCTGAAAAACTGGATGCCAAATTTGATCTTACCCAAAGTCTTATCGGTTTTGCAAAAACCCAAAAAAGACAAGGGGATTCTCAACGGGCTATCAGAACATTGGAAAGGGCAAGAGTTCTTGCATTAGAGATCGATGCCAAAAATGAGTTAAAGGATGCCTATGAGGGCTTATCGGAATTATTTGCTTTGGTTGGAGATTATAGGACAGCCTATGAAAATGAGATCAATGCAAAAGCCGTTAAGGAGGAAATAGCGAAATCCAGTACGGATGAAATGATCCGCCAGCTTCAGTTTGAGTTTGAACTGAGCCAAAAAGAAGCCGAAATAGAGCTGCTTC
>CAZLJT010000379.1:0-3147 GCA_964559905.1 uncultured Aquiflexum sp.
GCCGGCGCGGACCTGACCGCGCTGTACCAGGTGGCCGCCGCGGTGGACCGGCGCGCGCGCGAGGTCTTCGAGCGCCCGCGCATCCAGAGCCAGCCGTCGTCGCTGACGCTGGCGCAGCCGCTGGTGGAGGTGCGCCCCGACTGGGACCGCGCCGCCGAGCTGGGCCTGGACGCGGCGGCGCTGGGCTTCACCGTCGCCGCGCTGACCGACGGCGCCTACCTCGACGAGCTGATCCTCGGCGACCGCAAGGTCGACGTCTTCGCCTACGGCCCGGGCGGCCCGGGCGCGCGGCTGGCGACGCTGGCGGCCACGCCCATCCGCACCCCGCAGGGCACGACGCTGCCGCTGTCGGACGTGGCCGCGATCGACGAGCAGGTCGACGTCAGCCAGGTGCGGCGCGTCGACGGCCGGCGCACCGTCACCGTCAGCATCATCCCGCCGCGCAGCGTGCCGCTGGAGACCGGCGTCGAGACCGTGCGCCGCGACGTGGTGCAGGCGCTGCAGACGCGGGGCGAGGTGCCGCCGGGCGTGAGCATGGCCATCTCGGGCGCGGCCGACCAGCTGGACGCGACGCGCGACGCACTGGCCGGCAACTTCGTCGTCGCGGTGCTCATCGTCTACCTGGTGCTGGTGGCCATCTTCACCCACTGGGGCTACCCGCTGCTGGTGCTGGCGACCATCCCGCTGGGCATGGTGGGCGGCATCGCGGGGCTGGCGCTGCTCAACCTCGTCGGCAGCTGGCTGCCGGTCTTCGGCGCCGCGGCCATCGTCCAGCCCTTCGACATGATCTCGATGCTGGGCTTCCTGATCCTGCTGGGCACGGTCGTCAACAACCCCATCCTGGTGGTCGACCGCGCACGCGCGCTGCGCGCGCAGCAGCCCGGCATGCCGGCGCTGCAGGCGGTGCAGCACGCCGTGGCGTCGCGCCTGCGTCCGATCGCGATGACGACGCTGACGACCATCTGCGGCCTGCTGCCGCTGGTGGTGCTGCCGGGCGCGGGCAGCGAGCTCTACCGCGGCGTCGGCGCCATCGTGCTGGCCGGCCTGGTGGGCGCGGCGCTGGTGACGCTGGTCTTCCTGCCGGCGCTGCTGGCAGGGGCGCTGGCGTTGGGGGATCGGCTGGCGGCGCGGCGTGGTGCGCCGCTGGGCTCTTTGGGCGCCGAAGCGCGCTGACCACGGCATCGTATTCCTATGCCGGTTCTGACGCGCAGACTCCGAGGGAAGGGAGCAAAGGGCAAGACCTGTCCCAATGCCCGTTGCTGCCCTTCAACCAAGGCAGGCATTCGCTCTGCCTAGCTTCCCTGCCTCTCACTTCTGGCATGGGCATGTCCAGCAGGTGGCGTTCAGCGCGGGGACCATGCCGTCGGCAAAGGCCGTGAGGCGGTCGGCCTAGTCGTAGCCCATCGCCAAGCTTTGCGCGCGGCCGCCGGCCAGCGCCGTGACGCGGCCGTCGGCGTCGCGCGAAAAGTCAACCGCGTCGAGTCTACCGGTCACTTGGCGGAAGATGGTTCGCCCCGTAGTGATTGCGCACCTGCGGGATGTGGCCCCAATCGTGGGGCGTCAGCGGCGCTGTGCCATGCGTCAGGAACCAGTGCACCCAGATCGGGCCAAGCACCGGCAGCAACCACAACAGCAGCGTCTGCAGGACCTTCTGCCGCGGATAGAGGTCAGGGCACCGCGCGACCCTCACAGTCAGCCACACCAGCGCGGCGACGTAGGCCAGTGTGACAGCGGCCAATCCCGACATCCAACCCGTAGCGTCGTCATTTGACATTTTCGTCACACCTCGCCTGGCTGACGGCGACCGAACCAGAGCATTGCGAGCATGGCGCCATCAATCAAGGTCATGGCGTACTGCGCCAATCCGGCGTACCCGAACTCAATCGCAACTCCTGCGAACAGGTGCATCGTGGCGCCCAAAACGACGAAGACGATCAACGTAGGTAGTGCCCACGCATGCCCCAAGAGCACCAGGAGGTATGCCAACGCCCCGAGCACGTACGTCGAGATCAACAAGACATCAAACGCCCGGTCACTCAGATCAGACTGAAAGCCCTGAACGGCGAGTATCAGCTGCAACTCTTCTGACGGCTGCTGCAGGTGGAACACTGCCACCCCGGTGATCCAGAAGAAGACTCCCGACGCCGCCAGCCAATTCAGCTGAAGCTGATAGGCGTTTCGCCCTGTAATTCGCCAACGTGACAACATCAGTTGGGGCCCATAGTAGGAAAGCAAACAACAGTGCAACCGTTCCTGGTCTGGCGACTCGAAGATCCAATTCCGCCCTCGGGGACAATGACGGGGCAGGCATTTTGCGGACGGCTCAGGGCGTCAGCGGCTTCTTGACCGTAGAGCGGCGCTGTACCTGAGCCGCAGTAGGTTGCGCAGCCGCTACCATCTTTCGTGATGCTATCTCTGAGACTGGCGTACGCGTCCATCTCCTGCGTCAGGTCTGCCAACCTTTCCAGTATGGAATGCATGTCTTCGCGTGAACGATTGCTGCGCAGCATGTCGATTACAGATCGCCTCAGTCCGTCCGAATCGGCGTAGGACAGCGGATTCCCCCCGACATACCCATACGTACTGATCCCTCCCACCAACCCGATCGGATCACTCTGCATATACCTCCCCACGGTTGGATCGTAGTACCGATGCCAGTTGTACCAAAGCCCGCTCTCGGCGTCGAAGTACTGCCCGGGAAAGCCCAGATTCATCGCGCCGATGGTCGAGTGGGTGACGCTGCGGTCGAACGCGGCGTTGGCCGCACGCCAGACGACCTGGCCCGACCCGTTGGTCAGCACCTCGGGCCGGCCCAGGTGGTCGTTGTGGCTGGCAAAGAACTTCCAGCCGCGCTCGATGCCCAGCAGTTCACCGCCCAGCCAGAGGTAGGCAGTCCGCCCGGGGCCCGCTTCGTACAGCAGCTCGCCTGCCGGGCCGTAAACGTAGTGGCTCGCACCGGCGCTTGTGGCGCCGGTCTTGTAGACGCGCTGGTTCAGCGCGTTGCTGCGGTACTGGCCGCGCACGGTGCCGCCGATGAACAAGGTGGCCAAACGGTCGAAGGCGTCGTAGAAGAAGATGCGTGTCCCCAGGCTGCCGTCATCGCGCTCGAGGTTGCCGGCCTCGTCGTAGGCCAGATTGCGCATGGCG
>CAZLJT010000380.1:0-3142 GCA_964559905.1 uncultured Aquiflexum sp.
GGACTTCCCGTCCGCTGTTCCCTAACCAGCTTATTCAAAAGCTGTAATCTTTCTATTTGTCTGATAAATTCCATATTCCTCTTATTTAGTTATTGATATAAAAGTCAAGAGTCAAGTGGCAATTCTTGGTACTTTGCACTTAGTACATTTCAAGCCAGCACCACCAACTGCTTCCTGATCATTTCAAAATACTTGCCCTCCTTTGCTAATAACGTCTCATGGTTTCCCTCCTCGATCAATTTGCCTTTGTCCAACACATACAGACAATCAAATTCCTGCACCGCTGCCAACCTGTGGGTAATGAAGATGATGGTCTTGCCTTCTGTAGCCAGCATCCTGATGGTCTGCTGTACAAATTGCTCAGAATCGGGATCAAGGGAAGCAGTGGCTTCGTCCAAAATCAATATTTCAGGATCCCGATATAGCGCCCTTGCAATGGCAATCCGCTGTTTTTGACCACCTGATAAGGCCGCCCCATTCTCTCCTAAGTAGGTCCCAAAACCGTTGGGTAGGCTTTCTATAAAGCTCATCATACCCAATTTATTACAGATATGCACTACTTTCTGCATATCCGGTTGGTAGTCTCCCAAAGCAATATTTTCCAAAACATTTCCTGCAAAAAGGTCAATGCGCTGAGGCACCACCGAAACTATCTGTCTCAAACTGGCATTGTTGATAAATTTAATATCCTGGTCTCCGATGTATACATTGCCAGATTGTAAAGGATAAAGGTTCTGGAGCAGGGATACCAAAGTGCTTTTTCCAGAACCACTCTCCCCTACCACACCTGAGATTTTACCTTTAGGAAAAACCAAACACAAACCATCAAAGACATTCGCCCTAGAACCATACCGAAAGCTTACCTGCTTGAATTGAATATCACCTACCTCTTCCTTCTTAAGAGGGAAAGTTTCATCAGCACTTTCCACTTCCAGATCCATAATTTCGAACAACCTATCTGCGGCAATCAACGCGTTCTGAATAGTTTTATTCATGCCGATCAAGCTGGAAACAGGGCCGGTCAAATAGCCCGTCAAAGCATAAAAAGACATCAACTCCCCTGGTGTGATCTCATTCTTCAAGACATAGCCTGCTCCAACCCACAACAGGATGATGGTAAATAGGCGCGAAACGGTTTCAGAGGATGTCCCTGAAAAAATATTGTTCAACCCTGATTGGTAAACGGATTTCAAAAGCGAAACAAACCTGATCTCGGTTTTGATATTGGCATGGTCTTCCGCCCCAAAGCGCTTGATAGTACCTGCAGCTGTGATGGATTCTACCAATTGGGATTCCAATTCAGCAGATTCTTCCATCAGCCTTCTTTCAATTTTTTTATTGAGCCGATTGGTAATCCAGTAGATTAGGGCATATAAAGGAATTACCAATAGCATCACCAAAGCAAGTTTCCAATAAAAAGTAAACATCAGCGCAAATGAGAAAAGAACTATAAAAACATTCACCAAAAACCCAATTGATACATCATTGATAAAGGCCCTGATTTTTACGGCATCATTGATCCTAGAAATAATCTCCCCAACCCGCATGGTATCAAAAAATCGTTGAGGCAGGGTTAAAAGATGCTTGTAATACCCTAAAATCAAACGCGCATCTATCCGTTGGCCTACTTTGATGATAAACAAGGTTTTGAAAACCCCAATCATTATCTGCAGGATCAGCAAAACGATCATGGCTACCGAAAGAAGGTTAAGCAGATTGGTATTTCTTCCTATAAATACATGGTCAATGATTTTTTGGACATAGATCGACGTAGATAAACCTAAAATGGTGTAAATGACTGCTCCGATTAAAGACTGAAACATGACGCTTCGATGTGGGCGCACCAAAAACCAAAACCTGCTCCAGGTACTCACCTTTTGATTGATGGCCTTGAACTCATCATTGGGCATCAACAAGACCAAAACCCCAGTCCACTTTTCTTTAAACATTTCTGCAGTTACCTTATGCACTTGCCCATCTCCAGGATCCATATATTCTACGGTCTTGTCCGTCACTTTATAGAGTACTAGAAAATGATGCAGGACTTTTTTGACGATTACATGGGCGATTACCGGCATGGGCACATCTTTGAGTGCATCAAATTCGCCTCTTACCCCTTTGGCCGAAAAACCCATTTTAGTCGCTGCTTCGATCAAACCTAATATATTGGTCCCTTTTTGGTCGGTAGAAGCCATCTGTCTGATTTTTGCTACCGGCATTTCCAGATTGTAATGTGAAGCCACGGATGCCAGACAGGCAGCCCCACAATCTGTGATGTCTCTTTGTTTGACTTTGATACCCATATGACAAAAAATTAAATTTTATTTTGAACCTGAGGATTGAGCCAATTATCTACTTTGTCATAAAGCAGTTGAAATAAAGACCTTCTAGCCACAATAAAGCGGGCATTGAAAGTCATTCCTTTTTTAATATGCCCTTCCTGTCCAGTGGATAAACTCAAAAAAGGTGTATTCAACATACAGGTAACCAAAAAACCTGCTTCCCTTTCACTGATTAAACTGAGGTCATCTGCAATATCAATCACTTTACCGTAGGCCAAACCCCACTGATTATAATTGTATGCATCCACCTGAAAAGATACTTCTTGCTCTTTTTCAATAAATGCTATGTCACTCGGGGAAATGTAGGTCACTGCTATCAATGTCGTATCGGGTGAGATTTCTGCAAGCTTCTGCTGAGGATGGATAAAATCGCCTTCATTGAGGTTAAGTACATTGATCAAGGTTCCATTGATACCGGCAATTATCTTGTATTGATCAATTTGCTCTGAAAAAACATCCATTTGATTTTTTAGGCGCATTCTCTCTTTCTGATGGTTGATCAGTTCCTGTTCCCATTGATTGATCTGCTGCTTTTTGAGCAAATCCATTTGGGTCAAAGCCTGTTTGAACTGTACTTCGGTGTTGTCATAGTCAGCAAAGGCGATGGATTTACTGTTGTAAAGCAATTGTGCACGTTCATAATCCCTTTCCAATTTTTGAAGCAAAGCAGACTGATTCTGGATTTTAGTTTGAAATTCCAAAAGTGAAGCCTGATAGTATTTGGATTTTAGTGGGATGATCGAAATAGAATTTCCCCCCAGATTCAGTTCAAGCAATTTCCCCAAATCAAAAATAAAATC
>CAZLJT010000381.1:0-3130 GCA_964559905.1 uncultured Aquiflexum sp.
TTGCTGACAATGATCCGAAGAGTTCGTTACCTTTTAAAGTGATATTTTCCTGAGCAAAAGAACTGCTTACAATCAGGGAAAAAAATACCACTAAGAAATTGAAATTAAATTTCTTTGACATGATTAAATTATCCAGAAAGTTTTAAAATCAATCCTTGTACACAAATGCAGCAGGATCCAATGTTGGGTTCAATATTACCTTGGTTATGTTTATTGCTTGCCCTTGGGGAGAACCCTTAGCTTTTTCTGTAATGGCAAAAGGGAAATATAGCCCTTCGACTTCCTGATAATCACTCATTAAAGTCTGACTGGTCATTCCTTTGGCAGGACCGGCTTTCATTTCTTTTTCTACCATAATGGGAACGAAATTTTCTGAGTCAAAGAAATAAAAGGAGATATTCTCCACTTCAGCGCCATCAACCAATAATGGTTTTTTGGTCAATTTGACTTTGTAACACTCAGTTCCTTCCACAGTTTCTTTGCCTAGCAATTCAGCTTTATAGCCTTTGCTTTTCAAATCTAAAAATGGATCAGGAAAATCACCCATCTCACGCTTCATGTTTTCAGTGGTTTCACTGTCACTTTTTTCAGGTTTCATGGTCATGAAATTAACTCCCCAGGCCTCAGTGCCATCAAATGCCTGCTGAACAATTTCCTGGCCTTGAAGCTGGAATTTCATATACATTTTACCTTCCTTAGTTTGGACAATCTCTATCGGAATATCCATTCCCTGGGCACTTACTTTTCCTTCCATTTTTACAGAAGATAATTTTGCCCATTCCTTGGCTCCACCGGTGTTTTCTAAATATTGATCAATGATTTCTTCTACTGATTGGGCATATGTAAGGCCACAAAAGGAAAATAATGCAAGAATTAGTATTAACTTTTTCATATGGTTATGATTTTTTAGAAATATAAGTAAGTTTTTTTCTCAAAATTAAAGGTATAAAAATTTAAAATCCAAGTATTTCATTTTTTTTGATCTCCTGATTTTACTGATGAACGATGATTTTCATTGATGTTTAAAGATGATGTAATATCAATCTAAATGGGAATTTGTATTTGAGTTAACAATGGGAAAAAAAATCAAAAATTGTTTTTTTGAAAAAACTGCAACCATGCAGGATAACTCAGGGAGTTTTGTGTGGAAAATAAAAAAGTAGGTTGATTTTTTTTCGAAATAAAAAAAAGGATCGAGTCTTTTAAGGTGTGGCCCAAGTTTTGAAAAGAACCACCAAAAGCCTCAAATCCAAAACTCGTCCATTTTTCATCAGAGCCATCCGCCCAAACCTGTGTTAATTCTACTTGACAACCTTTCTCAGGCCAGGCATCAGGTGTGACTATGCTGATGCTGTTCTCCGAACGGGATAGTTTTAGGAGATACCGAATTTTGTTGATTTTGAGCCATTCACCAGAATGTTGAAGGTCTTTTTCCAACGTGCTAAAATTGGTTTCTGAAGGTTGAAGAGACCATTTTGACCAATAGTCTATTATTCCCGAGAGGGGCTCGTTTCTATAATTTTCCTTTTCGCCTATCCGGGCTTTGACTTCCAGTTTTCCCTGCCTTTGTTTAACACCCACGGTGGTACATTGCGGTATAATCAGGTATTCATCAGTTCTTAATTCTTCTTTTTTAATATTTTCAAACAAGGATATACCATCCAAGGAATAATTCATAGTCAGATTTATTTTTTCATTTCCTTTACCCAGAAACCATTCCAAAGCAGTCTCCCAATCTTCTGAAGGAGGCAGAAACCATCTGATTTCAGCGCTGTTAAATAGAAGGTTTTTTTTATCCATTTTTCAGGAGTTCAACATTTTACCTATTGCAGATGCTAGGAACCTATCCGAAAATCCCGAAACAAAAGCCAAAGTAAGAACCATTGCCACTGTATCCGGCTTGTAGCTCAAGATATCTGCACTGAGTATCAAGATTACTGCTATGGATGATAATGCACCAACCATAAGCCTGGACAAGAGCAAAAATCCCAAAGACAACTCATTTGGAATACTGCTTCTCTTTCCGAAATTACTAATGGTATCTGTAAACGAACTTAATATGGCACCCAAACATCCTGACAATACCACAAACCACCAAAAATGAAGAGAGTGGTTTACCAAATAGTTGAAAGGGTCTTCTTTATCAATTTTTAGTGGCACAGGAGGATTGGCTATAAACCAAAATATGATTAAAAGCCCACCCAGGTAAAAGAGGATGTTGAGCCTGCTTTTGATAATGGTTTGCTTTTGATATATATTGTCAAAATGTTCATCCAATATTTTTTTTGCTTCAACAATCCGATTAACTCTTTCTTGGGTGATAATTAGCTTAAATTCATTTAATGATTCCTCTTTTTTTTCTGGCAAAAGGTCATTAATGGTTTTTTCTGGCAAAAGGTCATTAATGGTGTTTTTTCTCCAGGTCGAGAGTTTTTTAATTTCATCATTAGCTTCTTTTATAATCGTCTTTTCTTTTGCCAACAATAATTCTGGGGCCACTTCCGCCAAACCATAATACAGAAACCTGTCTGCGGCCTTAAGACACCTCCAACCCTTTTCAGTGTCTCCTAAGGTAGATGCTATTTTTGCTTCATCCAGCATTTTCTTAGCCGAAGGTTTCCAGGAAATTTTTGAACCTGATGGTAAGTCCTGATTTGACATGGATACAATCCAATCCATTTCCACTTCAAAAAGAGAAAGGCTGTTTTTCAGTCTATCCGCTGAGGGTGGGGGAAATAGCTTGGGAAAATGGATTGAAATCTTCCTTAAATAACTTCTGAATCCGCTAGGTGGATTTTGGTTCTTTTTATTATCAGTTTTTTCCATGTTATAATCATGCAACTATTTAATGTTAATAGGCAAAAGTAGTCAGATGTGCTGCTGTAAATGCATTGTAGAAATCCATGAAATTTTTACAATCAACTGAGTTTTTATTTATCCCTAAGCAATTCATTCCATACATGGTGACATTCAGCAAAAGGTCAGAGGACAGGGCTGAAATAGCTGCTGTAAAAATAACCTTATCTTTATTGACCAATAGGGTAACATAAGTGGATATTCCATATTGTCTTCCATCAGCCGGGTTATATACCATTTCTGCACCGACGGCACTAATATTAATTGTCTTTCT
>CAZLJT010000382.1:0-3127 GCA_964559905.1 uncultured Aquiflexum sp.
AAAACCAGATCAACATATCCGTCAAATACTCAATGAGGCAAATCCGACATATCAGGAAAAGTACTGGTCTGACGCACAAGCCTATATTTTAAATCAGCGAAAAAAACGCAGAAAGAGGGTTTTATTCTGGTTTGGTTTATTAGCTATTGGAATAATATCAATTGGGATAGTATTTAATAAAAACAGTGGAACTGAATCAAAATCCATTCCTGCCCCTTTAGCTGATATTACCTCCAAAATCTTTCCAAGTTCTTCAAAAGAAGTGACGAAATCTGTATTACAAGAACAAAAAATGGATGCAGAATCATCTCATGAACAAAGACTCAAATTGTTAGATATCGAGCCATCTGCTCAACAATCGGTCACAAATCAACAATACCTGCACAATGCCAAATTAAAGTCTAACTCTAAAAATCCATCAATTTCATCTATCCAAAAAGATGAGCAACTGAAAAGTATGCCTTTGGCATCTGACATACATCAGAATCCGGAACCAGAGCCGCCTTTGGATGGAAGCAATCTATTAATAGTGGACAATCATCGAGCGGACAAGATTGTTTCACAACTAGATATTTTGTCGTTTGTGCCCGTTACATCAGAGTATAATCCTACATTAAGCATAAGCCAAAGCAACGTTGACAAAGTTCCAGTCAATAACAGTAAGTCACTAACAACACTGCATTATTTTGCAGAAATAGGATCTGTTTTCAACGCATTCCCTAAAAGCCCGCAAAAAGTGTGGCTAGGGCTGGAAACTTCCGGAGGGATTGGCGTTCAACTCTATCAAAAATGGATGCTAAGAGTTGGGGTTGGGTATTTGCATAGAACGGGAACTTTTAATGTTATGGTGGACCATCCTACTCCGACTTATACATTTGAAAAAGACAACAGGGGATATTCGCTTATTCCCACCCAGGCAGCTTACCTGAGCCTACCAGTTTCAATATCCTCAACCTTTAATGGATGGGAACTCGGTGTGGGCTACAGGATATTCAGACTTCTCGGCGCAAAAGGCAAACTAATAGAATATTACCTAGAACCTAATGAGCAACAACCAAATTCCTGGCTCAGAAGCTCGACAGAATTGAGCAGCGGGTGGATAGAAACTCCGGGGTTTCGCAGTTGGTCATCTGAGTTGGGGCTTTTTGCCGAAAAACGTATCAGCAGGTCTTTAGCCGCAGGATTTCGAGGTGGTTGGATTATAGACGGCTTGATTAAAGAGGATTACTCCAAACTTTACGATTTCAATACGCTGGATTACATTGGAAACAATAAGGGCGGATTGATGGAAAATAATTATCATTTGAGCATTTATTTAAGATATCAATTATGAAATATGTACTTACTTTAATGGCACTTTGGACCGGGATCTTGATCAATATCTCATGCAACAAAGTTGAAATACCTGATCCAAAACAAGATGGACTTCCTTTTGGACTAAGCGGAACGCTTGACGGTGCTCCATTTGCTATAAATCTTGATCAGGCTGGAATCAATCTTGAAACATCAAGTGAGCAGTATGATAATGTATGGATATTTAAAGGTAAACTCGCAAGACTGAATAATAACGGTATAACACCTAGCGAATTTGAATTGGGAATAAGACACAGAATAGAGACTGCAGATAGTAATATAACTGATCAAAAGCCCTTCGACCCGCAAAATTGGTTCTTTTTTCAAAGAAATGGTCAACTCCGGGAGTTCAGTCCACTATTGATTTCTGTTGAAAATAATGAGGGAATTCAAATAAACAGAATTGTGCTTGAAAACGGTGCAGGTATTTTAGGTCAGCCTGCATATGAATTCAGAATGGATAAAAGGGAAGCGCAGAGGGTGTGTGTGCATTACACTTATAAACAAAGAATGAGTTTCTTTTGTACGCAGATCCCCGAGTCAAATCTCAACCAGATTTCTCTTCCAAACTGGGACATTAGAACACAAAATGACTCTTTAAGAAATGCAGTGCTTCAGGTAGTCTTTGCGGATGAAATAAAATCTGTTAAGTGGCAGAATGATCAAGAAGGCAGAGAGATAACAACAAGTGAACCTGGTCGATATAATGTTAGAATCGAAGACAAAAATGACCAATTTCATGTCCATTCTAAAGATCTAATATGGAACTCCGTGGATAGTAAATTTGAAACCTATGGGTCAAGTATAATGATGCAGGCGAGGTGGAAGGAACGTACCCAAGTTCTCGATCAGAAACAAACGCGGTCCATAGTAATAAAAATAAGGGATAATCAGGGTAAACTGCTTTCCTCTGATATCCCTCAAGGTCCGGAGGCATCTTTTAGAATAATCGAAAGCAGGCCCTATTTGAACAATGCAAAAGGAGAACCCACTATTGCTCTTAAAGTAGAAATAAACTGCTTGCTAGAAACAGAAGAAGGTAAAAAAGTAGCCCTGCGGAACTTTGAAGGATGGATTGCTGTAGGACTGCCAGGTTAAAAATATGCTTAATCATACAATGCACTAATGGCGATTAGTCCTTCCTTGTCCTTAATAAGAATATCAGTTCCTTGAGAAACTATAAGCCCCTCATCTCTAAACTCTTTAAGAGTCCTGAGCAAAGTCTCTTTTACTGTTCCAGAAAATGAAGCAAGGTCTTTTCTTTGCATGTGAATGATACCTTCTGCATTATTAGCATCAGAATATGCATTGTGCAATAAAAGCAAGGATTCTGCAATACGCCCTCTGACAGGTTTATACGCAAGTTTTGTCACTTGATCAAAAGTTTCTTCCATGATTCCAGATACAAATCGTATAGATTCGATACTAAACTCAGGATTAATCCTGATTAATTCAAAGATAGCCTCTTTCTCAATCAAACAGAACCGGCAATCCTCAAGAGCAATAGCATCAGTATTGTGGTTTTCACCTGTAATAACTGCTCTCAAACCCATAATATCACCAGCCTTGGCAACTCTAATGATCTGCTTATGATTGTTTGGTGCATCCTTGACTACTTTTACCAAACCTGCGCTAAGGCAAATCAAATGATCGCCAGGTTCCCCTTTATGGAACAAATAATCCCCTTTTTTGACAAAATGAACTTTCCTCTTGGAGTTAAGATTAATGCCTTCCTCATAGGTACATGTACCCATAGGATTATTGAATCTGTTTT
>CAZLJT010000383.1:0-3092 GCA_964559905.1 uncultured Aquiflexum sp.
GATTCCGCCTGCTTTGACTAATTTGATATTGATGCCATGGAACAACCCATGACATTTTTTGACGTCTTTTTCTACTATACAACTTTCGTCAGCGATCAGGGGAAGTTTACTGTGTTTGAATACTTCCTTCATTCCTTCCAAATCATCTTTTGGCAAAGGTTGTTCCATAAACTCCACATTCAGTTTGGCCAATTCTTCAGAGTATTGAATTGCTTGTTCCACGGTCCACGCACAATTGGCGTCTATTCTAAAAGTGGCTTCAGTGTGTTTACGAAGTTCCCTGATGATCTCCATATCGTGGTCTGTTCCAAGCTTGATCTTGTATAAAGGCCATTCTACTTCTTTCATCTTGGAAACCATATTTTCAATGGTGTCTATTCCGATAGTATAATTTGTGACCGGTATATCCTTAGGATCAAGTCCAAGATATTCATATAGTTTTTTACCCTGCATTTTGGTAAATAAATCCCAAGCAGCCATATCCAAAGCACATTGCGCAAAAGGATTTTTGGTAAAACTGAATTTACTGATTTCCCAAAGTTCCTGTGGCTTCTCCCAATAACCCAATTCTACAAAGTCCCGGCTTTCCTCTAATGTTTTTGTAATATTTTCGGCAGTCATCCCGTAAAAAGGATTTGTCGTGGTCTCACCCAAACCAATAAAATTTCCCTCTTCCAACTTTACAATAACAGTATCCTGTATATCTCTACTTTGATGGGCAATGGTAAATGTATGTTTGAGCGGTAAATCCTTGACGAAAAATGATAGCTTCATGGGTATTTATGATTTTGGGCATAAAGTAAATGTATTTTTTTGTTAAGTTCATAACTTGAAAGATAAAATAACTAAAAGCTCTCATGAACAAAAAAAATAGTTTCGGAATCCGAATGTTTCAAATCCTTGTCTTTAACCTGATTTTCTTTTCCTTGTCCTGCCAAAATCAAGTTGATCCAGTAATTGACATTGGTTTTTTAGAAACTGCTTATGAAAAATACCAAGAAAAAAGTGTTCAGAGCAGACGATTCAAACACGGAGAAGTAGTTCATTTGGTAAAGGACCGGAAAGGTGATTTCCTAGTGGAAGAAATAGGGAAATCGGTAGAAGGAAAAGCTATTTATCAGATGAGTATCGGGAACGGACCTACAAAAGTTCTACTTTGGTCTCAGATGCACGGCAACGAGTCAACAGCAACCATGGCACTTTTTGACTTATTCAATTTTTTTGAAGGCGAAAATGACGGTATGGATGAAGTCAGAAACAAATTGAAAGAAAAACTCAATATAAGATTCATTCCCATGCTCAACCCTGATGGTATGGATCAATGGATGAGGCGAAACGCGTTGGATATTGATTTGAACCGTGATGCTTCCTCTTTGACCTCTCCCGAAGCTGTGATATTAAAGGATGCCCGGGACTCTTTTTCACCTGATTTTGGATTTAACCTACATGATCAAAACATTTATTATACTTCGGGAGAAACTCCCACTCCGGCCACCATTTCCGTATTGGCACCCGCTTACAATTTCGAAACAGAAGTCAATGACATCAGGAAAAGGGCAATGCAGGTCATCGTGGGAATGAACAGGTTGATTCAGGAAGCTGCACCGGGACATGTTGGGAAATATGATGATGCCTTTGAGCCAAGAGCTTTTGGAGATAATATCCAAAAATGGGGGACGAGTACCATTTTGATAGAATCAGGAGGATATCCCAATGATCCGGAAAAGCAGTATATCAGAAAACTGAATTTCATGATCATCCTCCATGCACTGATTGAAATAGCAGACTCAAGTTACTCGGACTATTCCTTGGATGATTATTATGCCATTCCTGACAATGCCACCAGATTGATGGATGTGTTAATAAGAAATTTACCGATGCAAAAAGGGGATTTATCTTACAATATAGACTTGGGTATCAGACAGCGGGAAGTGGATGCACATGGTTCTTATTTTGTAAATGGTGGTATAGAAGATTTGGGTGACCTGTCCATTTTTTATGGGTATGAAGAGTTGGAAGCTTCAGGCATGGAAGTCATTGAAGGAAAAATCTATGAAAATACCTTTGAAAAACCAGCAGAAATTACCCCTGAAAAAGCCCTTGAATTGCTCCGGGAAGGCTTTCTTGCCATAAAGGTTGAAGAAGCGGAGGAAAGAGAGTTATATGATTTACCCATTTTGGTCTTAAAAAATTCAGGTTCTATACCTTTTGGAATCCGAACAGGTGGAAGTCCTAATTTTTACCTGGCAAAGGATGGGGAATTGAAATATGCCTTGGTCAATGGCTACCTGATCAATCTGGAATCTCCGAAAAAGACTACTTATAAACAGAGAGTTCTTTGACAAGCTGCTGTTGGTCATTGAATTCAATAAAATTTTATCTAAATTGATCTGAACTTAAACAATAAAAAATGACCACTATCCTACTTATTGCCGGCATTGTATTGATTCTTGTTTTTTATGTTATCAGTATCTACAACCGCCTGATTAAACTAAGAACAATTGTCTCCGAAGCTTGGAGCGGAATAGATGTACAACTTAAAAAACGGTATGATCTGATTCCCAATCTTCTTGAAACCGTAAAGGGCTATGCGTCTCATGAAAGGGAAACATTTGAAAGTGTGACCAAAGCCCGAAATGCAGCTCAATCCGCTCAGGGAGTGCTGGACCAACAAGCGGCTGAAAATAACCTCAACCGTTCTCTGATGAACTTATTTGCGGTAGCAGAACAATATCCTGAATTGAAATCAAATACCAATTTTCTTCAGATGCAGCAGGACCTGGCTTCCATAGAACAGGATATAGAAAGATCCCGAAGATATTACAATGGTTCGGTGAGAGATCAGAATATTTTGATTGATTCATTTCCAAGCAACCTAGTTGCCAATAATTTTGGTTTTCAAAAATCAGCCTTTTTTGAGCTTGACAATGAAACCGAAAGAGGTGTTCCTAAAGTCAATTTCAAATGAAAAGGTACATCTTTTTCTTTTTGCTGCTTGTTTTTGGTCAAACACTATATGCACAGGAGGAATATATCCGGTCATTCCATTCGGATTTGCAGGTAGATGCTTCCGGCATGTTGACTGTTACTGA
>CAZLJT010000384.1:0-3082 GCA_964559905.1 uncultured Aquiflexum sp.
TTGGACGGGTTTAGCCGAATGCTTACATTCAAATCCATTTTTTGCTTTTTTTTATAGGGTTTCGATTTTTTACGATCCCTTTTTTTTTCTTTTAGGCAAAGCAGTGGCTATTCACCTACATTCAATGGTAGTGCTTGACAGGCAGGGTGTTTTGCATCAGGTCTTCAATCGAGAATGCCTGTTTTGCAGCCTGGCATTTGGGACAATGCCGGTCGCCGCAGCTATTGTAAGAATATCGCATGGCACCACAAACGTTACCAACCATACAAAAAAGATCGTCACTCAAAATAAAGTTCCCAAAATGAGAATTTTGCACTATATTTGTACCATGATTAAAATATATGGAGAGAATTTTTTCAAAAAGTACATTAAGGGAATATTGGGAGAAACATCCTGATTCAGAACAATATTTAAAGACTTGGTACGATACGACGATGAATGCAGATTGGAAAATGCCTAACGATGTCAAACAGACATATTCAAATGCCAGTATATTAAAGGATAGTAGAATTGTATTCAATATCAAAAGCAATTCATATAGACTTGTAGCTAAATTTAATTTCGAGAAACAATGGATATTTATACGGTTTATTGGAACTCATGAAGAATACGACAAGATAGATGCAAATACGATATAAACAAAAGACAAAGAGATATGATTATAAAACCGATAAAAACAGAAGCTGATTATAGAGCTGCATTGAAAAGATTAGAAGTAATTTTTGATGCGGCAATTGGCACAGCTGATAGCGATGAAGCTGACGTGCTTGGATTAATGATTGATGAATACGAAAAGAAACATTATCCAATTGCAGGCCCCGACCCAATTGAAGCTATCAAGATTAGAATGGAAGAGATGAAACTAAAACAGATTGATTTAATTGTTGAGATTGGAGGAAAAAGCAGGGTCTCAGAGGTATTAAACCGCAAAAGGAAATTAACAGTTGATATGATAAGGAATCTTACAATAAGATTAAATCTATCTCCTGGACTTTTAATTAGTGACTATCAACTTGTAAGATAATTATGTACGGTTGGTAACAGCAAAATATAATTAATTGCGTGCCTGTCAGCATTTAAAAATCTACCTTTGGGGAAACTAAAAATTTAAAACGCTATTACGTTGTGGGCAATAGTAAAAGACCCAAACATTGATACCTTTAACTGTAAAATTGGTTTAAAAATGAAAAGAATTGCGATTATTATTACCTTACTGTCAGTTGCTTATTCATTTACGTATGGTCAAGCTTCAACTGATTCGATTTCAATGAAAAAAGTATTTGGAGGTTATCAATTTTATCAAGGAGAACAAAGACTAAACATGAATCAACTTGTTAAAACGATGACACCAAATGACCAGGCCTACCAGCAAGTCAAATCTGCACAATCAACTTACACTCTGGCAACAGTAATTGGTGGTGTTGGGGGATTTATGGTAGGATGGCCTATCGGGGCAGCACTGGGAGGTGGAGAACCCAACTGGACAATAGCTGGAATTGGAGCAGGATTGATAGTTGTGTCGATTCCGATAAGTCAGAGTTTTAATAAAAAAGTCAAACAAGCAGTCGGGACATATAACGGTGGATTACAGACAAGTTCGTTTTGGGATAAGAATGAATTAAAATTATCATTGACTGGGAACGGAATGGGCCTGACATTGAATTTCTAATACCTACTGCCCACAACACGCAATCCATTGGCGGGGGAAGTGGAAACTTAAAACGTTCTGCCCCGTTAGGTTTGTAACGGTGGATACAGGCGAAACCGGCAAACTGCAACTGACCATTCGCAAAACGTTAACGGCAAGTTTGAAATTAGCATACATATATAAGTAGAAACCACGATCGAACAATGAAAATCCTATTTAAACTTACAATTTTGACTCTTTTCCTTTTGGGGGGAATGAGAACAATGGCACAGACACTGGAGATTAAATCTGGATTGAATTTATCGACAATGTATTATAAAAATCAAGGAGGAACCTACAGTGATAGTTTTAAATTGGCTCCAAGATTTATTTTGGGCATAACTAAAGAATTCCCCATTTCTGAGTCATTCTCATTTGAGCCAGGATTGCTTTTCTCATCTAAAGGCTATACAATTGACACATATTATCCAGTTCCCACTTCCTCAGGAGAATATCTTCCGATTGATGAGCGTGCAATACTAAATTATATTGACATACCTCTATCACTGAAATTGACAACTTCTATTAAAGAGGTGGAGTTTTTTGGTGCTCTTGGACCATATTTAGCATTAGGATTATCAGGAAAAATCAGTCGGGAAGAATATGATATTGTCGATCCTGGAACAATTGTTTACGATGGAACTGTTGATTATACAGGTGAAATGGGCAAAGATGGACAATGGAAAAGGTTTGATTATGGAATGCAAGCTGGAGTTGGCGTGATCATGCAAAAAATCGTATTCAGGATAAATTACAGTTACGGATTGGCAAATATTGCCCAATATGAAGAGTCCACCAATAAGAATCGAATAATTGGGATATCACTTGGATATATTATCAAATAGTAAAAACAGCCGTTTACAAGTGTAAATTTATATAGGGTGGTGTGCGTGGTGCAGATTCCCGCATCAGTTTCCGTCCAGCCGGACTAACGTTAGCATTGTTGTAAATCAACAAGGGGCATTGTCCAACTCGATTTTATTTGTCCCGCAGGTTTTCAAAAAAGCAACCTAAAAGATATTGCCTGACAGCTTTTTAGGCAACTTCGCTGAAGACGAGTTGGTGAAAGGAGTGCTGTTTTGGTTAGGAGTGGCGATTGCTATTTGTAAGATGCAAAAAGCCATCCTGTTTTTCACCGGTAACTGACAATTCCGGAGTCACGAAATATTATCATAACATTTCTACTGATTTGTAATTTTTTGCAGGTATGGAATACAAATAGTCGTGTATGGCCGAAACGTTTTTTGAAATTCATCATAATATTTGTTGTTAACCGATATCCCCCTATCAAATAGTTAACCCAAAACAGAGTAACTAATGAGAAATTTATCTTTAATTGGCAAAAACAAGTTTGTGTAAGAACCTCCCCGGGGTTCACGCTGCGATATTGTTCCC
>CAZLJT010000385.1:0-3048 GCA_964559905.1 uncultured Aquiflexum sp.
ATTTATTTCTTTTACTTATTGTTTGATATATACACCTTAATAAGTAATTTGCGCCCAAATTCAAATTAGGTACTAAAAAATCATTTGATGGTCCGTAAATTTCTTTGCCTAAGTATTTTAATATCAGTATTTTGGCTAGGTTTTTCAAATCCCGTTTCAGCGGCAGGTGATGAAGAGAGTAAGACAGGTTTTATCCTACCTCATGTGATGGATAATTATGAGTGGCATTTTGCTACAATTGGTCATACCCATATTACTCTTCCGCTGCCTGTAATCATCTATTCTCCGGATCAAGGATTGGAATTTTTCATGTCCTCAAACTTTCAGAATCATGAAACGCATAAGTTCGGTAAAGAGTACGGCGTCAGTGGCTACTATATTGATGAGAATTATCAATTGGGGGCATTAGATGAGTCAAGAACCTTTTATGATTTTTCGATCACAAAAAACGTGGCCATGATGTTTATTGTGATTGCGGTCCTTCTTTTTATAATGTTGAAATCAGCTAAATTTTACAAGAAAAATCCAGGTGCCGCGCCAAAAGGAATTGCTTCATTCATTGAACCCATAGTTATTTTTGTGAGGGATGAAATTGCATTGCCAAATATTGGCTATAAAAAACACCTGAAATTCACACCATACTTATTGACTTTGTTTTTCTTTATCTGGGTAGGAAACCTTTTAGGTCTATTTCCTGAAGCTGCAAACTTCACTGGAAATATAGCTTTAACTTTTACTCTCGCTGTCTTTACCTTTATTATTACAAATTTCAATGGAAATAAAGATTATTGGAAGCACGTCTTTGCAACACCCGGAGTACCGGTTCCATTATTGTTAATCATCGTTCCTGTAGAAATCATTGGTTTGTTTACCAAGCCCTTTGCGTTGATGGTCCGACTTTTTGTGGCGATCACCGCTGGGCACATCGTCATTTTGAGTTTCATTGCGCTGATATTTGTATTTGAATCATTGGCTGTAGGAGTTGCAAGTACTATAATGGTAGTATTTATCAATTTTATAGAAATATTGGTCGCCACCATTCAGGCCTATGTATTTACCCTGTTTTCTGCGATGTACATTGGTATGGCAGTGGCAGAACATGATCATCATTAATCTGTAATTACTTTGTTCAATTTATAAATCAAACACTTATGTTAACTTCAATCTTATTAACTGCCGGATTTGCACTGATGGGTGCTGGTATCGGAGCCGGAATTGTCGCAATAGGCGCAGGTCTGGGTATTGGTAGAATCGGTGGTCAAGCAATGGAGGGCATTGCCCGTCAGCCTGAAGCAGCTGGAAAAATCCAGACTGCCATGTTGATCATTGCAGCTCTTATTGAGGTGGTTTCTTTGTTTGCGGTGGTAGTTTGTCTACTTATTGCATTGGGAGATTACACTTTCTAAAGAAAGTTAAGGGATTGGCGCTAGGCCAATCCCTATCTTTTTATTTATTGAACAAGCGCAGTTAATCAAATAAATTAAATCAATATGGGACTAATTACACCTGGATTGGGATTGATATTCTGGTCCGCCCTTGGATTTTTGATCGTTCTTTTCCTGCTTTCAAAATATGCCTGGAAACCAATTCTTGCTGCATTGGATGAAAGGGAAAAAAGCATTGAAGAAGCACTGAAATCAGCAGAAATTGCCAGAAATGAAATGGCCAATCTTAAAGCGGAAAATGAAAAAATAATTCATGAAGCCAAGATTGAAAGAGATAAAATGTTGCTTCAGGCCAGCGAAACTTCAAAACAAATGGTAGAAGAAGCAAAAGATCTGGCTGCAAAAGAAGGACAATTGATGCTTGAAAAGGCAAAAGCTGCCATCGAGACTGAAAAACTTGCCGCCTTGGAAGAGTTAAAGGTACAGGTAGGTGTTTTATCCTTGGCAGTGGCAGAGAAATTATTGAAAAGAAACTTTACTTCTGATGCTTCCCAGCAAAAACTGGTTGAGGAATTGGTGAAGGATATCAAGCTAAATTAATATGTCGAATATCAGAGTTGCATCCCGATACGCCAAATCTCTTCTCGAGCTTGCTGAGGAGAACAACGTGCTTGAGGCAGTTAAAGGAGATTTCATGACATTTTTATCCATTGTGGATGAGAACAGGGCCGTTGGATTAGCTTTGGATAGTCCGGTGATCAATTATGATAAAAAGTTTAATATCTTAAAATTGTTGCTCGGAAAATCAGCCAATAAATTGACCATTAGCTTTTTTGACCTTGTCACCAGAAAGAAAAGATCCAATGTTTTGGTTTCTACCGCAAAGGAATTTCTAAGACAATACAATGTCTATAAGAATATTCAGGTGGCTGAAATTACCACGACCTTGCCCTTGACAGAAGATCTAAGGGAAGAAATAATCAATCTTGTCAAGGAAATTTCTGGTCTGGAAAAGGTAGAGTTGGTTGAAAAGATCGATAAAGACCTTATTGCAGGATTTGTACTCAAGGTGGGTGATAAACTTTGGGATGACTCTATCAGTGGCAAATTGAGAAAAATGAGGATGAAGTTTGCACAGAGATATTTCGTTAAATTATACTAGTAATCAAGAAAAATATTAATACAAAAATACAATGGCACAAATAAGACCTGATGAAGTTTCAGCCATTTTGAGAGAACAACTCTCTAATGCAAAGACTGATACTGAACTTGAAGAAGTGGGTACCGTCCTCCAAGTTGGGGATGGTGTAGCACGTATATATGGACTTACCAAAGCCCAAGCCGGTGAATTGTTGGAGTTCGACAATGGTCTTAAGGCCATGGTTCTTAACCTAGAGGAAGACAATGTCGGGGCAGTACTTTTTGGTGATTCCAAATTGGTCAAAGAAGGTGACAATGTAAAAAGAACTAAGAAAATTGCCTCTATCAAGGTGGGTAACGGTATGTTGGGCAGGGTAGTGGATACCTTGGGCAATCCCATTGATGGAAAAGGGCCATTGGAAGGTGATTTGTACGAAATGCCTTTGGAACGAAAGGCTCCCGGTGTAATCTCCCGTCAGCCGGTAACCGAACCACTTCAAACCGGTATCAAAGCGATTGACTC
>CAZLJT010000386.1:0-3042 GCA_964559905.1 uncultured Aquiflexum sp.
CGAACTTGATTTGTTCAAAGAAATGCTGTGGAAGGGACAAGTTCTCTTTGGGATGATGGTCTATGACAATTTAAGGGCATTGGATTATTTGGATTCCAGGGAAGATATTGATATTGAACGCATAGCAACTATGGGCATGTCCATGGGAAGTACCATGGCTTGGTGGCTTGCTGCATTGGATGAGCGTATTCAAGTGGTGGTGGATCTGAATTGTTTAACGGACTTTCATACCCTTTTGGAAAAAAATGACCTCAGTCTTCATGGTATTTATTATTACGTTCCTGATTTATTGAACCACTTTTCTACTTCAAAAATCAATGGATTGATTTCACCCCGGCCTCATTTTGGACTGGCAGGAAAATTTGATCCCCTTACCCCATTGGAAGGTTTGTCTATCATCGATGAAAACCTGAAAAAAATTTATGCTAAAGACGGAGCTCCTGAAGCATGGAAATTAAAAATTTATGATGTATCCCACGAGGAAACGGCTGAAATGAGGGCGGATATTTTACAATTTCTGAGGGATTGGTTGTAAGGAATTTCATTCTTTGCCAATAGGAAAATGGCTGTATTATTCTAACACTGCAGGTATTTCTAATTATTCAATATTTAAATATCGAATAATGAAGTATGTAAGCTGCCACCAATAAGCAGTCCTAAACTCCTCCAAATCCATAATCCTTTTCCACCAAACTAATCCGCGTTTTATACGAGGCATACCATTTTTCTCGCCCCATTCTTTGGGCAAATAAATGTTCGGAAACCATTTTCCAGTTTCTGATGGATTCAAGGCTTTCCCAATAACTGACAGTGATGCCAAGGCCATCCCGGGCAGATTCATTCCCTAGGTAACCTGGCTGTTTTTCCGCCAAGTTGGTCATTTCTTTTGCCATATCTTCATAGCCCTCATTTATTTCTGTCCTTATATTTGTAAAAATGACTGCATAATAAGGAGGACTAGGTGTATTGGCAATGGACTTGATATCTTTTTTCATATGGAGTGTAAAATTCAGATTTGGTTTTGATCAAAACTAATGACAATAATTTTCTTTTTCTATCTAAAATTGCTTTCTCCTAGAGTAATTGTTACCTTTGACACATTCAAATAACGAAAGCATAGAAGAAACGGTTTCAGCGATGAAACCGTTTCTTCTATTTTTCATGGCCATAGTAAGTAAATAGATTGAAATGGGAAACATACAGTATTACACCGAAGAGGGTCTTAAAAAGCTGAAGGATGAACTTCAGGAACTGAAGACAAAAGGAAGGCAAGATATTGCCAAACAAATTGCTGAAGCAAGGGACAAAGGGGATTTGAGTGAAAATGCAGAATATGATGCTGCAAAGGATGCACAGGGTCTGTTGGAATTGAAAATCGCCAAATTGGAAGCTGTAGTAGGTAATGCCAGGGTGATGGACAATTCAAGGATGGATACTTCCAAGGTTGGTATTTTAAGTACAGTAAAAATCAAAAATGTCAAAAATGGCATGACTGTATCCTATACATTGGTATCAGAAGAAGAAGCCGACCTAAAGTCAGGTAAGATTTCTTTAGCTTCTCCGTTTGGAAGAGGACTCAATGGCAAATCTAAAGGTGATATAGCCCAAATACAAGCTCCGGCAGGAACATTGGAATTTGAAATTCTTGATATTTCCTACTAAAATTTAATCCTCCCGATGGTTTCTCCTTCGGGATTTTTTATTTTTACACCTATGGCATCAATCTTTACGAAAATAATAAACAGAGAAATCCCGGCAGAAATAATCGCCGAGGATGAAAACTATATTGCATTTTTAGACATCATGCCTTTGGTGAAAGGTCATGTGCTGGTAGTTCCTAAAAAAGAGGTAGATTATATCTTTGATCTGGATGATGAAACCTTAGCCGGACTACATGTTTTTTCCAAATACGTAGCTAAGGCCATTGATAAAACAATCAAATGTACCAGGGTAGGGGTGGCCGTTATCGGATTGGAAGTTCCTCACGTACATATCCACTTGGTTCCTTTGGGGACTATGGATGATATCAATTTCAACCGTCCCAAACTCAAATTAAGCAAAGAAGAACTTTCAGAAATTGCAGATCAGATTAGAAAAGGATTATAGAAATCAATTACAGTTATCTGCGTAGATATCTTCTGACCATCAATTGCATATTCACCATTACATCTGGGTAAAAAAGTTTATTGACCATGTTGTTCCCATCAATATCGGAAGAGAGAATCGTCATAAAATTGATTTCGAAACCCATATCCCATTCATATTCAAAATTAGTAGAAAGACCGAATTTAAAGGGGATGTAGGCAGTAGTCAAGGTTTGGTTGGATCTCTCCACAAATCCTTGAACAAATATTCCGTTTTCCAAAACGCCATCTCTCAGCACCCTTTGTGCCCTTTGACTATATAGTCCGCCGATTCCCAATCCCATGTAAAGATTAACCGGTTCACCTGCCCTTCCAGGTTTATTGGGGTTGAGTTGAAGTACGGGCATTACATCAAGAAAAAATGCATTTCCATCAAAATAATAAGCCTGACCGTTATTTCCCCATTCCACAACTATCGGTTGGTTGATTGGCCTAAACTCGCCACTGTTGATAAATTGGCCTCCAAAAGAGGTCCTAAAATCAAACTTTTCTGAAAGTTCTTTTGAATAAGCAACTGTAAATGCAGGAAGCAATTTGAAATCAAAAGATTGATAAATACCGGCATTGTCCGCATATATCATTCCCAAGCCGTAACCGACTGTGATATGGTCTCTTGAACCCTGACTGTAAACATTTCCAACAAAGTATAGGGAGATCAGTACTGTTGTAAAAATCCTAAGCATGATTAGACTAACATTAAATTCAGGTGGCAATATACAAGAATTGTTCCTCAATTTCACATATTGGAAAATTAGAAAATTCAATGGTGCAAATTGCTTTTTTCTTCCAGTAGTATCTTCTCGATGAAATTTGAAAGTTTATTTTCACAAGTTTATACTAGCAGCTTTTCCAAAATTCCCTATTCATGGTCACAATGTGGGAAATTGAAATGCTTTGC
>CAZLJT010000387.1:0-3036 GCA_964559905.1 uncultured Aquiflexum sp.
GAAGCCGACGGAAACCAGGGCTCGAAGGAGACGCCACGGGCTCGGTGGCCACTCGATGGCCCCCTCGTTGACGTGACGGCCCCACGGCGTGGCGTGGTAGCGCCCCGCGGGGAAGTCGAACCGTGCGGTGATGGTCACTTCTGGGCCTCGAAGGTGACCGTGCGCGCCCCCTGCCCGAGCACGGCCTTGGCCGACGCGACGAGCGCGGGCAGGCCCTTCAGGAGCTCACTGGCGGTGGGCAGCTTGGCCGCCTGCGGTCGACGCACGATCACCTCGATGCACTCGAGGTCGCAGGCCGTGCGGAGGCGAAGGCTTCCCTCGAGGAAGGCCGTCACCTTGTAGAGCGCCAGCGCGGTCAGCAACTGCTCCGCCGCGGCACCCAGTCCGTAGGCGCGGAGCTGACCGAGGTCGAGGTTGAAATACGCCGTGATGCTCTCGGCTGTGAACTCGTCGCGTTGGAACGGCACGTTGCCGAAGCCCTTGGCCGCGTCGCCGCTGGGATTCACCGGGTCGTTCTTCACGCCGCCCGAGGCAGCGATGCGGACCCCCGTGGCCTCGATGAAGCCGGAGAGGGCACGCTCGAGCCGCAGTCGGCCACCAGCCAACTCGCTCTTGGCGAGGAAGAGGCCATGGAGCAGCGCATTGACATCGAAGCTGGCGATCACCGCGGCGAGGCGGCTCCGGTCGATCACGCCCTCCGAGAAGGCGCTCGTCTGCTCTTTCAACTCGTTCAGGAGCGTCTTGTCCTTTCCCTCGAGGATGTAGGGCGAGTTGAGGCGGTGCGCCTCGGTGATGCTGGACGTCAGGTAGGTCTTGTCCGGTCGCGTCACGCGCACGTACGAGAGCCCCTTCAACTCGGGAAGCAGCTCGTTCTTGGCGGCGTCCCAGATCGTCGCCTCGAGCCGGTTGGCCGTGCTCTGGGCGCTCTCGACCAGCAGCGTCTGGCCGGCGTTGGACTCGAACAGCGCGGGGCCAAGGTCGGGGAAGCCCGTTGGCTGGAAGCGGCTGCCTTGGAGGGGTTTCAGCTTCGCTTCGATGAGAACGCGGGACTGCTTGGGATCGAGGAACTGCGCGAGGTCGAGGGACATGGCTTCCTTTCAGGCGGAGGCTGCAACATCGTGATGACGGCGAAGTGATGAGGCGAGGTGCGTGAGATCTCGATGCGAAACGGGGATGAGCAGGGCTGCCGCGAGCCGTCGTGAGGCGTCGGGTGACAACGCCAGCGCATGCTGGGTCGCATCGATTCGAGGGCGGAAGCCCCAGGCGGCCAGTCGCCGCAAGGCACTCCTGATGGCCTCTGCGCCTCGCCCACGAGCCAGTAGCCAGAAGACCGACCCATCAGCCCTCGCCCCATCGAGGAGCGGTCGCTCCGACCAGGCCAGTCTGCTCACGCTGTAGTTGGCGTCGCCCCGCCAGGCGGTGGAGGCAGGGTGGGCGTGAGACTCCCACTGCACGTTCATCAGCGCGCGCACCCGACGCGCGAGTCGGCGTTCGTCGAGTCGGCCAGTCAGGAACTCCATGACTGACTCCAGCCGAACGGTGAAGCGCGCCGATTGAAACGGCCAGCCTGAGCCGCGCGACTCGACCATCCGTCGAGTCCCCACCGCGCACAGATTGGCGGTGAGGTCCTCGCCACGCCAGACGTGGCTGGCATTCACGAGAAGTCCGGAAGCCCCGCTGGCGAAGCGCTCGGGGTGCGTGTCGAGCGGCACACAGTTCCAGCGCAGCGAAGAGCTGGCCGGCCCCTCGAGTGCCGCCAGGGCGCGAGCGATCTCCCACTCAGGGCTGTCCATCGGTAGGCTCGCGGCCAGCGCCGACTCAGGGATCGAGGGCAAGGGCCGCAGCTGTTGGCTCACGGCCCACTTGCCGCTTCGCACGATGCTGTCCTCGGCGGCCGCGAGCCGAACGAGCAGATCCTCGACTCGGTCAGCAACGGGCTGGGCGAGCACGTCGAGCACCGCTGCCTGGAGCTGGCGCGCGCTGCGGCCCGCACTGGCAGGCGCCCCGATCTTGTCGGCCGCGTAGCGGTAGTTCCCGACCCAGCCCTCGACCCGCTCGACGAGTGAGGCCGTCGGGCGGTGCTGCGCCTTCCATACGCCGAGCGGCACCGCCAGGTTGGCCTGACCATTCCGCTCGATGAAGCCGAAGCGCTGGAATGAAGAGATGCCTCGGGCGACGCCCGTCTGGGCGAGGGCAAGGGCAGCCTCGAGCGTGCTGGTGGCCCGATGTCTGCCGCTCAGCAGCCGCGCTTCCGCGACGAGACGCGAGAAGGCGGGCCACGTCGCCGGTGCACTCCAGACCGGCATCCACTGCTCACCGCGCGCAGACTCGTCAGCGGGGGTAGCGCTCGCGTAGCCCGCCCCGGAGCCCCTGACGGCGAAAGGCGCCGCAGCCTGCGCGAGCTCCGTCGAATCGAGGCGACGCACGGCCGCGACCTGGAAGGCGATTGCACCCTCGAGCGCGAGGACGAAGTCCCAGGGATTGACGAGGCTGTCGCCTTCGAAGCCGCTGCTGGCGTTGGCGCCGCCTGCTGCACCAGGCAGGAACTGACCAATGGCGAGAGATGCCTGCAGCTGGTCGGTGGGCGTACCGAAGAGCGCCGCCGAGAGGAGTCCGTTTGCGCCGGGCTTGTGCTGCCCGGTGTTCGCGTCGATGAGCGAGGTGATCCGCTGCATGAAGTTGTTGGTGAAGTCCAGACGGCCATCGTTGCCGCCGGTGCCGAGCAGCGCCGGGTAGCGAACGGCGGCATCCGTCAGGCTCAGGGCGGCATCGAGCCAGGCGAGCGAAGCCTCTGGCCAGTGAGAGCGTGCGTAGGCGACGAGTTCACGCTTCAGCTCGTCCTTCGGGCTCTGCTCCACCCCGGCGGTCGCGGTGTCCGCGTGGCCGATGACGTCGCGATACGGGCTCAGGCGCGGCGCTACGCCGCTCCGGATGGCGTTGATCGCCGCCTTGTTGTCCTTCGGATAGAAGCCACTGCCGCCGTTCCAGGGCGCAACGAGCGGTGAGGGGCGATTCGCCTCGAGAAAGAACTCCGAG
>CAZLJT010000388.1:0-3035 GCA_964559905.1 uncultured Aquiflexum sp.
CTACACCCAGTCTCCACCGAAAGCTTATGTTAAATTTATAAGGGATTATTCAGCCTACAAAGATTTAGAACATTTTAAAGCATTGTGGAACCTCATCTGGATGAAAATTGGCGAAAACGCCATGTGTGGATTGTATCTATGTCTTTCTATCCTTGGATCCCGTTCAGCAGTCGGGAGCAATTCCAGTTTATAAGATAAACCTTCAAATTTTAAGGAAAAGTATCTTAGAAAAGGAATTCCCTAGTACCAAATAAAACTATTATATTGAGGCCAATGAAAACAACCTCCTTTATCCTTTCTTTTCTACTGATTTCACTCAGCACTTTTTCCCAAATCCAAAAAAACTGGGCCTGGGGTGGGTCAATCGACCCTTTGCAAACAAAATATGAGGTTTTGCACTATCAGTTGGAACTGGAAATATTTCCCGAAAAGCAGGAAATCCATGGGAAAAATAAAATCACTTTTTCTTCAGATGAAAAGTTGGATACCCTGAGGTTGAACCTTATCGAGGAGTACACAGTGACCAAAGTCTTGATGGATGGAGAGGAAGTTGGTTTTAGGCATTTTGGGGATACTTTGGACATTTATCCTTCGGATTGTACCTGTACTGAGGTGGAAGTTTTTTATGGAGGCCAAACACCCATAGCGGTCCGTCCTCCCTGGACAGGAGGCTTCACTTGGGAAATAGATGAACTGGGAAATCATTGGATGGGCTTATCATCGCAGAATGAAGGTGCAAAAATCTTCATGCCCTGCCTGGACCACCCATCAAGTGAACCTTCCAATGGAGTGGATTTAATCCTCACCGCACCCTATCCTTATTTTGTAGCTGCAAACGGGCGATTGGTTGATACTCAAAGACAAAACAGCAAAGTCACCTACCGTTGGACAACCCAATATCCCATCAATAATTACAATATCAATTTTACACTCGGGGTTTTCCATGAAGAATCAAAAACTTTTTCTAGTGCTAATGGGACCGAAATCCCGATGATTGTCTATGTTCTCCAACAAAACAAGGATAAGTCAAAATTGCTAATGGAAGTGTTGGAAACTTCAGCCAGAACTCACGAGAAGTTTTTCGGGCCTTATCCTTTTCCCAATGACAAAATTGCTGTGGTGGAAACGCCTTATTTGGGGATGGAACATCAGACTATTAATGCTTACGGCAATAATTTTCAGTTTGAGAAAATCGGAGATGTATATGCCGATTGGCTGCTGCACCATGAATTGGGGCATGAGTGGTTTGGAAATAAAGTTTCGGTCAAAGATTGGGCTGATTTCTGGATCCATGAAGGTTTGACTGCTTATGGGGATTGGCTGTTTTATCTGGAACATGGAGGAGAAGATGCCTACCACCAAAAGGTCGCTTCAGTCAGAAAAGGAATTGCCCATGCAAGACCGGTAGTTTCTCCAAGAAACTCAAACTCTGACCAAGCTTATCATCCTGAAATTTATACCAAAGGGGCATTTATAATACATTCTTTGAGATACTACATTGGTGATGAGGTGTTCTTTCCTATGCTCAAAGCTTTTGCTTCAGATGAACGTTTTACCTATGAAAATCTGGTCGAAACAGCTGATTTCACTGAATTTGTACAGCATTATACCGGATTGGATCTTAAGGGATTTTTTGATATGTATCTCAAAACCATCCGTATCCCTAAGGTAAAAGTTTCCAAAAAAGGGAAGAAGGGATATCAGGTCAGTTTGCCCAATATTGATTTTTCCATACCGGTAGAAATAAAAACTTCCAATGGATATGAAAGGCATATCCTTTCCTCCAAACCAGTAATTATAAAAAGTGCCGGGCCGATAGAAGTTGATCCCAAAGGTTGGTATTTGCTGGAAAAGCAGTGACGGTTTTTCCCACAAAGCCACAAAGCCACTAAGAAAATTTATAATTTGTGTCTTAGTGTCTTAGTGGGATTTGAAATCTAAATTCGTATCTTTTTGTGATCTTAACTTATGAACTCCAAGCTCCTCATACGTATATCGCTGATTGTCAATTACATGGTTTTTGCTGTATTGCTCAATTCTGTGGGAGCGGTAATTCTACAGGTACAGCGGTCTTTTGATGTCAGCAAAGCAGATGCCTCCATTCTGGAAGGTTTTAAGGATTTGCCCATTGCAATTTTTTCTTTTATTGTCGCTTCCTTTTTACCAAAAGTAGGTTTGAAAAAAGGTATGTTGGCCGCCTTGTTCTTGGTCGCCTGGATTTGTTTTCTGATGCCTGCGATGGCAAATGAGTTCTGGTACTTCAAAATGCTTTTTGCAGCTGTAGGGATTTCTTTTGCAGTGATCAAAGTCAGTGTTTTCGCCATGATAGGCTTGGTGACCAACAATACCAAAGAGCATAGCAGCCTGATGAGTACCATAGAAGGTTTTTTTATGGTCGGGGTGCTTTTGGGAAATGTGTTTTTCAGTCTATTTGTCAATGATGCAGATCCTACCTCCAGGACTTGGTTGAATATTTATTGGTATTTGGGAATTATGACTTTAGCGGCTGCTTTGTTGTTGTATTTGGCCAAAATCAATGAATCTGAATCCAAAAGGGAGCAAACAAGGGCTTGGGATGAATTTCTGGAAATGCTTAAATTGGTTATCAGGCCTTTGGTATTGGTTTTTGCAGCTTCTGCCTTTTTATTTGTATTGATAGAACAGAGTTTTATGACCTGGACACCGACCTTTTATCAGGATGTCCTTAAAGTTCCTGCGAGTATGGGGATTCAGGCAGGGGCTGTTTTGGCCGGGGCATTGGCAATTGGCCGTTTGTTGGCAGGAATTGTCCTGAAAAAGGTGCATTGGCTTACCTTCACTTTGGTCTGCACTTTATTGGTGGGATTATGCGTGGTCCTTACTTTACCATTGACCTCAAACCTTCCGGAAGCATTGGAAACCATAACATGGTTCAACGCTCCTTTTGTGGTATATCTTTTTCCGATTTTGGGAATATTCTTAGCGCCGATTTATCCCACCATCAATTCAGTGGTTTTGAGTGCCCTGCCCAAATACATGCAAAGTTCCATGTCGGG
>CAZLJT010000389.1:0-3034 GCA_964559905.1 uncultured Aquiflexum sp.
GTTTTTCATCTTTTTCCAAAATAGAAAAATAGGTCGAAAATTTCTTTTGGTAATCGATCATCCAATTTGGCAATTTGCTGAGAGTGGGGGGAAAGATTTTTTTGTCTTTATCCTCTATTAAGTTTACAAATGCCTCTTTTGGTCCATTCAGATCCACTGCTAGAACTATTTCTCCTCTTTTTTCTTTAGGTAAAAGGCTCAGTGGAATGGGGTTCAAAATACCGCCGTCAATATATTCCTTTCCATGTATTTTTGCAGGCGTGAGTACTGTAGGGATTGAAACGGATGCCCTGATGGCCGCATACAAGCTTCCTTTTCTAAACACATGTTCCTTACCGGAGGGGATTTCTACTGCTGTACAAACAAATGGAATATTCAAGTTCTCAATCTGACTATCCTCAATCAGTTTTTTGAGCTCTCCGAATACTTTTTCCCCTTTGATAAATCCCCGACTGGAAATAGTGAAGTCCATCAGAGAAAAGACATCAATTCTGTCCAGATTACAGATCCAGTCTTTGAACTTTGGAAGCTTACCTGTGGCATACATACCCCCTATCAACGCTCCGGCAGAAGAACCGGCTATGGACACGATTTCGTATCCCGATTCTTCCAATGCTTCGATTGCACCTATATGCGCCATTCCCCGGGCACCACCACTCGATAATACCAGTGAAACTGTTTTTTTGCTCATGGTTTAAAATAATTATGAAAAATCAATCTTAGCACGCTAATTCGCAAAACGAATTTAATCAATTATGAATCAATTTAAGCCTTTTCATCTTGCTTTTCCCATCAGGGATATTGAGGAAACCCGAAAATTCTACGGAGATCTGCTGGGATGTGATATCGGAAGGAGTACCGAAAAATGGATAGATTTCAATTTTTTTGGGCACCAGTTATCCGCTCATGTCAAACCTGAAGAACTGAATTTGGCCAAGGCAAATGAGGTAGACGGCAAAAATGTTCCCGTGAGGCATTTTGGGGCGATCTTACCTTGGGAAGAATGGCACGCTTTAGCAGATAAGCTGAAAGACCATGGAATGGAATTTGTCATCGAACCTTATATCAGATTCAAGGGAGAGGTAGGGGAACAGGCTACCATGTTTTTCCTCGACCCTTCGGGCAATGCACTTGAATTCAAATCCTTTCAGGATCAGGGGCAGATTTTTGCGAAGTGAGACTCTGCTTAGCTTTTGATCAATGCCTATCTTCTAGTTGAGTCTGTTTTTATTGGACTGTAGGATGACCGATGACGGATGACCGATGTTGGCATGAATTGGTATTTTGATCAGCCTTTGTTGAAGTGTCCCGTTTTCACTGGAAAGAAAGAGGAAACCTAAAATCCTTATTAACTGAATAACCAATTACTGAAAAGACTCCCTTAAATACTTTCCGGTAAAATTCCCCTCAGTTTCCATCAGGGCTTCGGGGGTCCCTTCAAATGTGATATGTCCGCCGTTTTCTCCACCTTGGGGACCCAAGTCAATCACCCAATCCGCAGCTTTGATCACCTCAGTATTGTGTTCAATGATGATGACCGAATGTCCCTGTTCTATTAGGGCATTGATTGAATGTAGGAGTTTGCGGATGTCATGGAAGTGCAATCCCGTGGTAGGTTCATCAAAAATAAACAGAATATGGTCTCCGGATTTGGTGCCGCCCTTACCTAAGAAGGAGGCCAATTTTACCCTTTGGGCTTCACCTCCCGAAAGTGTATTGGAGGACTGACCCATACCGATATATCCTAAACCGACTTCCTGAAGGGGCTGCAGCTTGTTGATAATCTGGGATTTTTCTTTGAAAAATTCCATAGCTTCATCAATGGTCAAATCCAGAATGTCTGATATGTCCTTATCCTTGTATTTGACTTCAAGTATCTCATTTTTAAAGCGTTTGCCTTTGCAGGACTCACAAGTCAAATGAATATCCGCCATAAACTGCATTTCTACAGTGACTGTTCCTTCACCCTGACAGGCTTCACATCTTCCGCCATCCACATTGAAGCTGAAAAAGGCAGGTTTATACCCCCGTTGTTTTGAAAGCGTCTGATCTGAATACAAGGTCCTGATCGCATCGTATGCTTTGACATAAGTTACCGGGTTGGATCGGGAGCTTTTTCCGATGGGATTTTGATCCACAAACTCCACTTGGGTGATTTTTTTGTAATCTCCATCCAGTTTGTCAAACTTCCCTGTTTCGTCTATCACGGTTCCCAGGGTTTTGCCCAAAGCAGGATAGAGCACCTTTTTGACCAAGGTGGACTTACCGGATCCACTCACTCCAGTGACTACAGTCAGGGTATGTAGCGGGAATTTTACAGTCAGATTTTTTAGGTTGTTTTCTCGGGCACCTTTTACAATGATGCTATCCTTCCATTTCCTGTTGAAATCCTTCGCTTGTATTTTTTCCTCTCCTTTCAGGTATTGGGCGGTATAGCTTTTTCCATGAACCAACAATTCCTGAAGGTCTCCCTGAAAAACCAAGTGTCCCCCTTTAACACCTGCTTCCGGTCCTATATCAATGATCTGATCTGCTGACTTCATGACTTTTTCCTCATGTTCGACCACAATCACGGTATTGCCAAGATCACGCAGGTTTTTTAGGACTTCAATCAATCGGTCTGTATCCCTTGGATGCAACCCAATACTTGGCTCATCCAATATGTACATGGAACCCACCAAGGCAGATCCCAACGAGGTTGCCAGTTTGATTCTTTGGAATTCTCCTCCTGAAAGTGAAGAAGTCAAGCGGTTCAACGTCAAATAGCCAAGACCCACCTTGTCCATATATTCTAATCTGTTCTGGATTTCTTTTAAAAGCCTATTGGCCACCGTCTTTTCAGAATCAGAAATCACTATTTCCTGAAAAAAACGCAACGCTTTATCTATGGGGAGCAAAACAATATCCGTGATGGACCTACCATTGATTTTGACGAAGGAAGCATCTTTTCTCAACCTGGTCCCTCTACAATCCGGACAGGTAGTCCTGCCCCTGAACCGGGATAGCATGACCCGATATTGGATTTTGTGGGTTT
>CAZLJT010000390.1:0-3028 GCA_964559905.1 uncultured Aquiflexum sp.
ACTTTGAATGATACTTCTGAATGTGTTGGGTCAATTGCCCATTTTGTAGTTGTTGCTGTTGCAGTACTCATAATTTTAATTGTTTATTGGTTTTAATTTGTATTTACATTAAGTGTCTATACACCTATTTGTTTAAATTTTTTTTAACCCCTCAGTTTATCCAAAAGAAAATTTAACTGATCAACTTCCTCCCCACTCAATTGGATAAGACTTCTGTTCAACTCATGCATTTGGTTATGCAACTGACTGAGAACATTCATCCCTTTTTCAGTAATCAGAATATCAACCTGTCTTCTATCGGATGGACATTCCTCTCTCACCACCATACCTTTTTGTTTGAGCTTCTCGACTAAACGTGAAGCGTTGGACATTTTATTAAGCATTCTTTCTTGGATAGAAGAAACTGAGATGGGATTTCCATTTTGTCCTTTCAAAATTCTTAAAACATTATATTGTTCAGGAGAAAGACCAAATGGTTTGAAAAGACTACTTTGTTTTGTAACAATAAAACTTTGAGTATAAAGTAGATTTACAATTGCTTTGTTATACTGATCTTTAAACTCTTTCTGTTTTATCGCTTCTTCTAACCTCATTGGTATATAATGTTTAAGTATTTAATGTATATACATACAAATGTAACAAAAGGTTTCCCAATTCCAATTTAATTTTTGAAAAACATCAGTTTATTTTTTCCCCCATTAGAATTGGGTTAGCCAATCGTCTATAAGCCGGTTGATTTCTTCAGGTTTTTCGATACAGCTACTATGACCTGCCCCGGGCACCATATGTAGAGTGGCATGGGGAATGGACATTTGAATAAATTTCGCCTTCTCAGGCTTTGTGGCCACGTCCTCATCTCCTACTACTACCATGGTGGGGCATTTAATGTTCCGGATTTCTTCCTCCACACCTTTTCTAAAAATCACTGCCTCCACTGATTTTGTTATTGACTTCTTGTTGGTTTGTAATTCTTTCATCCATTTTTTGTAGGCATCTTTATTTTTGGGATTTTCCAGCCAACTTTGCGCAAACATGATGGGCATAACCTTAGAGGCTACCAAAGGAACTACTCCGAACAATTTAACGATCCCATTCAAAAATTTATACTTAGGGAGATTTTCAACAGGCTCAGCATTAGCTGAGGTTTCCAGCAAGATCAGACTTTTGACTTTTTCAGGATAGCGTGCGGCCAAACGCATCCCCACAAAACCTCCCATGGACAAGCCTGCAAAATGAACAGGTTGACCTACTATTTTATCAATCAGTTCCAATACATCCTCAGTCAATATGTCCATGTCGATTGGACTGTCATTCACTTCTGATTGACCCTGCCCTCTATGGTCATAGGCAATGACGATATATTTTTTTTTCAAAAACTCAACTTGATTCATAAACATCTTATGACTCCAAAGTAGTCCATGAGAAAAGACAATGATTTCTTTTCCTTCTCCTTCTTTGATGTAAAATAGTTTGATGTTATTGAGTTGTATGTGTGGCATGTCTTATTGTACGAAGTTTGAGGGATTTAGTACAAAGTACCATGTACCAAGTACCAAGAAATTGATTCAATATTTACTGCATTCGATTATCAAAACATCAATAGTGCCTGCCCTCTGTTCTCGGCTATCTCTTGTTTCTTGCACATCTTGTTTCTTGGTTCTTGTTTCTTAGCTCTTGTTTCTTGGCTCTTGGCTCCCCGATACTCGGGACAGGCTTTTCTTCTTTTCTCTAATCTCTCGCTTCTCGCTTCTAATCTCTCGCTTATCCCTCCTCACCAATCCAATCCCGGCTGCTTCAACTTCATGGCATTTTCACGGGCTTTATGCTGCTGCACTATGATACGGGCATCTTCAAGGAGTTGTTTGGCATCATATACAATCCCATCCTTCACGGTATATTTCACGCCGCCAACTCTTACAGGTTCATTATTTTCATCTATTCTGATGGCACCTGTACCATAGAGGACTTTAAGGTTTTGAAGGGGATTTTCTTCCAGTATCACAAAATCTGCCAATTTCCCCACTTCCACAGTCCCGATTTCCTTATCCATTCCCAAAGCTTCTGCCGCATGCATGGTAGAAGCCCGGATAACTTCCAAAGGATGGAACCCTGCCTCTCTCAACAATTCCATTTCACGGATATATGCAAAGCCATACAATTGATAAATAAATCCTGAATCGGATCCCGTTGTAACTCGCCCTCCCCGGTTTTTATATTCATTGACAAAGGTCATCCAGATTCTATAATTTTCTTTCCACTGAATTTCCTCTTCTGTTGTCCAGTCAAACCAATAGGAACCATGGGATTCTCTCGATGGCTTATAGAACCTCCACAAAGAAGGGAGGGTATATTCTTCATGCCATTCTGCCCTCCTTGCCCGCATCAGGTCACGGTTGGCCTCGTAAATATTAAAAGTAGGGTCTATAGTAAAATCCAAATCCAGCAATTCCTGCATCACCTTGTTCCAATGATCAGAATAAGGTGCTGCGGCCTGTTTCCAGAGTTTACCAGCCTCCGCAAATCTGTGTTGTTCATTTTGGTAATTATAGTCCAAACGGTAATCCTGAATGGTCCTATCCACCAACAAAGCTTCAGGCAATCCATACCAGTGTTCCATCGTAGTCAAACCTGCTCTGGCTGAATGAAGTACATTCCATCTGGCAACATCCATTTGGGCATGATGCATAGCGGAACGCAATCCTATTCTTTTGTTTTCTTCCATTGCTGCTTGCATTACCTCTGGTTTTGCACCAAAGAACTTAATGCCATCTGCTCCATTCTTTGCATTTTCATTGACCCAAGCTCTAGCCTCAACAGCATTCGTAATTGGTTTGGCAGCACCTTGGCCAAAACTGGTATAGGCCAGCAATCTTGGAGCGGTGATCGTGTTGGCCGCAGATTTCTTTTTATGATCCAATACCCAATTCAGGCCATTGCTAGCTGAAGGATCTCTCACAGTAGTAATGCCATGCCCCATCCAAAGTTTGAATACATATTCTGCAGGAGTACCCTGACCTGCACCTCCAAT
>CAZLJT010000391.1:0-3019 GCA_964559905.1 uncultured Aquiflexum sp.
GTCAGCTATTACCTCCTGAAAATCACTGTTTACCTTATCACTTATAAAATAATCCATTATATCGGACACAAATTTGGTCAAGTCTTTTGTTTGGTATAGTTCTTTGTAAAATGGAGTGAAATCCGCTACATTTTTGACAGCAGCAGCGATAACTTTCGAATGTTCTTCCGTTGCCATATCACCTGCAGCCGAAAAGACTTCAGACATCAGGGGAATGACGATGTCCATAAAGAGAGTTTCTATCATCAAGTCCTCCCATTTTTCTTTTTCTTTGAAAGTAAGCTGCAATAGATCCAGATTTATACCAAGTGATGGTCCAATGACACGAAGTTCGTAGGTTGCTTCTAATTCATTTTCACCTAAGGGAACATTGATCGGAGGGGAATCCGTTTTCGCACACTGTATACCTTGTCCTGCCAATCCATCCGAAAGGGTTCCCAAAAATCCAGAAACTGATTTCGTCGCATCCACTGGCTGTTGGACGTCTGTGATGTCACCTGAAGCAATAGCTTCTTTTAAAATCGTTTCAATACCTTCTTTATTTTTAAAAGCAGTTTTGTATAGAAAAGCATGAGCCTTCCTTCTATAGTAATTCCTCAGATAGACAGATTGGAAATCGTTATCAAAAACCTGTATACCACTTTGAATTCCATTCGGTTCGAAGTTGATCTGACGGGCTTTAATATCCAAGGGCTCAATATCCTTAACTATTTCTTCTAGGGCGGCATTGAGGATGGGCCTGAAACTTCCATTGGAAAAAGCAGATGGATTTTGCTTAAAAGCCAATTCAAGATCTTGGGTTTATTGATCAAAAACGGCTAATTCGGAGACTTTATCCAAATATATTTCTCTGAATTCAAAAGGCAGAATAAATACACCTGAGCCATAATAAAGCAAAACTTCTGCTGATGAAGCCACAGAAATCTCTTTCTTGGCTTCATTTATAAAACCTGAAAGCAAAACATTTTCATCCTTATCCAACAAAAAAGCAAGTTGGGTCTGACCCGGCTGAAGTGCAATTTTGGATTTTTTGGATTCATCCACCGCAAAATCAAAGGTGTTTGCCAAAACCTGTGAACCAGAAAGGTCGAGGGTAGTTCCGTCCGGAATTATCACAGACACATCCAGAGTGGGAACATTTTTAATATCTGGGTCACCATTTACGGGTAACTTCGGTTCTTCAGTGTCTTTACATGAATTGATGGCAAGATAAAATGCAAGCAGCAAAAGGAGGGTGGATTTGAATTTCATGATGATAAACATTAGGGATTATGCCCATACATCGAATCCAAAAGAGAATGTCATCAAAAAAATTACCTGAATTTGATTCTGTACATTAAATAGAGAAAGGTTAGGAAAACAATTATCCCTAAAATCAATAAAATCCGATTGTAACTTTTTCCCAAATCAGAAATAGGTTCTACATCTCCAACCAAAACCAACCCCGCCCAATACTGAGGTGAAAGTGTCCGGCCTGTTGCAGTGGACAAGTATTTGAGCTTGGCCTCTTTAAGTGCCTTATCCTTGGCCATTCCTTCCACCAAAAATTCCAAAAAGTAATCGGTGATTTCCATGCTCGATTTTTCATCTACTTTCCAAAGACTGGTCAAAAGACTCTCAGATCCGGCATATTGAAAAGCATGTGAAAGCGATATCATACCCTCTCCCGGTTGATAAACAGGTTTTCCTGTTTCACAGGCAGTGAGTAAAGTAAGGTTTGACTGCATATCCGTGTCGTAAATTTGATAAGCATATAATGCATTATCCTCTTCCAATGGGTCATTATTTTTGGCAAAAATAAGTTTGGAAAAAACCGGACTTATATTGTTGGATTCTGCATGAGTTCCGATATGAATGATTTTGTTTTTGGCGGCCTTTTCACGGAATGTTTTTGCGGTGGATTCTTCAAAGGCAAAAATGTTTCCTCCAAATGTTTTTGCCGCTTTGTTGGCTAGATTTATGGTAAATGGCTGAGGCAAAAGAGAAAGATAGGCTTTGTCCAAACTTAAAGTATCTTGTATCGATTTGAGGTAATTTTCCTTCATCCGATCCAAAAAACCTGGAGCGAATGCAACGTAGGTATCACTTAGGTCATTCGAACTTTTGGTGAAACCCAACCACAAGCTATACTGGTAAGAAATGTCATGTTTGGCAAGTAAACTGTACATGAGGAATTCTTCATAAGTTTTGATTTTCCTGTCTGTCAACAAGTCGAAGCTCAAATTAAAAAGCATACCATCAGGTATAATCAAAACGCTTGAATCATTCAGGTTGTCGTCAAAAGGTTGCCAAAGCTGTTGATATAGTTGATAAGTAACAGCTCCTAAGGCTGTTTGGTCATGCCACAGGGAAGGTAGTTTTTCGACCAATTCTTGATTGAAATTCAATGAATAAAGTTTCTTGTTACCCTTATTGATCACGATGGCCTTTAGGTCCTCCCCTACAAAAAGATATCGGACAATTTGCCTTTCCTTTGGAAATACCAACTCTCCTTCTTCAATATCCCCATATCTGGATTGGTAATAGGACGGGTAATTTGATTTGAGCATTTTCAAATGATTTTCCCATTTGGAGGAAACTTCCATGAATTCTTCCATATCACCTCCTTCGGAAAGGATGTAACCTAATTCATCCTTAATCATGGATTCAGCTTCAATGATGGATTCCGGTACGCCACTGAACCTCACTTGTCTTTGTTGGTTGAGCTGGGAACGGATTTTTGTATATACACTGGATTCGTGGGTTGCGATCAATTGATCTAAGTATTTTTCTTCTCCCGTTTTTTCATATAATTCCATTTCGATCGGCTTGACAAAATTGATAAGTTCCTGATTTTGGGAAAGCAAAACCCCCAAATCTTCGCTGTCAGAAAGCATTGCCTTTCGTTTTTCTAAAAGTTTAATCCCCTGCCTCAGTTCCTTTAACATTGATTCGAGGTAAAAAACGGATCGCTCTTTTGTCATTTTGTAATCTGACTTCCACTTGAGCAAATATGCCATAGGCTTTTCATATTCTATTC
>CAZLJT010000392.1:0-2979 GCA_964559905.1 uncultured Aquiflexum sp.
AAGAGGCCGGCGAAATGGCCCACTTCACTGCACGCTTTTTTAGAGAACTTTCAAAACCAAAACAGGAATATGAAGAATTTATCAATCAATGTTTTTGGATTGGGTATAAAACATTGACCCTGGTTGGGATTACAGGATTCATTATGGGACTGGTACTGACCATTCAATCCAGGCCTACCTTGGTTGAATTTGGTGCTGAATCACTCTTGCCTTCGATGGTTTCAGTATCTTTAGTCAGGGAAATTGCCCCCGTTATCACGGCATTGATCTGTGCAGGCAAAATCGGGTCAGGATTAGGTGCTGAATTGGGATCTATGAAAGTGACTGAGCAAATTGATGCCATGGAAGTCTCCGGTACCAATCCATTCAAATATTTAGTGGTGACCAGAGTGTTGGCTGCCACATTAATGGTACCCATACTATCCAGTTTGGCTAATGCGATTTCTTTGTACGGGGGATTTTTGGGAGTAAATATCAGGGGTGATGTAAGTTGGAGTTTGTATTGGTTCCAGGTATTTAAAGTCTTGTCCTTCGGAGATGTTCTTCCTTCTTTGATCAAGACTTTCTTCTTTGGATTTGCCATTGGTATAGTAGGATGTTATAAGGGATTCAGTTCCCAGAAAGGTACAGAAGGAGTTGGCAGGTCGGCAACTACCGCTGTTATAGTAGCTTCATTGATGGTATTTATCCTTGACCTGATCGCAGTGCAGATCACTGATTTATTGGGATTGACTTAGCAGAAAGATGGAAGAGTCAGTCAAAAAACCGGTTATTGAAGTAAAAAATGTCAATAAGTCATTTGGGGACAATCATGTGCTCAAAGATTTTAGTATGTCAGTATATCCTGGGGAAAATCTGGTGATTCTTGGTAAATCAGGCTCAGGAAAATCCGTGCTGATCAAATGTATCATCAGTTTGATCCAGGCAGATGAAGGTGAAATAATTGTATTGGACAGACCTATCCAAGATTTGGAACAAGATGAATTGGATCATTTAAGGTCTGAGATCGGATTTCTATTCCAAAGCAATGCCCTTTATGATTCCATGACCATTAAGGAAAATCTGGAGTTTCCGCTGCGAATACATTGGACCAAAGAACAACGTGTAAAAGGTGCAGAAGCAGCTGTAAAAGAAGCTTTGGAAGATGTAGGTCTTTTGCACACAATCAATATGATGCCATCAGAACTCTCAGGTGGTATGAAAAAAAGAGTTGCTTTGGCAAGAGCATTGATTTTAAGACCAAAAGTTATCCTTTATGACGAACCTACGACTGGATTGGACCCGATTACATCTCGGGGAATCAGTGAATTAATGCTAAGTGTTCAAAAGAAATATAATGCTACCTCGGTGATCATTTCACATGATCTGAATTGCATCAAAATCACTTCTAACCGGGTCATCATGCTTATTGATGGCACTTGTTATGCAGATGATACTTATGATGCCTTGAGTAAATCGACTGATCCAAAAATTAAAGAGTTTTTTGACTGATTATGAGAACGAAGAGAACAATAGATAATGCAAAGCTGGGTGGTCTTGTGATCGCAGGAATACTATTTCTGGTATTTACCCTATATATGATAGGAAAGAATCAGAATATTTTTGGTGCCTCTATCACCATCACGGCTGTCGTAGAAAATGTAAACGGACTTGTTCCTGGCAATAATGTGCGTTTTAAAGGTTTGAATGTAGGTACAGTTAAGACTGTTGATATGGCAAACGATTCTTCCCTGCATGTTGTCATGTATATTCAAAAAAAGATGGTCCCATACATCAAGAAAAACGCATTGACCTCAATTGGCACGGATGGATTGATGGGCAACAAGCTTATACAAATCATACCCCAAGATGGTTTTGCCGAAAACGTGGTTGAGGGAGATGTGATTTACTCCGTTACTCCTGTAAGTACAGAAGCCATGCTTCAGAGACTGGGAACAAGTAGTGAGTATTTTGAAAAAACCACAGAAAATCTGTACGAAATCACCACAAAGTTGAATCAAAGTGAAAGCCTCTGGGCATTACTTTCGGATTCATTATTGACCGGAGATATCAAGGAAGCGGTGAGTGAATTGAAGTTGGCATCCAGAAGAGCTTCTGAAATGGCAAGGGCAGGTAATCAACTGATGGTCAATCTGAAAGACGGGGAAGGTTTGGTTCAAAAACTTTTTACAGATGCAGAAGTAGCCGAGGAGTTTACAGTTTCTCTTGAGAAAATAAGAGAATCCAGTGATCAGGCTTCAAAAATAATGGGAGATGTGAAAATTCTTATCGAAAATCTTGAAGCCGGAGAAGGAACTGCGGGATTGATTCTTAAGGATAGTACATTCAGAGAGGCACTACTGAACAGTATGCTGAACGTGGAAAAAAGTACTGAAAGATTCAATGAAAATATGTTAGCCATGAGGAGTAATTTCCTTTTTAGGGGTTACTTTAAAAAACTTGAAAAAGAAAAGCAAAAAGAATTGAAGCAAAAGGAAAAGGATGAAAATGAATGATGGGGCTTACCCCAAATGATAATGTTCATCCCACAACCTGAAACCGCCCACATAAGCATTGTTGTTGGTGCCCAATCTGCATCCTTCAGGAATATCGGTAAGCAGTTTTGATTTGCCACCTCCTAAGACGATATCATCAGGTAAAAATGCGTTTTTAAATCTTCCGACTACGACCAGCACATGCTGTTGCCATTTTTCTAGTCCCAATCTTTCCAGACCTCTCAGTCCAAGATAATCTTCAAAAGTACCTTTACGGTAAGACAAATGTGCAAGCTCCATAGGAACTACAGTTCCTTCAGCTACCAGTGCCGAACCCAGGCCAGTGCCCAATCCTAAAAATAGCATGGTATCACCTTGATAGGAACCCAATGCCTGCATGGCAGCATCATTGATCAACTTGACAGGTTTACCGAATGCCTTTTCAAAATCATAACCCAACCAGCCATCTCCGAGATTTTTTGGTTCAACTACTATTTTGCCTTTT
>CAZLJT010000393.1:0-2959 GCA_964559905.1 uncultured Aquiflexum sp.
AAAAAAAGACCCCAAAGGTTTCAGGTGCAGACCTTTGAGTGCGCCACGGCGTACTCGAAGGTCTTGATAGTATGATGTGTAGCTACTTTGAAGCTATTTATCCAAATTGCCAGGCGCAAAATCTTCGATGTCTGAAAGACCTCAAAGATTAGCGTAGAAAAGCCTTCACCGTTTCCACTACAGCAGCAGGCTGTTCGGCGTGCAGCCAATGACCGGCATTTTTGATGAAAATGATATGACTGTTCGGAAACATCTTTGAAATATCCTCCTTGTCCTGTTCAGTGATATAATCAGAATTTTCACCACCCATAAAAAGCGTAGGTTTGTCGAAAGATTTCTCTGAAACAATTTCTTCCCCGACATTATCGATTTTCTCCGTGATCACCGGAAGGTTGATTTTCCACATAAATCCGCCTGACTCATTTCTTCCCAGACTTTTAAGCAAAAACTGACGGATACCGGGTATATTGATGTATGCTGAAAGGATGTCATCCGCCTCTTTTCTTGACTTGAGCTCATCGATAGGAATAGCATTCAGCCCTTCCAAAATCCCTTGATGGTGCACAGGATAAAACCTGGGTGCAATATCGGCGACAATCAATTTATTGACTTTATCAGGATATTTGAAACCAAATTTCATCACTGTCTTTCCTCCCATGGAATGTCCCATCAGGTTGGCTTTTTCGAGCCCCTCCCCATCCATCAGGTCTTTTATATCATCGGCCATCACCTCGTAATTCCAATCTTCACTTTGTGGAGAATCTCCATGGTTTCTTTGATCTACGAGATAAAGGGTGAAATCTTTTTCCAGTTCTTTGGCTATACTGAACCAATTATCAGCAGAACCGAACAAGCCATGTAAAATAATCAGAGGTTCTCCGTTGCCGGATTTTTTAAAATTTAGTTTCATAAATGTTTTAGTCTCAAATATTAAGTAGAAATGACAAGTTTATATTTTAGAAAGAATTTTCTGACCGATGACCGATGTCAGATGACCGAGGTTGACCATTGCTTTTTAAATAGGGAAGCTATGTTAAATCAACCATATGTTTTTTGATTTGCTGATTTCAACTATTGTCAAATCACCTCCTATTCCCTATCCAAACTCCAAAAATAACAGCAAGGATCCCAAAATAGTGTCCTGCCAACAAAACTTCTCCATCAAGCAATCCCCACATAATGGCTACAACGGGAATGAGGTAGGTTACCGAACTCGCAAAAACCGGAGTGGCTACCTTGACCATGACATTGAACAGGATCAAGGCCAAGGCGGTACCAACAATACCCAAAATGGCAATATAGCCTGCTGCCTGAACAGCACCTTCTTCATGTAAAATTTTAAATGAAAATTGGGTAGAGGTAAAAAGATAAATCAAGGCCAAGGGCAAAACAAAAGATAAAGAAATGGCTGTGATTGCAACTGGTTTCAATTCCACAAATCGATATTTGATAATGTTCAAATTAAGCCCATAACAGGCACAGGCCAGAAGAACCAACAAGGCATAGGCATTGATCTCGGAAAAATTCCCTATTCCTCCTTCTTTGACCATCATAAGAATTAAGACTCCGATGAAGGCAATAACCAAACCAATCCCATTTCTTCTTGTAATCCTGGAATTAAAAAACAAAGCTCCGATGATGACCACAAAAAGCGGTGTCATGGCATTGAATACTCCGGTAAGTGAACTGCTGAGTTGTGTTTGGGCTTTTGCAAATAAAAAGGCGGGGATAAAACTCCCGACAAGACCCACAATAATCAGGTTTTTGACCTGCCGTTTATTGAGTCCTTTTAATCTTGGCAAAGAAAGCGGCAATAATACCAATCCTGCAAAAACAATTCTCAAAGCGCCCACTTCGCCCGGGGAATAAACTTCCAAGCCCCTTTTGATCAGGATAAAAGAACTCCCCCAAACCAAAGCCAAAATAATGAGAAAGCCCCAAGCTTTCAGGGCACTCTCAGACTGCAAATCTCTTTCCATCTAGGAATTGGGTGATTGTTTTAGCATTCTCCTCAAAACTGATAATCCGCATAAACCTCTCCCACCTCTTCCAAAAGAGCAACGACTTCCATATAACTTTCAGCTGTAACCATCTGTGTACGGAATGGTTTAAAATTCGGCATACCTCTGAAATAATTGGTATAGTGTCTTCTCATTTCCAGTATGCCCTGTTTTTCACCTTTCCATTCTACTGAAAAATCCAGATGTTTTTTGGTGACTCTGATTCTTTCTCCAAGATCAGGTCCAGCAAGCTTTTCACCTGTGGCAAAAAAATGTTTGATTTCATTGAAAATCCAAGGATAGCCAATAGAAGCCCGCCCGATCATCATTCCATCCACATTATATTTCTCACGGTATTCCTTGGCTCTTTCAGGGGTATCTATGTCTCCATTTCCAAAAACCGGGATATGTAACCGGGGATTGTCTTTGACCAAATTCAAATAAGACCAATCTGCCTCACCTTTGTACATCTGCTGACGGGTACGGGCGTGAATACTGATGGCCTGAATGCCCACATCCTGTAACCTTTCTGCAACCTCCACAATCCTGATGGTATCTTGGGACCAACCCAGCCGGGTTTTTACTGTTACGGGAATGTTTACACTTTTGACTATTTCTGCAGTCATTCTGACCATTTTATCAATATCCAGCAAAATCCCGGCACCGGCACCTTTGCAGGCCACTTTATTGACAGGACAGCCATAGTTGATATCCAACATATCGGGGCCAGCCTCCTCCACAATGCTTGCGGCTTCCCGCATGGATTCAATTTCATTCCCAAAAATCTGAATGCCTATCGGCCTTTCATATTCGAATATATCAAGTTTCTGAACACTTTTGACGGCATCTCTGATCAGTCCTTCAGAACTGATAAATTCCGTGTACATCAGGTCAGCACCGTTTTCTTTACAGACTGCCCTAAAGGGTGGATCGCTGACATCTTCCATCGGTGCCAGAAG
>CAZLJT010000394.1:0-2956 GCA_964559905.1 uncultured Aquiflexum sp.
TTCTTCCAAACAGTTTTTATCCAGTCGCAGCAACCCGGCTCCGTGTGAAAAATACAATCGCCCTTTATCATCTTTATTAAATCCCATATAAAACTCTGGAGTGACCATATTATCATTGGAAAGAGACCCGCATTCAGGAAAATTTCTGACATCAATTTGACTTCCATTAATAGTCACCAATCCCGTGCCCGCTTGTTGCAGCCCCACCCAAATGGTACCAGTTGAGTCCATCACCATTCCCCAAGGCTTTCTTAAGGCCGTATAATTGAGGAATTTATTACTCAAAAAATGAGAAACACCCGTCGTTTGAATGAAGGCTTCTTTGTGTTTTGCCCTAAACTGAAGATCTCTTCCAAGTCTGTCATTCCTAAGAAACTTTACTTTCTTTTGTATTTGAGCCCTGCTATCATACATATAAACCCAATCGTTAAAACTGTAAAACAGGTCCAAATCGATTAAAGATTCAACTGAATGCTTGGTGGAATCCGTTTGCAATACCTGGTACAGACTATCCCCCTGAAAGGCATATAGAATCAATTCAGAACTATTTTGCCTGGCTAAATAAACGACTGAATCCTGACAGTATAATTTGTTCGTGTATGAATTGTCTTCAAAGGTGTAGTAATTCGTAGATCCATTACTATAACGACCAATTCTGCTGCTCGCTCCATCGAAATAAATCAGGGAAGAGTCAATCATTTGGTAATAAATCTCTGAGTAAGAAAGGTCCTTTAATCCCGGCCAGCGATCCTCAAGCCTCAAATAAGTTCCCTCTATATTAAATACCGGAAGGGCATTGACTGCATTCACAAGAAAATACTTTTCATCTATTAACTGCAAGTCCAACATCCCATAATACTCTACATCTTCTCTTGCTGGAAAATGCACCCAACGTCTTCCATCAAATCGAGAAAATCCTTTTCGAGTCAACACCCAAACATAGCCCTTGTGATCCTCTCTTACAGAAGCAATGTACTGGTGTGGCAAGCCATGTTGCATACCATATGTAACGAACTTCTGACCATCATAGCAATTTAATCCAACCCGGGTACCAATCCAAACGAAACCCCTGCTATCCTGATAAACCGCATTAACCTGGTCCTGAGAAAGTCCATCCAATGATGAAAAATCCTTAAAGGAGTATTCCTGAGCATACAATACACTGAAACTAAGAACGAGGATAATACTGGGAATGAAACTTCTCATCAAAGTCAACTCTTTCGAATAAAATTACAAAAAATCAACAGTCTTTGTGAATAACCTGGTAAATATTAATCTTCAAATTATTTACAGACGATGGCTTTTTATTCGAATATCAGGATTCTGCAGCAGGTATATAGATTCCAAAAATAAAAAAAATAAGTCCAATAAAATAGGTAGTATGAATCTGAATCACTAAATTTGATTATAAAATTCAGAAAATGAGCCAAATACGTCTGGAAGAGCTCACCAAATTATACTACAGCATCGGTGAAGTTGCAGAAATGTTTGGCGTGTCAACTTCGCTAATCCGGTACTGGGAATCTGAGTTTCAGTTTTTAAAACCGCAGAAAACCCAGAAAGGTGACAGACGTTTTACAAAACAAAATATAGAGCAGCTCCAAATAATCTTCAATCTTGTCAAAGAAAAAGGATATACCCTCGATGGCGCCAAAAAAGAAATAAAAGAAAACAGATCAAAGTTGCTTTTGAAGCATCGAATAAGGGAAAAACTGCTGGAAATAAGACTTGGGCTCATTGCCATTTCTAACAAATTGGGATGATCCCATTATCCATATCAATCTTATTGTGTTATTTCAAGAAAAACCGATTGAGGAGGAAAATCATCTTTCACGTTTGATGCCACAATTAATAATTTTTCTTGGGATAGGGAGGCGATTACCGAATGGTACCAACTCAGAGCATTATCATCAAGATTTGTGCCTGGTTCATCCAAAAGATAAATTTCGGCGTCTGTCCATATGCATATAGCGAGTTTTAGACGCTGCATCATGCCCGATGACAAGTGCTTCACCAATGTATTTTTACTCTCAGTCAAATAACAATTCGCAATTATATCTTTAATTGACATTTCATTTCTTGATTTTTTGAGTGAAAAGTGAAATGCAAACATCTCCTCTACAGAAAAATCGTCTATAACCGCTATATAAGGCGCAGACATAGAAACATGAGTATAGATTTGATCTCTGTGTATGGGTATGCTGTTGATAGAATATAGGATCGAACCTTCACTTGGGCTGAGATACCCGCTAATAATCTTCAATAAAGTTGATTTACCTGAGCCATTAGGCCCCTTAACTCCATAAGCAGTGCCTGACTGGAGCGATAAACTCATTTTTCTAAATATCCAGCGAAAATCATATCGCTTACCTACTGAATCCAATTCAATCTTTACCATGTCAGGATCTAGCCACCATTTGAGCAGTCAGTTCACCTTCTGCTACTACTGTCCTACCAACGAATGCTGTACCTTTCATTTTGCAAATGCCTCTTCGGACAGGTTCCATTAATTCCATTTTCAAAATCAAAGTATCACCAGGAACTACCTTCTTCTTAAACTTTGCATTGTCAATTTTCAAGAAGTATGTATCATAATCAAAGCCCTTTGGCATAAGCGATATTGCCAGTATTCCTCCAGTTTGAGCCAAAGCCTCCAATTGTAAGACCCCCGGAAAAATGGCATTTCCAGGAAAGTGCCCTTGAAAATATGCCTCATTTATTGAAATATTCTTGATGCCCACAACGTAATTATCCTCTTTTTCGATTATCTTATCAACAAGCAAAAATGGATGCCTGTGCGGCAAAATGGTCTGAATCTGTTCCACATTGTATAGTGGCTCTTTATTCGGATCATAATCTACAAATCCTCCTGATTTTAAATGCTCCCTGAAGTAGTTCTTTAATACTTTCGCAAAGGCTACATTCCCCTGGTGACTTGGTTTATGCGCAAAAATCA
>CAZLJT010000395.1:0-2944 GCA_964559905.1 uncultured Aquiflexum sp.
CAAAAATTCGGGGATGGACATATCCATAAGACTTTTTTGATTGATGATGGGGAACACCAATTTATTCTGCAGCAGTTCAACAATTCAGTTTTTAAAAATCCGGAAAGGATTTCCCATAACCATGCAATACTTTTGGATCAAATTGACACCCATGAATTACCATTTGACCTGCCACTTCCAATACCAAATTTAAAGGGCGGAATTTTTACAGTAATAGACAGAGATTATTTCAGATTGGCCCCATTTATAAAAGGTAAATGCATCAATGAGGTGAACAATGCTCATCAGGCATATTTAGCAGCTAAAGCATTTGCTCAATTTATCAAGGCTGGGATTCATATTGATGCCTCTTCATTTCAGGAGGTGATCCCAGGTTTCAATGACCTGGAGTTACGGTACAACCAACTGCTTGATGCCTTAAGCAATACCAAGAGAAATGTATCCGGTGAACTGAAAGCATTGGTAGATTTTTATCTGTCCCAAAAGGATTTGGTCGAAGAATACCTGTCTTGGAAAAAGAAGCTTCCTTTGCGCCTCACCCACAATGACACCAAAATCAATAACCTGATTTTTTCGGATGATCTGGCCAAAGTCAATGCTATCATTGATTTAGATACCTTGACAGCTGGCTATATTTATTACGATTTTGGGGATTTGGTAAGGACAGTGGCCTGTACTGAAGGTGAAAGTTCTACAGATTGGAAAAATATCGGATTTGACCAATCCAAATATGATGAATTGTTAAAGGGCTTTCTGGAAATCGGTGAGGGTAATTTTACTGAATCGGAAATAGAATCCCTACCCTTTGGCGGGAAGATGATGACCTGCATTATGGGTTTCAGATTTTTGGCAGATTATCTGAATGGCAATATCTATTATACTATCCATTATGAAGAGCAAAATCTGCATAGGGCCAAAAACCATATGTATTTGTTGAAGGGATTGAGGGGATAGGGGTGGACTATTTTCAATGTAAAGCATTTATTACTAGTATTTAATTCTACAATAATTTAATTTTGATTATGGAGACTTTAGTGATTAAAATTAATGATAGTAAAAAATCCGAGGCATTGAAGGCTGTTCTGAAAGCATTGGATATTGAATTTGAAGTTTCCGGAAAATCCTCCAAAGCAGCAAAAAAAATTGTTAAAAGTATAAAAAAAGGACTTGATGAATTAAAGCTTATTGAAGAAGGTAAAATTAAGCCAAAATCCCTTGAAGAATTTTTAGATGAGCTTTAAAATTATTCCAACCCCAAACTTTGAAAAAGAGGCTAAAAAACTGGCCAAAAAGTACGTTTCCTTAAAATCTGATTTCAAGATTTTATTTTCAAGCTTAATTGAAAATCCCGATCAAGGGGTTGAAATTTACAAGAACTGTTATAAAATTCGTTTTTCAATAAAAAGTAAAAATAAGGGCAAAAGTGGAGGAGGCCGATTAATCTTCTTTTTGAAACGTATTGAGAATAAAATTTTCCTTTTATCTGTTTTTGATAAATCGGAGCAAGAAACGATATCAGATAAATTTTTAAAAGAGCTTTTAATTTCATTGGAAATCAAGAAATAGATTAAGGAACTTCACCTCCTCCCAAACTCCATTTTAGCCTCCTCCAAAAAATTCACAAAATTCTGGATATTGGTATCGTAGGCTTTTGGTTTGATCAGCAGTTCTTCATTGTGGTCCAAAATCACATAATAGGGCTGGGCATTGTTGTTGAATCGGGTGATCTGAAAATCAGCGTTTTGCTTCCCAATGGTTTTTTTCTCTTTGCCATCATATTCTGAAACAAACCATTCCGACTCGGGTAATTCATATCGTTCATCAATATATAGGGCCACCATTACAAAATCATTTTTCAACCTATCCAAAACCAGTGGGTCGGACCAAACTCTTGCTTCCATTTCACGGCAATTCACGCATCCATGGCCTGTAAAATCAATAAAAAGCGGTTTCCCTGTTCTTTTGGCGGCAGCCAATCCCTGATCGTAATCGAAGTATCCCTGAATCCCATGGGGGAAATGTAGGAAGTCTGCATATTTTGGGATATCGTCCAATTTACTTTCATTGGATGCAATTCCCCTGCTTTCCATCACGTTGAAGTCATGAGTTGCCATTGGAGGTAAATACCCGCTCAAAGCCTTTAATGGTGCTCCCCAAAGCCCGGGAATCAGATATACCACAAACACAAAAGTGGAAATAGCCAACATCAACCTTGGAACGCCAATGTAATCCATTGGACTGTCGTGTTTGGTTCTGATCTTGCCAAGTAAGTAAAGTCCTAACAAAAAGAAAATCACTATCCAAATGGCAATGTAAATGTCTCGGTCGAGCAATCCCCAATGGTAAACCTGATCGGCAACTGATAGGAATTTGAAGGCCAAAGCCAATTCCAGGAAACCTAAAACTACTTTGACGGAATTCAACCATCCACCGGATTTCGGCAGGGAATTCAGCCATTCAGGGAATATGGCAAACAACGTAAAAGGAATGGCAAATGCCAATGAAAAGGCAAACATCCCGGCAATCGGCGTGATAAAATCTCCACCAGCTGCTTTGATCAGAATAGAGCCAACGATCGGACCGGTACAGGAGAAGGAAACCAATACCAAAGTAAAGGCCATGAAGAAGATTCCGGTCAAACCTCCTTTATCTGCTTTTGCATCAATCTTATTGACAAATCCACTTGGAAGGGTCAATTCAAACATACCAAGGAAAGCAAATGCAAAGAAGATGAAAATCAAAAAGAAGAATACATTTGGTGCCCAATGGGTCGAAAGCCAATTGGCAAATTCAGGCCCCTGAATTGCTGCTACTGCTGTCCCGGCAATGGTATAAATAGCGATGATTGATAAGCCGTAAATAGATGCATTCCTGATGCCTGAAATCCTGGATTTGGACCTTCCGGTAAAGAAAGTCACTGTCATCGGAATCATGGGAAACACGC
>CAZLJT010000396.1:0-2943 GCA_964559905.1 uncultured Aquiflexum sp.
ATTCCGCTTTGGTTGTTTGGGTTTTTGTATTGAAGCAAGAATTTCAATGGGTTCAGGAAAGGGAAAGGGCTGCAGGGAAGATGATTTAAAAAATCATGATGCCACTTTGGCCCGCCATTTTGAGAAAGGACTTCTTTAACTTAAAATGAATCAAAATAACTCCAACTGTATAGCGTTGCTCGCGTGCCTTCAAAGATTTAAAAAATAAGGGCCAATCATTTGGAGTATTATTAGTTTTAGATATATTCGCCTTATCACCCAAATTTATCTATCTCATGATTACAAATTTTAAGACCCAATTATTATTGGTTTCAATGTTACTTTATGGCTTTCAATGTTTCAGTCAAACTGATATTGAAGTTTATATTCAGGAAGCTGCACAGGCTTATTTCAATGCCAAAATGTGTGATGATTATGAAACAATATTAGGATATACCTATCCTGATGTGATTGAAAAAGCAGGAGGCCCTGAAAATGTAAAAACAGCCCTGATCCAGATTCAGGAAACACAAAGGAGAAAGGGCTTTGCACTGCAACAATACAAGTTAAATCCCCCTTTGCAACAATCAAAAGTCGGGGAAGAAACCCATGCAATTGTACCGATTACCACTATAGCCAGGGTTCCGGGAGGTAGAGTCATTACGGATACTCACATTATTGCAGTAGGCACCGAAGAAAATAAGAGATGGTATATCATTGAGACTACTTCGCTTGATGACAGGAACATCAACAAAGTTTTGGCAAATTGGGACGAGACTATGTTGATTCCATACAAAAAAGCTCCTATTTATAAGGAGGATAAGTAAACCCCTTAAGGTTTCTCAAGCCTTAAGGGGTTTATTGAAAATTAAAGATTTCTAATTTTCCATTTTGCCTTCAGATAGCCCCAAACTAATTTGGGGCTCATCCCTTTTTTCCTCTGGAAGCCTCCATCATATCCCACATTTCCTGAGGTATCATATCCAGGTTATTAAACTCACCGGCTCCTTTAAGCCATTCACCACCATCAATCGTAATCACTTCACCATTTACATAAGCTGAAAAATCAGACACCAAGTAAGCCGCAATATTGGCCAATTCCTGATGGTCCCCTACCCTTCCTACCGGGACTTTCTTTGCAGGATCAAACTTTTTGACCAAATCTCCGGGCAGTAATCTACTCCAGGCACCTTCAGTAGGAAATGGACCTGGGGCTATTGCGTTGGACCGGATTTTATATTTTGCCCATTCTACTGCCAAGGAGCGTGTCAAGGCCAGTACACCTGCTTTAGCTGCCGCACTCGGAACTACATATCCCGAACCTGTCCAGGCATAAGTAGTGACAATATTCAGGAATGTGCCGGATTGCTTTTCCTTTATCCAATGCTTGCCTGCCGTCAAAGTAACGTTAGATGTACCTTTCAATACAATATCGAGCACAGTATTGAAGGCATTTGTTGAAAGCCTTTCTGTAGGGCTGATAAAATTACCAGCAGCATTGTTCAGTACTACATCCACTTTTCCAAAGTGAGCTACAGCATTCGCAAACATTTTTTCAACCTGATCTATATCCCTTACATCACAGGCCAAAGGAAGAACTTTTCCACCTGTCGAAGATTCCATTTCTTTGGCTGTACCTTCCAAAACTTCCAGTTTTCTGCTGGTAATGATCAAATTCGCACCAAGTTTCAAAAAATATTCACCCATGGATTTTCCTAGGCCGGTTCCACCACCTGTAACGAGTATTATTTTTCCTTTTAATGCTCCTTCTATAAGCATTCCTTCCGTATATGACATATCAATTTGGATTTAATTGCCGTTGAAGATAGGTAATCCGCCAAGCAAAAAAAAGAACCAGTCAAATCAATTTGGCATCATTTTATATCTGTTCTAAACATACTAGTTTTACAACCTCAAAAAATAATTATGACCCGATTTTGGTATTCAATAGTATTTCTGATTTTTACAGCTTCCTGTTCAGGGGATATTGACAGAGTAATTTCCACAGATCTTTTGGTGGAAGGAAATGAAATATTCGGAATATCCCTTGCTTTGGAGGAATCTCTATTTTATTCATTCCAAACGTTGGATGATTACAGAAAGGCTGATACACTTTCCTTAGCAGGCTGCCCAAATGTGATTATCAATGAAAGTGAGAAAACCGTAACCTTGGAATTTTTAAGCCAAAGGGAATGTCCTAGTCGTGGATCCCTACCTAAAACAGGTAAAATTCATATCAAATACCTCACTTCCACTAATGTCCTCGAATCAACAACAAGACTGGAATACGAAGATTATGAAGTCAGGGGCTTCAAATTGGAAGGTTTTAGAGATTTCAAACAAATCAGAAGTATTGTCAATCCAAATAGAAGAACTGAAACTTTTGAGGATATTCTGATCATCAACAAAACAGGATCCTCCACAAGATTAAATGGCAACTTTGAACATAATCTAATTTATACTCTTGGCAATCTTGCAGAATTCACTTCAACAGGCAGTTTAGAGGGTAGAAATATTACAGGAAGACCAATCACGATGCAACCAAACACTACAAAGAGGTTTGAAACAAAATGTATTTATGAGGGATTAATCTTGCCCGCTGTCGGATCAGAGACCTGGCAGATTTTCCGTAACGAAACCCAAGCTGTCACGCATAAACTGGATTATGAGAAAGAGTCAGATTGCGGCAATAAGGCAACCATAACTCTTCAGGATGGTAGGGTGATGGTTTTTAGGCAATGATATTATTAAGAAATTTTAATCTGTGTAGAATCTGTTAAGATTTGATAATAAAAAAAGCGCATTGAAATTCCTTCCAATGCGCTTTTACTTTTCAACTTCCTGTTAATATCTGTAATATTCAGGCTTGTAGGGACCTTGGGGGGTCACTCCGATATATTCTGCCTGATCTTCAGAAAGCGTATCCAGTTCCACACCCAATTTGGCTAAATGCAAGGCCGCAAC
>CAZLJT010000397.1:0-2934 GCA_964559905.1 uncultured Aquiflexum sp.
CAAGCCGGTTCATTGGCCTCAGAATTTGGGTTGGACTTAAAAAGCACTTCTGCAAATATTCAAGGTTCTGACCAACAAACAGTCTCCCTTCCAAAGGTGGCTATTTACCACACTTGGTACAATACGCAGGATGAAGGTTGGTCCAGGTACACATTTGATGAAAGGAAAATACCCTATACTTCCATAGACAAAGATGTGCTGAAAGCCGGGAATCTTAAATCCAAATTTGATGTGATCATTCTTCCACGGGTAAGGGGTAATCTGAAGTATTTTGTCAATGGAGTAGATAAAAAATTCGGTCCGATGCCATTTACCAAAACAGCAGAATTCCAATCCCACGGAATGCCGACTTCTACCAATGATATGACCGGTGGACCCGGTTATTTGGGTATGGATAATTTGAGGAAGTTTGTCGAAGAAGGCGGTCTGTTGATCAGTTTTGACAATACCAGCAGTATTGTTGCCGAGGCTGGTCTAACCCCTGAACTGTCTCCTGTTAGTGCGGGAAGTTTGTTCCATCCGGGTTCAATCATCCGGGCCAAAGCCAGGAATTCAGGTCATCCGGTATTGTATGGTTATCCTGAGGAATTTACACTTTTTCGAGGAAATGGTCCATTGTTGCAGACCAATAAATACAACAGGGACTTGATGCTGGTGCAATATGGCAGCAAACCGCTTAAAGATGAGATTCCTTATGATGGGCATATTATGGGTATGCCTGAAAAAGCAAAAGTGGACAAAGAAGAGAAAAAAGAGGAAAAGGCTAAACCTTATGTGGTCTCCGGTATGGTCCGAAACGAACAGGAGATTGTTGGCCATGGGGCTGTATTCAATGTGCCCGTTGGAAAAGGGAATGTACTTGCCTTCACCTTTGATCCCCTTCACCGCTACCTCAATCATCACGATGCCCCTATGGTGTGGAATGCGATGATTAATTGGGATAGGTTGAGGTGAGGGTGGATGTACGAAGTACTAAGTGCCAAGTACCAAGAGTTTGAGAACGAGAGAGATGAGTGGCGAGAGACAACAAGAGGGGAGAAGCGAGAGCTGAGACTTAAGACTCAGGGATGCGGGATGTGAGTGGAGACACTCACATTGACGGGGAGAATTAGGTCCGGTTACAGATGTATGGGTAGGTTCTAGGAATAAGGGTATGAATTTTGGATTGATTCAATGAAAATTCCCCATCAATCCGAAATCCTGACAACAACAAAAGTTCATTTTCGTTAATTAATATATGCATGTTGTATATTTTGGATTGATTATTGATTAAATTTAAAATATTCAACAAGAATATCTTTTAATATTTTCTAACCTTAAAAAACTAGATCTATGAGTTCGACAAAATTTGTTTTAGGAGCATTAGTTGGCGCCGCAATCGGCGTACAAATCGGTATATTGGTAGCACCGGAAAAAGGTGAGGTCACCAGAAAAAATATCTCCAAAAAAAGTGGGGAATATCTTGATGATGCAACCAAAAAACTTAATGCCTTCTTTGACACTTTGACCAAAAAAGTATCTGACGTCAGCGATGAGGTCGATAAATTGGCCAAAAAGGCCAAGGCGGAAGTGGATAAAGTGACGAAGTAAAATTCTACTTAAAAGGTAAAGAAGGGAGGCAAAAGTCTCCCTTTTTTTTTATGAAATAATTTGAAAAATTTTCGATAAATTGAATTGGTTTATTTTAAGCATTCTATATATGAAAGCTATCCAAATTTTCCGGTTGTTAGTTTTTGGAATATTGATTTTTTTCAGCTGTTCTAGGGAGGAGGATTGGACTCCTGATCCAATTGTATATGACGGAGAGATGATGGCCTTTCAACTTGCCAAAATCCATGCCCCAAACCTCAATAGTAAAGAAGCTGTATTCGAAGGTTCGTTTGGAGATAAGCCTTTGACATTGGGGAAATATGGTTCCGATTCACTGATATTTATTGTCCCCGAGCTTGCGGCCGGAAATCAGCAATTGACAGTACAGATCAATGGAAAGGAATGGATTTGGTTGATTGATATTGCCCCCTTTTCAAACACCGTTCCCGTCCCAAGTAATTTTGTGGAGGCCTTTATTTTCCAAAATGAATTGTTGCATACCGAAATCAAAGAGATTGGAAATGGATTGTCTACTTGGGCCGATGATTATGAAAAATGGCTGAACATGTTCAAACAGGATTATTCCCAACTGTCCATTCAAGAAAAAGAGCTTATTAAAGGTGTTTTCAGCAATGCCAATACCAAGTTTTGGTTTGAAATTTTTGAATCTGACAATATGATACCTGACTGTTCGGGATATCCCATGGTCACTTACCTGGTGCAATCGGGTAAGTTTGATCATTTCAATTTTAAGTTTTTCGAAGCATTTTCTTCACTTCCGGATACCCAACTTTATCGGACAGTTCTTTTAGGATTTGGCTTGGCCATGTGGCATCAACATGGCTGGTTAGAAGGCTTGGCTGCCAATACCTTTACATGCCCATTACTCCGGGGAATCTCTTTGAAAAAAGATATCAATGGTTCCATGAATCCTGAAGAGGAAACCTCACTTTCATTTGAAACCGGTGAATCTGCGGGTTTTTGGATATTTGGAAAATACCAATTACCAAACCTTCAGGATATGGCCAATACGGATGACTTTGCAGGGGATTTTGTAAGGAGTTATGATACATTTGAAGCATTAAGGAAAAAATCAAACAATATTTTATCCCTCTATCAGGAAGCATTTGATTTTTCCTTGCCTTCGATGGCAAACAGTCCGCTTTTTACTATTCCTGCCACTGACAACGTGGAAGAGAAGCCTTTTGAGGAGGGAGAATTGACAATTTTCCCGACTGTATTGGAAAATCCCTTGGTCAGGTTAACAGACTTCGAAAATGCAGATGGAAAAGTCACCTTTCTGTTTGAAAGCTTAAACGGTAGCGAACAACTGTTTGATCTCCA
>CAZLJT010000398.1:0-2932 GCA_964559905.1 uncultured Aquiflexum sp.
GCCTGCTGGATGTTCATCTGCTCCAGCACTGTGGCAAAATCAGTACTCATGATACCACCAGCCGTATCAGGCTCATAGGAGCTCAAATGCAACACGTCCTCTCTAACTGATTTGGTCAAATAGGGGAGTAACTTTAGCTGATCTGCCTTGTCCAGATCTCTGTAAAAATCAGCCCTGGCTGCTGAATGCATTTGCTCAAACATTAGAGCAAATTTCATCCTCGGTAGATTGTGAAACAACCACAAACACGTCTCAAAATCTAAGTCAGAAATTAATTGTCCCTGTTGCTCTGTTGTAAATTCGAGCAATACCCTTGCCATTTCCTCCGGTTCAAGCTCCCAAAGTATCTCTGCGACCTCCACAGTAGGCATTTTTTGCATCTGTGGAACAAACGCAATGATGTCTCCTGATTCCAGTACCTCGGCCTTGAAGTTCTCTTTCTCGGTTTCCTGACTCATTGGGTTTGGTTTGAACGGTTAATCTAAATAGTTATAAGAATGGTTTTCCATTCAATAACGAATCACCCTTTTTGATTCAGCGGTCAAAAATAGGGTACAAAATGGAAATAACCATCACTTAAATCATTATTAACGATTCGAGATGCTACATCCGGATAAGAAATTAGTTCACTTTAACCTATTTCATTAGTGGAGGAGGCTCTGCCAGCAAATAGTAATACCTGTTTAACAATGAATTTAGTTCATCATTGACTTTATTTGCAATTTTAACAACTGGCCTACTCTTATCAATCCGTGGGTCAAAAATGCTAAAGAACACGTTCCAAAAATTGTTTTTGCGGAATCTGGATGGAAAATATGGTGGTGGAAGTGTAAATGCATCATTGAGAATATAATAATATTCGGGACCGGAACTCTTCAAAAAGTCTTCAGTCATTACAAAACGGTCCAGTCCCTCTATGTTTATTTCAGGATTCAGCGAAAGATCTGGATCTAAAAAGAAACCCGAGTTTTCTCCGCTTTTAACCTTGGGTGTATCATAGTCATAAAAAAATTCGATTCTGGAAAATGTATAGTGTTTTCGAAACTCCTGTATGAAATCGCGATTCACTGAATCCCTGTTAGCTCTCAGTGCAACTGCTTTCTTAAAATATTTATTATCCGGTGAAGGGTTTTCTCCGGCCAGCTCAAGTAAAGTCATTTCTTTTCTTCTGTCAGAAACTAAGCGTATAACTAAAACCCCACTTCTCAGGCTCCAGGCTTCCTTCACAGCCGGCAATACTAAAGCCTCTCTTTTTGTTTGAGCTGTCGCCTGTTCACCCCAATGTACTATAAGCAATAAAACAACAAACTTAAGTAGAATTGATATCGGCTTTGTGGTCAATCTCTTTGAAATTTGGTTATAAAGCATGCAAAATTATCAAATTTGCAGCCAATGATAGATTATTTATTTGAATAAACGAAGAGTTCTCTTGTTAATTGGCTTTGAACAAAACACTGTTCCATCAAATTCGTTACAATCCGGATAAGATGCTTAATTTTGAGGTCTAATTTAACAACAACCGGCGAAAAAGTTATGATACAAACATCCACTGAGATACAGGAAATACAAGAGCAAATCGTACAACAATCGGTTTTTTTGGATCGCTTGAATGAAGCATGCCGGGAGGTGATAGTGGGGCAGGAGGCTATGATGCAAAGCCTGTTAATTGGTTTGTTGACAAAGGGCCATGTGCTTCTGGAGGGTATGCCCGGACTGGCGAAAACACTTGCTATCAAGACGCTTGCATCGGCTGTCAACGGTTCTTTTAGTCGGATTCAGTTTACACCAGACCTGCTTCCAGCAGACCTGATCGGAACAATGATCTTCGATCCGGTAAGTCGCAAATTTGAGGTGAGAAAAGGCCCTGTTTTTGCCAATTTTATCTTGGCTGACGAGATAAACCGAGCACCTGCTAAAGTTCAGTCTGCCTTGCTTGAAGCCATGCAAGAACGGCAGGTTACCATAGGTGATACAAGTTTTCCATTGGAAGAACCATTCATCGTGCTGGCTACTCAGAATCCTATAGAACAGGAAGGGACCTATTCACTTCCTGAAGCACAACTTGACAGGTTTATGCTCAAGGTCAAACTTGATTATCCAAGCAAAGAGGATGAATTGGAAATTTTAAGACGAAACCTCAAAATTCAACCTGATGCGAGATTATCCAATCAGGTTATTTCAAACGAGGATATTTTAGGAGCAAGAAGTCTAATAGACAAGATTTATTTGGATCCCAGAATAGAGCAGTATATACTGGATATTGTTTTTGCTACCCGATACCCTGAAAATTTGAAATTAGATGACCTGAAACCGCTAATCCTTTATGGAGCCTCTCCCCGCGCAAGTATTTTCTTGGCTACCGGAGCCAAAGCACATGCATTTATTCAGAAGCGGGCATTCGTTTTGCCGGAGGATGTCAGAGCTATTTTTATGGAGGTGATGCGGCACCGGGTTGGACTGACTTTTGAGGCAGAAGCCAGGGAAATTAACATCGAATCTATACTTCAAACCATATTAAATGCTGTTGAAATTCCTTAAATCCTTTTTCTTGGTGCTTTTAGCCTCAATTGCCTGTGATAGTCTTTACAGCCAGGAGACTGATATGCGCAAAAAGATCGTGTTGGAGCGTTTTGACTCTGATCAGGAGATCTTGTGGGTAAAATACTTCAGAGGTTACCTGGACAAGCGGTTTGTATGTGATATTCTGCTTGCCTCTGATGGGGAGCAGGTGCATGGAGCTATGCTTATCGATCTGGATACTTTCAACTATTTTCTGGATGGGGTAATTGAGGATGGTACTATGATCCTTGAGGAAACAGATGTTATGGGTCTTGAATTAGGTTGGGTGGGAGGAACATTCAACGGAACTGATTTCAAAGGGACCTGGAAGAATAAACGCGGCGATCTTCAATTCTCTTTTGAGTTTACTGAA
>CAZLJT010000399.1:0-2906 GCA_964559905.1 uncultured Aquiflexum sp.
GGTGATTCATGTCCATTTACCGGATAAATCTGATGGACGTGGTCTTTAAAATCAGGGTGATTTTCAAAGATCGACCTTAATAGATTCGCTTCCCTTTGCCTTCCTTCCATTTTCATGCTGGAGAAAATAATTCCTCCGGGCGTGATGGCCATAGGGTCTCTTTGGAAATAAAGATTCGGGCTTGGTGGAATCACGAAGGCATAATCCATCAATTCTCCCGCCGGCAGATTGGGGATTTTTCTTTTCAGTTCATGGACCTTAACTCCGGCCGTAAGTGCTGTTGCGCATTCTGCTGTGGAAAGTCGGTCAAAAATATACTCCTTGAAATGCGTTAATCCGGATTTGGAAAGTGCGTCATGCATCAATTTCTCAAGAACCTCCCTGTTTGAAAGGACCTGTATCAATAATTCATGTAATCTATAAACCTGAGCACCAGTAGTCTGCTTAATCAGATCGGTAAAGACATCATGTTCTTTTTGCATGGCTTCTAAATACGGCACATCTTCAAAAAGGAGTAACTCTTTATTATAAGGAGTTAATCTATCTATTTCTTTCCCCGGTCTATGCATCAGCACAGCCTTCAATGTTCCAAATTCAGAGTTAAGTCGTAGGTTCATGGTTTGTTTTATTACCAAATAAATCGAAATATATTCAATAAATTAAAAATATAGATTGAAAAACAACTTAAAAATGAATTTTTAATAAAAAGGTTAAAATAGCAATGCTTTCAAAAGTCTGTTTTCGGTTCCTTTTAAACGAAGTCGGAAATTTGGATTTATCTAATGTGTTGTAAAAGGGGTTTTTTGTCGTTTCGCAACCGGAAGCTGTACCGGAGAGAAATCTATAACCCTAATTTGGAAACAAGGTTCTGTTTTTTTCTAAATAGATTTCGGTTAACCCTAAAACCCATAAGTAGACATCTTCCGCCTCGGCGGACAAGACCTGTCGTACCAATGACATAAATCGGAGCAGCCTTCATACTGATCCCGAAGGCTTTTGGGGCGAGGTGAAAACAATGATATATGGCTACTGGCACCATCACGGATAATCACATAGGAAATTTAATCTTAACCACAAAAGTAACAAAAGGAAACAATAGACTATATTCAGTGTCTTTTGTATTCTTTTGTCACTTTTGCGGTTCCATCATTTTTTTGTTTAACATTAAAGCCAGCCCATACGGGATGACGCCTGCCTGCCGTAGGTAGGAGTAACCTGATGTCATTATCAATTCTGAACATATTCAAAATATTGGGGACTCGAAGTGACAAGGAGTAGCCTTTCTAAATTCAATCTAAAATCTACCCTCTACCTTCATCCTTTATCCTTTATCCCTTACAAAACCCACCTCTCCACATCCTCCTTACTCGGATTCTCCACTTCAAGCTTTAACTTTTTCCTTCTACCACAGACATCATTGAAGAGTTTGTTGGCATCCTGTTCTTTCAGTTGCTCGATAGTATGGATATTCAGATCACGGATAGCAGGGATTAATCCTGCTGGAATGCCCAATGCCATAAAATCCTCATCAGATGCAATCTTCATTTTTTTCTCAGGCCTCATTTGAGGGAAAAACAGCACTTCCTGAATGGTAGTTTTATTGGTCAACAACATGGTCAACCTGTCTATTCCAATTCCCAAACCTGAGGTAGGGGGCATGCCATATTCCAAAGAGCGTAGAAAATCCTCATCCATGGCCATTGCTTCATCGTCACCCCTGGCGGCCAATTTCAACTGCTCTTCGAATCTTTCTCTTTGGACAATCGGGTCATTCAGTTCTGAATAAGCATTGGCTATTTCTTTTCCATTAACAAATAGCTCAAATCTTTCTACCAATCCTTCTTTGCTTCGGTGTTTCTTAGCCAAAGGGGTCATTTCTACCGGATAGTCGGTGATATATGTCGGCTGAATCAGATTCGACTCCACTTTTTCCCCGAATATTTCATCGATAAGCTTTCCCTTGCCCATCGTATTGTCAATTGCAATTCCAAAGTCAGCACATACTTTTTTCAATCCTTCCTCATCCATTTCACTGACATCCACTCCTGCATATTCTTTGATGGAATCCAACATGGTCAGCCTCCTGTAGGGACCGGCAAAGTCAATCTGCTTGTCTCCAACAGTCAACATAGTGGTGCCATGAATGGATTCAGTCACTTTTTCAATCATTTCCTCTACCATTTCCATCATCCAGATGTAGTCTTTGTAGGCCACATAGATTTCCAAGGAAGTGAATTCAGGATTGTGGGTACGGTCCATGCCTTCATTTCTGAACATTTTCCCAAACTCATAAACTCCTTCAAAACCACCAACAATCAATCTTTTGAGGTAAAGTTCATTGGCAATCCTCAGGAAAAGCTCCATATCAAGGGTATTATGATGCGTAGTGAATGGCCTTGCCGCAGCACCTCCATGTACTTGCTGGAGAATAGGTGTCTCCACTTCCAACCAACCATGGTCATCAAAATATCGGCGCATATTACTGATGATTTTTGAACGGGTGACGAATACATTTTTAATTTCAGGATTTACCGTCAAATCAACATAGCGTTGTCTGTATCTTAATTCAGGGTCTGTAAAACCGTCATAGACATTGCCTTCCTCATCTCGCTTGACCACTGGAAGTGGTTTAATGGATTTGGAAAGGATTTTCAAGTCTGTGACATGAAGTGAAATCTCTCCGGTTTGGGTGGTGAAAATATATCCTTTCAATCCTACAAAATCACCGATACCCAAAAGCTTTTTAAATATAGTGTTATAAAAAGTCTTGTCTTCTCCCGGACAAAGGTCATCTCTTCTGAGGTAAATCTGAAGCCTTCCGGTAGAATCCTGGATTTCTGCAAAGGAGGCAGAACCCATGATTCTTTTGGTCATCAACCTGCCTGCAATAGAGATATCTTTATAAT
>CAZLJT010000400.1:0-2888 GCA_964559905.1 uncultured Aquiflexum sp.
AGCTCAGGGTGCCGCTGCCCGCCAGCCAATTTACCAAGCCTTTTAAATCTTTCCTGGTTTACCAAATCTCTTATCAATGCTGCGTGTGCTTGATTGGCACAAAAGATAATTGCCTTTTCGTTTTGGTTGGCTTCATCTAAAAAGATATTTACTCTTTTCGCTTCTCGTTCTACAATTTCAATCGCGCGGTTAAAGTCTTTTTCTTCATAAAGTTTGCCTTCTTCAATTTCTCCTTCCACAATGGTATCGTCCGAAGTGTAGCGGTAATCGTCCAAAGTGGTTTTGATGCGTTTTACTTTGAAGGGTGTCAGGAAACCGTCATTGATACCTTCCTTCAGCGAATAGATATAGACAGGTTCGCCAAAATAGCGGTAAGTGTCCACGTTGTCCTTTCGCTTGGGTGTGGCGGTCAGGCCCAATTGGACTGCAGGACTGAAATATTCCAAAATGCCCCGCCAATTGCTTTCGTCATTTGCACCCCCACGGTGACACTCATCAATGATGATAAAATCAAAAAAATCCTTTGGGTATTGTCCAAAGTTAAATCTCGAGGTTTGGTATTCTCCAAGGGGCTCAGCAGCCATTAAGAACTCATTATTTTCGATGGTATCATTTTCCTTTTCCGTCCCTGAGCTTGACATAAAGGTTTGAAAAATGGTAAAGAAAATGCTGCCGTTGGTCGGCACTTTTCCGCTTTTTTTGATCTCGTTGGGTTTGATCCGGACCAAAGCATCTTCAGGAAATGAAGAAAAGGAATTGTAGGCTTGGTCGGCCAATATATTTCTATCTGCCAAAAACAAAATCCTCGGACGTCTTGCCGACTCATGGGGCCGGTTGGCCTGTCGGACCGTCCAACGGGTCTGAAACAATTTCCAGGCTATTTGAAAAGCGATGGCGGTTTTTCCTGTACCTGTGGCAAGGGTAAGCAAAATACGGTCCTGCCCCCTGGCCAAAGCCTCCAAAGTGTTTTTAACGGCTATTTCCTGATAGTAGCGCAGTTGCCAAGTACCGCTTTTGTCTTCAAAGGGTACATGTGCAAATTTCTCTCTCCATACTTCGGCAGGTACAATAGCTGAGTCGTCTTTTGGGCTTGATGAAGGAAAGGTCTTGTCCCAAAGCGCTTCGGGACTGAGGTAATCGGCTACCAAACCCTCTGCCCCTGTTTTCATGCAGATTTGGTAAATGTCTTTTCCGTTGCTGCTGTAGGTGGTTTCCAATTGGAGTTTCTCTGCATATTTTTTGGCTTGCATCACCCCTTCCCCTACTTCCTGCACTTCACTTTTGGCTTCTACGATCGCCAACTTGATGCCTTTGTACACCAACACATAATCAGCAATTTCCCTTCTGCCCCTACCCCCACCAGTCTGAATCTTACCTGCGGTAATATTGTATTCCCGAAGGACCTTAGAGCCTTCCACAACACCCCATCCACAAGCTTTTAGCTTGGGGTCTATAAGTTCTGCCCGGGTTTCTGATTCGTTCATTTTTTTCTTTTTATCTTCTGTGGGACCTTTGGGACTAGTGGAACGCCGTCCCAGGTGTCCCACCTGTCCCTTAAATAGTCAAGGCTTCTTCTTTTTCCTCTCCTCTATCCTAGCTCTCGTCATCCTTTCTCTCAATCCTCCCTCTTTTATAAAAGCAATCTCCAATTGCTTTATCTGCTGCTTAAGCAGATAGGTGCAGATTTTTATTAGGGTGATCATGGCATTTGCACAGATCTCAGGGTCCTGGTGCTCGATGGCTTTTTGGAAGGTATCGTAGGTTGGAGTGGGGACACTCTTGTTCAACTCACGGACGCGGGCCACTAGGCGATGATCCTTTTCCCAAATAGGAAGCTTCCTGGTTCTCAAAAAGTCCTGATAGTCAATCTGCAACTCTTCCAAACTTGCCCGGGCTACATTGGTAAGCTTGATTTCCATTTCTTTGGAAGTGGCGGAAGCCATGCTGCCCTCTGCGATATTCTGCTTGCCACTGCGGGCGGCTTGGACCATTTGTCCTACGGTGCGGTCATATTTATGAAAAAAGCGATTGGTGAAATACACGGTCCCATCATAGATGATTTCTGCTTTCTGATAACTGAACAGATTGCGGTAACCTCCATGGGAGGGGATAAAGCCTTCGTTATTTTTATCCTGATCGCTCATTTTTTATAATGACTTCTCTTATTACATTTTCGATTATCGGATTTGCTCTTTATAAATTCCCAATTTGTAAATCATAGTTTCTCCTTTTTTACCTCTATTCAGGGGCATGGGTAAAACTGTGCAAGAGATCTCCCTATTGTTTAAGTTAAATGTAAGAAATTCCGGTGAATGAATTTCATTTCGAATCTGATTGATTGGGACAGGGTTCTCCCCTTTTAGGGAATGAAGAAACCACAATGCTGCATTTTTGTAGAGAAAAAGTAATTGGGTTATCTCAGTGTCAGCTATAAGCAATTTTATATTATTTTAGGAATACGGAATAATATCGTTGTCTTGTACCGAGTTCATATCCTTTCTGTCAAAATCTAAAATGATGTCCGTTAAAGACAATGAAAGGTTTTTTAAAATTTTGATTTTCTCCTCTTCTGGAATCAGATATTTATTCTTGGGAACCGTATGTTCATCTTTGTCTATGGCATACAGGATATCCCACAACCTTGTTTTTGGTGAATTGGAAAAGTAAAACGGAGCTGTTTCCGGTGGCAAAGTTCCAATCAGTAAGGATTTGGAATGCCGAAAAATGATGGGTTCAAAGGGATGTCTTCTCATACCTCCACCCCCTTTTCAGTTCTCAACTCCCCCGCAAATGCCTTTTGCAAGATTGATTTTTTCAGTTCTTCCAAATCATCCAGTTTCTTTTGGTAGATGGATTCCAACTTTTGCGTTTCAGATCGCAGAGTTTCC
>CAZLJT010000401.1:0-2884 GCA_964559905.1 uncultured Aquiflexum sp.
AAGGTGCCATGTTTATGGGGGAAAAAGGACGATTGCTCTTGCCTCACTTCCAACAACTCCCAAGGCTTATTGTCGACGGACAATACCAAAAGATGGATATTGAATCTTTTAATTTGGGAGCACCCGTAAAGGATTATGATTCAGAGAGCAAAAAACACTACCATCAGTTTGTGGATGCCTGTTTGGGTAAAGATGAATGCAGCGCTCCTTTTTCTTATTCGGCCAGGCTTACCGAAACGATACTATTAGGGGTAATTGCGGGTCGTTTCCCAAACCAAACCCTGCATTGGGACAGCAAAAAAGCCAAATTTGCCGAAAAGGGAGCCAATCAGTTTCTTGATGGAAAATATCGGAAATTTTAAATCGAGCTTGAGTTTCAGGCTTTGATTATGTGCCGGGTATAATTTTCTTAAAACTTTAGAAGAGCTTCTCAGCTATTAAAAACCTGTCCTTGGATTGAATTCCAAGGACTTTTTTTTGCTAGATTCTGGACAAATTGAATAAACAGTACATCTGAGATTTATTTTAGGATTGCTTTATTTTGAAATCGATAAGATTTTGCTTTTGAAAGAGGCTGTACCATAATTGTATTTCAGGTTTTATTGCCAAATAAAGTAGGCGTTTTACAATCAGGCTTTTTTGCCTTAGTGTCTTTTGTGGTCAAAAACAGTTCAAAATGCCACAAATACGTAAAGTTTAGTCAAATCTAATCCCAACTAATATCTAGACATAATTGAAGTAGGGATCACAATTAACTGGATTGATGATTTTTTTTAGCAGTCAAAAAATAATTGGCTTAGTGGAAATTGAAATCTTAAACTTTACTTTTTCGTGATTTTTTTGTGATATCTCTTGGGCAATTTTGACCTAAACAAAATCAATTCTCTTATGAAAAAAGTAATTCTATTTCTAGCTGTTGTCATCTTTGCAGCATGTTCTGAAGACACAGATCCAATAATCATCGATTCTGCATTACCAAACGGGACCCTTTTAGTACAGCGTTCCGGTACTTTTATAGACCAAAACGGTGCAGGAAGTGCGGGAACGGCCACTATTGGTACCGATACCCAAGGAACAGTTTTTTTGGCGTTCAACAATGCTTTCCGGACAGCCTTGGCAACAGGAACTGTGACGGTTTATCTCTCTACCTCGGATACTTTTACCCCAGATCCGGGAAATGGCAATCCAAATTTATTGTTGGTTGGTCCTGTTAGAAATGCAGGAGAAAATTTCTTCAGAATACCATCGGGAACTGATTTAGGGAAGTATTCACACGTCATACTTTGGTGCGGATCAGTGGGCATTCCATTTGGAAATGCAAGGCTGCAATAATTTCCCATCAGTATCCCTGAGTAATTGGGACGCTTAAATCTCGACATATGAAAAATCTAAAATTCTTTCAGATTTTGGCATTGGTGTTTGTGGTGCAGGAAGCCAGTGGTCAGAGCGGATGGACAAAAACAAAAGGGGAAGGCTTTTTCCAAACCTCATTTTATACTTTCAATTCCAAGGATTACTTCACTCTTGATGGAGAAAGGCTTGTGACCAATAGGTTTCACCAGCAAAGCATCGTCTTTTATGGAGAATATGGGGTGACTGACAAATTCACCATCATTGCGAATTTGCCTTTACAGAACTTCAATGGATTTGAAACTACCGAAACTGTCTCAGGTCTCGGTGACCTGAGACTGGAATTCAAACATTCCTTATTGAAGAAATATTTCCCCTTAGCGATCAGTGTTGCTCCTGAAATTCCGACAGGGAGGGCCAATAATTTTGCCAACAGTACTGTCAATGACTTTGAAAGAATCAATCTTCCGAGTGGGGACGGTGAATTCAATGTCTGGACTACATTGGCCACTTCGTTTGTCTTGGGAGATTTTCCTTTTTATGGTTCCTTGTTTGGATCCTACAATTACAGGACACAATATGATGGAATTTCATTCAGCGATCAGGTTGCTGTTGGGGTGGAATTGGGTTATAAAATTGCAGATAAAGTCTGGTTCAACGTCCGTATGAACGGATTGACCTCAGTTGATGAAATTACCGAAGTGACGGATTTTGTAAGAGGGGATGGCACTGAATACACAAGTTACACTTTGGGCCTCAGCGCGCCGGTCTACAAAGAATTTCATCTGAGTCTTACCTACCGCAATTTCAATGACTTCCTGTTTGATAGAAAGAATATCTACTCAGGTGGAGTTTTTGGTATCGGGATCTTTTACAACCTCAAACCCCCAACAAAATGAATCACATCAATAAATTATCCGATTACGCTTCAGGGAAAAGAATCTTCCCTGTCGGATTGATGTTTCTGCCCTTCAAGAAAATGGGAAAATTCCAAACAGTTTACCGACAGGGGGAATTGGCAAATAAGCTTTTCATGGTGAAAAACGGTGCTGTGAAGTTGTGTGAAATGACCGGATCAGGTGAACAAGTAATCCACGCGATCAAAACTGAAGGCGAGATTTTTGGAGAATGGGATGCACTATTTCAGCCTGAAGTGTATTCTAATAATTCTGCCATCTCACTTTGTGATGATACCGAAATCTATTTTATCAAACTCTCCGAGATACATTTTGACACCACCGCAAATTCCATTGCTGGTCTTTCAGCCCTTGTATTAGAGGATTTTAAAAGGTTAAACCTCAGACACAAAAGGCTAATAAACACAGATGCGGCTTATCGTATCAAAGAAACGCTCCTGCAACTTGCCCAAAAAGCAGGTCAGAAATTTGGAGATGAAACATTGCTAAAAATATGTCTGTCCCATGAAGATCTTGCAAAACTTGCTGATACCAGCAGGCAAACAGCGACAGCCGTCATGAACGAACTTAAAAACAAAAAGAAAATCACCTATTCTAGAGATAGAATTTTATTTAGA
>CAZLJT010000402.1:0-2865 GCA_964559905.1 uncultured Aquiflexum sp.
GATGCAACGAACGGAAGAAGCAGTCAGGAACAGGTCCGGGCAATGGAAGGAATTGTTCGGCATGTTCGTCGGAATAATCCTGCAACAGATATCGTCATCATGCATTTTGTCGATCCTCAAAAAATCGAGAGTTACCGATTGGGACAGGTGCCGGAAGTCATTCAAAATCATGAGAAAGTAGCTGCTCATTACCAAGTCGGAACTATAAATTTGGCGAAAGAGGTGACTGAACGTATCGATGCAGGTGAATTTTCCTGGGAGGATGATTTTAAAGATCTCCATCCCTCGCCATTTGGGCAGGGGGTATATTTTCGCTCTATAAAAACATTTCTGGAAAATGCCTGGTCCGAAACAGTAGCGCGAGACAAGAAAATTGAGCGTTACGTTTTACCCGAACCAATTGATCCTGCAAATTATGATAACGGCGTATTGATTGAAGCTAAAAAGGCCCAAGTATTATCTGGCTGGCAGATGGTTGAAAATTGGAAACCAGAAGATGGAAAGGGAACACGTCCCAATTATGTGCACGTTCCCATGCTTGTTGGCCAAGAAGAGGGTGACTTACTGGAATTTACCTTTCGAGGAAATGCGGTTGGCATAGCTGTCGCTGCCGGTCCTGATGCAGGCATAATCGAATATAGAATCGATAGCAATGACTGGCAAAAGCAGGATCTTTTCACCTTTTGGAGCGCCGGCCTGCACCTTCCCTGGTATTATACCTTGGGGGCAGGATTGGCAACAGGTGAACATGTATTGCAAATTCGAATAGCAGCAGAAAAGAACCCTCAAAGTAGCGGAAATGCATGCCGGATAAGGTATTTCTTTGTCAATAGGTGAATGTTAAAGAGGAAAAGAAAAGAAAAGGTTAGCATCAATAATGCTCTATCTTTTTACCCTTTCTTTTTTTGTACTTTAAATTCAGGATTTATTTTATAACGGTCCGGGGAATTGCAGCAGGCAGTCTGCTCAACATTTCGTTGTTCAGCAATTGTGTACTATTGGTAAAACTTGAAACATTGATCACATTGTTGTTTTGTCTACCTATAAGTACCACCTCATCCCCAAGTGCCGCTTCTTTGATATGGGAAATGTCCACCATAAATAGATTCATGTTGATCAAACCCACAATAGGTGCTTTTTTGCCATGAATCAATACATGTCCTCTATTGGACAAAGCCCTTGGATAACCATTGGAATAGCCCAATGGCATGACAGCAATGGTCATTTTATGGGTAGCTTGAAAGGAGGTTCCATAACCAATAAACTCTCCTTGCTCTACATCCCTGATATCCATGATGTCTGTTTTCCAAGAAAAAATTCGTTTAAGAGAAGCATCTGCTTTCTTATTGGTCTCATGCAAATGCGCATAATAGATATCAGGGCTAGGCCAAAAGCCATATTGGGCAACACCGATTCTTACCATATCATATACCGTGTCCTTCATTGCAAGAGCTGCCGCCGAGCAAGCGATATGCTTTACATTTGGCTCTATCTTTTTTTCCCGACATTGTTTCAGAAAAGCCTTGTAGCGCTTGTGTTGCATATCGATTTTAAACTGATTTGAAATGGACTCTGCACCTCCAAAGTGTGTACAAAGGCCTTCAAAAATAATATGGTCAGCATTTTTCTTTAAAAAGCTCAATACTTTGAGAAAGTCTTTCTGTGGTAGGCCGGTTCTATTAGCACCTGTTTCCACCTCAATATGTACCTTCGCAACTTTTCCAATTTTTTTTGCGGCAGAGAGGGTTTTGGGCAAGCGCTCATAATTGTAGACAAAAAACTCAATTTCATTTTCTATAGCCCAAGGAATATCCTCTTCATAAATGATACCCATAATCATAATCCGACTTGAGGCTGCACATACATTTAGAACTTCCTCTGCTTCAAAACTGGAGGCAACTGAGAAATGATTAATGCCACATTTTTCAGCCATTGGTACAAATGTCCTGATTCCATGACCATAGGCATTTGCTTTGACTACCGATGATACTACCACCTTGTCACCGATCTTTTTTCTTATAAAGTTAATGTTGTTTTTATATGCGGATTGTTTCAATTCAATCCTTGAAGAGTGTTTTACCATAATTTTTTTGTTTCTAGCCAAGTATAAGAACGTCCCCAACTTTCCTTTGCTAAATTTTTTATTCTTTTTACCTCGTAGTCTGGAACGTTTTCCATTTTTTCTTTTGCCTCCAAATTATTGTAATGAAAGGCGTAAACCCTTGCTGCAAATTCATGTAATGGTAAAGATGATTCGCCGTATATTTCTCCAGTGCCATATACAGATGGTTTGATATTTTGACCCCAATCTTGCCTGCCTTCATTGTTTGGATTCAGAAAGTATGCCCGGTAAATCCCTTTTTGGTCCATGTCAACACGAAGTAAGGAAACCGCATGAAAACCCAACATATCTCCTTTGGCACTTGTAATAAAAATTCCCACTGGATTGGGGTAAATCAACCTGTTTCCGCCGTTATATTCTGGATGACACATGGCATAAAACACACCTATAAATCCATCAAAATCTACGATGGCATTGGATAAATAGTCATAAGCTGACGCAAAGCCAATTTGAATCCATTGCCCATAGAGCGCAGGATTGACCCACTTATGCGGATCTTCACCTCTGCCTGAGGCTCTCAGCATCATTTCATTGTAAATTTTGTCCAGCATAGGTACCAAAGTCACTGATACTGCATCCAGATTATGGTCTAATTTCTGAACTAAACCCAAGCCTACTGCTGATGCTTTTATTTCCTGTGCCTCGAACCGAAATGTAAGGTCATTGTAAGTGGCGGCGGTCTGAACCATGTGGATTAGTTTAGCAGGAGCATGTTGGCTCCACATACTGATACCACGGGCACT
>CAZLJT010000403.1:0-2837 GCA_964559905.1 uncultured Aquiflexum sp.
AAAATTCAAGGGATTCTGAATCTCATGAGCGATGCCGGCTGTGAGTTCGCCAAGACTGGCCATTTTTTCGGATTGGATGAGCTGGGCTTGGGTGGATTTGAGCTGATGCAAAGCGGATTGAATTTCCTCTTTTTGCCTTGAAAGCAGCAGATTAGCTTTTTGTTTTTGGCGATTGGCCCGAATAAGGATACCCCCAATGAACAAAAACACTATCATTACAAGCACAAATAAATAAGTTCGATATCTACTCTGAATAGCAAGATTTTCTTTTTCAAGATCACTGAGTTCTCGCTCTCGTTTTAAGAGTACTTGTTGAAAAGCTGCCATATTGGCGAACTTTCTATCCGTTAAAACTGACCTTTCTGCCAAGGCCAATTCCAAATATCTGAAAGCACTGTCAGGCTGATTGAAATATTGAAAATGTTCGTAAAGGTTTTGATAAGCTGAGGCAATATCTATTTCAAACATCTGGATCTCTCGAAGTCTCCTTAATTCCCTTATGGATTGTCTTGCAAAGAAATAACTGGAATCCATATTATTGAGATATCTGTAGGCCTCAGATAATCCAAGATTATTGATGGCTTTGCCCACAGGGTAGTCCTTTTCAGTGGCATCCTTGAGACCATCCCAAAAAGCGTTTAAAGCAGGCCTGTTCAGCTTCAGCGCAAGCTTGATTGCACCATTCAATGTATTTAATTTCAGGATATCCTTCGAAATTGTAAAATTCCGGTGGGTAGGAGCTAGCTTCTTCAATTTTCATCTGAGCTGAATCCAATTCATTATTGTTGAGATATACGAAGGCCAATCCAGTTAAGGAAAAAACAGTATTCATCATATCTTCCCGTTCTTTGGCTATCTGATAAGCTTTTTGATAGTAGTATAGCCGTTCTTCGCTATTTCCTGTTGCCCCCATCAGGTGGCCATAATTGAAAGTTAAATTGGCCAGGACGCTCCAGTAGCTTTTTTCATATTCTTTATCATGATTGACTTTCTCAAAAAGTTTGATGGTTTCCGGATTTTCCCAAAAATCAAAGGCCTTCCTAAAGGATTCATAAGCCACAGCAAATTGACCTGTATTGGTTGTAATCCAAGCTTTGTTGCCTAACACACCCACTAAATTTATGGCAGTCTGAACTCTGACAGAATCAAAAGAAGCATTTTCATATTGAATTTGCAGACTATCAATTCTTCCGTCCCATTGCCTTAGGTTTTGACCAAGGCAATAATCTTGGATCAAAAATAAAAACAGTACCATTAAAATTCTTTGCATCATCACTTCGGCTGTATTGGTAATTGAATAATAAACTTTGTTCCTGTTCCATCTTTACTCTCTATACTTAGTTCCCCCCCATGGGCCTTCACAATATCATTTGTAATACTCAGCCCCAATCCCGTCCCCTCAGTGCCTTTTTTGGTGGTAAAGAAAGGCTGAAGGATTTTGTCACTGATCTCTTCCGGGATTCCAGGACCATTGTCCTCAAAAGCCACCCGAACCCGACCATTTTTCAAACTTGTAATCACCTTCAATTTAGGATCATACTTAATGTTTTCGGAATTCCCATCTTCCGTCTTCCGTCTTCTGTCTTCCGTCTTTAAAACCTTCTCCCGCATCGCATCAAATGCATTGTTACAAAGGTTGATTACCACCCTTGTAAAATCCTCTTTGATCAGGGGCACTTCTTTGATTGCAGGATCAAAATCCAAGGTTATGCCAACATTGATGGATTTTTTTCCGGCCCGCATCCCATGGAAACAAAGGTTGACATATTCCTTGATCAGGGCATTGAGATCAGTGGGTTCAATGATACCTGTGCCTTCGCGGGAGTGCTGTAGCATCGAGGTCACAATGCTATTGGCACGTGAGCCATGTTGATGGATTCTCACCAGATTGGACTTGATATCCTCCAGGATTTCATCTACCAGTGTCTCATCCCTTGATTCCTGGCTCTTGCTTCTTTCTTCTTTTGCCTCCTCAATCATATCAATCGACACTTCCGAGAAGTTATTGACAAAATTCAGCGGATTCTTGATTTCGTGGGCGATTCCGGCTGTGAGTTGACCGAGCGAGGCAAGTTTTTCCTGTTGCACGAGTTGGGCTTGGGTAACTTTTAAGTCCAGATAGGCCTTTTCTATTTCCTTGGCCTGCTCGAGTTCTTTTTGCTGGATCCGATCTCTTTCTTTACGGATAGTTCTGTTTTTTTGGAATTTATTTATCCTATTGATACCCACCAAAAGAATGATCAAATAGATCAGATAGGCCCACCATGTTCTGTGCCATGGAGGAAGGACGGAAAATCTATAGACAGCCTCTTCTGACCATTCTTTTCCCTCAGCTTCGGCAGGCCCGGTATATCTTGCTATCACTTTAAATACATAATCTCCTTCAGTAATATTGCCAAAAGTAGCAAGGCTGTTTTTTATGACAGGACTCCAACTTTTGTTGTACCCTTCAAGGATATACCTGTATTCCATTAAATTGGGTCTTACCAGTTCATCCGTCCCAAAATCTATGGTGATTTGGTTTTGAGAGAAAGGAAGTATCAGGTTTTCAGGAAAATTTTCAAATCTCCTGATTTCTGAGAATTGTATTTTTGAGAATTCTTTTTGCTGGGATTTTCTTTCTTCATTGCTGAGTTGCCTACCAAATACCCTGACTTCATCGGTGATATATGCCAAGGATTTTGAACTATCGGAAAGCTCATCTTTATGATTGCTTTTTTGCAGGGAAGTCCAACTAATCGGCTGTTCATTTATTCGGATATTTTTGATTTTTACGACAGGTTTTGTTTTCTTTTTTCTCAAAGCTTGGTAATTGAATTTCACCAAACCTGTTTTGT
>CAZLJT010000404.1:0-2834 GCA_964559905.1 uncultured Aquiflexum sp.
GGCAACTGGGGGACAGCCCATCGCATTCGGCGGCCGCCCAAGTCGCAACCGCCTTGCGAAGTTACCTCCGCTACCGGACGATCTGCGGCGACTCGGTTGCGGGTCTGATCGCGGTCATTTCCTCGCCGGTGCAGTGGAAGCTTGCATCGCTGCCACGCGCCCTCAAGCCGGACGAAGTTCGACGGCTGCTTGCCGCACTCCCTTACGGGCGCAGGCCCCGGCGAGGCTATGCCATTGTCCGCTGCGCACTGGACATGGGGCTGCGTGCAGGTGAGATCGCGAACCTGTCGATTGACGACATCGACTGGCGCGCAGGCACGGTCATGCTGAAGGGCACGAAGTCGCGACGACAGGACATCCTGCCGCTGCCGATGACCACCGGACAAGCCTTTGTGGACTACCTGGAGCATGAGCGCCCGGCAACCACGAGCCGGGCACTCTTCCTTTGCCGCCGCGACTCGCGTGACATCCCAATCACAACCCATGTGATCCAGAACGTGATCCGCCGCGCCTGCCAACGGGCCGGCCTACCTGGTTCTGGATCGCACGTACTGCGCCACACACTGGCGTGTCGCCTTGTCGAGAACGGCGGCTCACTCAAGGAGGTTGCCGATGTTCTCCGGCACCGGTCTCTGGAAACCACCCGGATCTACGCCAAGCTCGATACGCCAAACCTTGCTGGTGTCGCGCTGCCCTGGCCGGGGAGCGAATCATGAGCCGACGCCAAAGCTTGCAGGCCAGAATCGACGACTATCTGGCCGAGCGTCGCCGCCAGGGTTTCCACCTGCGCTCCCGTGCCACCTTCCTCTCCAGCTTTGCCCGCTTCGTGGAATCCAAGCGCCATCGGGGTCCGCTGACGGCGGAACTCATGGTCGAATGGGTACGTGCCGGCAAGGATGGTCATGGCGATGCGGGCACCTGGGCGCGCAGTTGGGGACGGCTGCGGCACTTCATCCGCTACCTGCAGCAGTTCGAGCCCGACACCGAGGTTCCAGAGACGTCACTCTTCGGCCCGGAACCCGGCCGCGTGGCACCCCACATCTACCGCGAGGACGAGATCGTTAACTTGCTCGCGGCGGCACGCACACTCGGCCCCGCCGGCAGCCTTCGGCCGTACACCTACGAAACCTTGTTCGGCCTGATGGCCTCGACCGGGCTGCGAGTTTCCGAAGCGATTCATCTGCGCGATGCGGATGTCGATCTCAAGCACGGAATGCTGACGATACGGCAGACCAAGTTCGCCAAGTCCCGGCAACTGCCGATCCATCCCAGCACGGTCAAGGCACTGGCGCGTTACCGGAAACAACGCGAGCGGCATCTTCCGACGACCGACGGCACGCCGTTCCTGATCGGTAGTCGCGGCCGTCGTCTGGGGCTGCTGCTTGGCGAGCGGCAGGCGCACCGTGTCTTCATCGATTTGCGCGACGGCCTCGGCTGGGTCAATCGCGGCGGACATGAAGCACCACGGCTGCACGACCTGCGCCATACCTTCGCCGTGCGGCGGCTGGTGAACTGGTACGCCGACGGTGCAGATGTCGACCAGAAGATGCTGGCGCTGTCGACCTACATGGGCCATGCCGAGATCTTCTACACGTACTGGTACCTCACCGCGGTTCCCGAATTGATGGCGATCGCTGCCGGCCGGTTCGAGCAATTCGCCGATCTGGCAGGAGATGATGATGCGTAGGCAACCCAAACCGTCGCCGTCATTTCCCGCGCTCCTACAAGCTTTCTTTGTCGAGCATCTGACGCAACAACGCGCACTCAGCCCGCAGACAGTTGCCGCTTACCGGGATGCCTTCATGCTCTTCCTGGGCTTTGCAGAGGTGCGCCTTGGTCGCTCCCCGGCGCAGCTCACGCTGGCCGACATCACGCCGGACCTAATCATGGCCTTCCTCGATCATTTGGAACGCGATCGGCACAACAGCGTGCGCAGCCGAAATGCCCGTCTCGCGGCGCTGCGTTCGTTCCTCAAGTTCGCTGCGCACCGCGATGTGTCATCGCTGCAGGTGATCGAACACGCGCTCGGCGTTCCGGCAAAGCGCTTCGAGCGCCCGATGCTCGGCTATCTGTCCCGGGAGGAAATGTTGGCGGTGATCGGGACGCCGGATAGAACGTGGTTCAGCCAACGGGATCATGTGTTGCTGCTGTTGCTCTACAACACCGGTGCGCGGGTTTCAGAGATCGTCGGCGTGAAAGTCGGCGAGGTGGTTCTCGACGATGGGGCCGCCTGCGTTCATCTGCACGGTAAGGGACGGAAACAGCGCAGCGTGCCGCTGTGGCGTTCGACCGTCAGGATGCTCCGGGCTTGGCTCCGGCGGAATTCGCAGTTTGATGCGAACTCGCCGTTGCTGCCCAATCGCAATGGCCAAGCGATGTCGCGATGGAACGTAATGCAGCGACTGGAACGCGCCGTCCAAGTTGCCACGGAATCCTGTCCCGACTTGGCGAAACGCCAGATCACGCCGCACGTGATTCGCCACACGACGGCAATGCACCTGCTGCAGGCCGGCGTCGACATCAGCGTGATTGCACTTTGGCTCGGTCATGAGAGTCCGGCAACCACTCATCAATACGTCGAGGCCGATTTGGCGATGAAGGAACGCGCACTGGCCAGGCTCCGGCGCTATCGGGCGCCAGACTCGCTGATCGACTTCCTGCGCACGCTCTGATTATGTGGAGTGCGAAATCGGCGCCTTCCGCACCAGTCGGGCGGTTGGCGCACGACGCCGCACACGGCTCAACATAATCGAGGCATCTACATAATCGGCCTTATGTTGAGCTCCACATAAGGCCGACTTCCGGTCAGTCCGCTTAAAAACCGGTATGTATCG
>CAZLJT010000405.1:0-2827 GCA_964559905.1 uncultured Aquiflexum sp.
CAGCGGCACCTTTTGCACTTATTTCGATAAATTCCCGGCGATCAATGCCTTTGTCTTTTTTCGATTCCATATTCGGATTATAATTTACAACCAATGGTCAATTTTATAGGCATACTTTGATCTGTTTTTAGGTTTATGGTCAGTTATTTTGAATCATGCATTAATCTTTTCATATCCCTTTGGCCCAAAGTGGCGCTCCATCTTCCCATTTATTATGCGTCAGTCTGATTTTTTTATCCGAGTCGATGTGAATGGCAAAAATTTCACCGTAAATCTGAGGCCCAAAAATCACAGATTGAACCAATGGTTCTTCATCATTTATGCCACCTTCTTCGGAGGAATAAATGATCCATTCACCATCAGGAGAAAAGTGAGGATGGGCATCCTGACCTACATCATCGGTCATTCTCTTTGGTTTACTCCATGTTCCATCTTCATGGAGGGAAGAAAGGAATAAATCCATAGTTTTCACTTTGCCTTCTATGTCAGTACCTAAGCGATCCGAGCAGAAAACAATCTTATGCCCTTGAGGAGATATGATCGGAAAATTGTCTCTATGCTCATCCAAGGTGAGGTTTTGAATGGTTTTACCTTCTTGTAAGTAAATATCGAAAAAGCCTGATCTTCCACTTCTAAAAACAATCTTTGATTTATCAGATGTGATATCTCCAAACCCATCATTGAAATCTGACAAGGTAAGTCTTGTTGTTTCCAATGAGCTTAAATTAAGAGAGAAGACATCTCCTTGATTTGATGGCCCACCTCTGAAATTGCCCACAGAATAAATCAGGTCGCTTCCGGACGGATTAAATTTGGTATCAATAACCATCCCATTTAAAGGATTGTAATTAGATGGCTTGATAAAAGAATAAATTGAGGTTACTTCATTTGTCTTATAATTTACCTCATAAAAACGTATGGGGATTTGGATCAACAAAGGAAGAACAACGATAATAAAAAGTGTGCTCGCAAGATTAAAGAGAAAAATATTTCTTAATTGTCCAAACAAAATCTTTGTTCTGTTTTTATGAGCGAAACCAATGCATATGGCTAAAAATAAGGCTATTAACCCAAGATAAGCCCGCACAGTATTGATTGGAGCAAGTTGATCAATATAGAAATAGTACAGGACGAAAGCCAACAAAGCAAGAATTGCAACCGCCATGACATTGAAAAAAAGGAACGCCCCAGGTTTTTCATTGGCAGTGTGAAGGTTTCGATTGCCTATTCCAACGAATAAAATATAGATAAGTATGATGGCTAGCAGGCTGTAGGCCCAATAAGTCATCGCATCTGACAGCCCTCTTACGTCGGTGTTATCAAAAATAAGCGTATGATAAGTGGGATTTGGAGGGGCGGCAAATGCCCTGCGAACTGCGTATAGATCGACTGTGTTTGTGTTCAGATCTATGGAATAAGGAGATCCTTTAACCAACAAATCACCTTCAAATCCTCCTAAATTGTAAGCCATTTCCGAAGGGGCCTGACCTCCATAAAAAGTAATTAATCCATTTTTATTGGCTTTTGCCCCTAAAAAATTTGAGGTGGAATTGAAAAGGGAATCTACTTGATTGGTCTTTAGGTTCAAACCCATTAGCCGAAACTCACCATTTTGGAATGAAGTAAAGACTAAGGTCGAATCGTTTAATATGGAAGGTGAAATGGCATTTATTCCTTCAGGAGAAATTGCTGCCTGATTTCCGCCCTCAGTATCCATCGAATATATTCTACAGGAATTTCTGGGACCGCTGTAGAAAAATATCTTCTTCCCATCATCTGAATAGCAGGGACTTCCGTCCCAATGATCATTCTTTGTTAATCTTTTTAAATTCTCCCCATCGATTGTCATGCTATAGATATCCCCCGTTCGCCTCATAGCAAAGACAAAAACCGGGTGAGCTTTAATGGGGTGATTTCGATCACTTGAAAATATAATCTGTGATCCATCAGGTGAAAATGAAGGCCTGAAATCGCCTCCTTTATGACGCGTAAGATTTATAGCATCCTCAACATTTAATGTCTCAAAGGGTTGAAAAGGTAGCTTGTAAATATCAGATTGACCTTCATGAGTAGAAGTGAATACAATCCAATTTCCGTCAGGAGAAATTACTGCCTGATCTTGCATGGAAGAATCATGATTTATCAATAGGCGGGTTTCACTCTTTTCCCTCAGGGATTTGATGAATATTTTTGGATTTCCCAATCGCTCGGAGGTAAAGACGATCCATTTTTCATCTGGGGAAATTACCGGGTTATATTCTAAAGCATCATGGTCAGTAAGCTGATCAATTTTCCCTGTTTGGCTGTCAGCAATCCAAATATCCCAACCCTGAGGCCTGTAGGAAGAATAGAATATACGCTCATTTCCTGTTTGACTAAAAACAAATGGAGTTGTAAGTACAATTAAGAGTAAATAAAGATATAATCTCTTCATACGAGGTATTGGAAATATGGTTGAACAGGTAGCATTTTGCTTTTCTCCACTCTTTATTAATCTAATTTCTCTTTGATCACCACCGGAATTGGTTGTGAAATTATAAATGGTTGTACCTTTAAATAGGTAAGTGATCGCCATAGCCACTCAATGGGACCATATTTAAATATTTTCAGCCAGTACCAGCTAATAATCATTTGTGCGCCAATAATCAGAAAGGCAATAAGTAGAAGTTCAATATTCCTCAATTGCCCCATGTACCCAAGGCCCCAATTAAAGAATAAGAATGTGCCGATCAGGGATTGAAATACATAATTTGTAAGTGCCATACGTCCATAAGGAGCAAGCCAAGAGAGTGTTTTTTGCATTTTTGGCAATTCAAAAAGGTAGACA
>CAZLJT010000406.1:0-2826 GCA_964559905.1 uncultured Aquiflexum sp.
CTATGTTGGAAAAGGATGTAGCAATCAACAGCATGGTTTCGGGTATGTATAATGAATCCATAAGCCAAAAGGCTTTCAATCAGACCAATCAGGGGACTGATGGAGACTTTTTCCAGTGGGCTTATTTTCATTTTGGAAGACTAAGTTTCAGTACGCCCGGATGGTGGATTCCTGAAGTAAAGGGAGAAGATGGCAAATTAGAAAGCAATGCTGAGGCAAACTTTCTTGCCTATGCAGCACAAGAAGGAATAAATAATGCTTTTGTACCATGGACAGCAGTCAATCATCCTGACTTTCCAAACCAAAAAGTGGAAGTGGGTGGAATAAGACCTTTTGTCATGTACAATCCTCCATTTGACAAAGTAAATGAAATCGCCCAAGAACATACCGATTTCATTTTGAAGTTAGCTGCAATGAGCCCAAAACTGGAGTTTCACAATGTAAATACAGAAAAACTCGGCAATGGGCTTACCAGAATCACAGCTGACCTCTTCAATAATTCAGCCTTACCTACCCATTCTGAAATGGGTGAAAAATCGCGTTGGTTGAGAAAAATCAGGGTAGACATCAACAGGGATGCCAAAGACCTGATTTCAGGCGACAAGATCAAATTGATCAACAAACTGGGAGCATACGAAAAAACCACACTTACATGGATCGTAAAAGGTTCAGGTAGTGTGGACATCAAAGCCGGTGCGGCCCATACTGGTATCGCAACTCTCAATGTGAAACTCTAAACCGACACTACAATGAAAATCAAAAACTGGATATATACAGCTGCCTTAGGAATCGCAATCAGCTTCGCAGGAATACAGGAGACTGATGCCCAAGTCGCACAGGACAGGTACTTTCGTGCCATAGGTACACCACACAACCCAAAGGTTCAGGTTTCCTGGAACAGGTACCACACCAATCTTGCCTTAGAGGAAATCATGAAAGACATGGCCAAAAAACACCCGAACTTGGTCAAATTGCAAAGTATCGGCAAATCATTTCAGGGAAATGATATTTGGGTTCTCACGATCACGGACTTCAACGTTGGCAAAGAAAATGAAAAGCCCGCTATGTGGATAGATGGCAATATTCACTCCAATGAAATTCAGGGAACTGAATTTACATTATACACAGCTTGGTATCTTGCTGAGATGTATGGTGAACTGGAATTCATTACAGAATTATTGAAAGACAAAACCTTCTATATTGCTCCTACCATCAATCCTGATGCACATGATTATTTTATCAAGGAAGCAAATAACCTAAACTCCCCAAGATCAGGAATGATGATTTTAGATAATGATGGAGATGGAATCGCGGGCGAAGATCCTTTTGACGATCTTAATGGAGATGGCCACATCACTTTTATGATCAGAAAATCACCTACTGGAAGGTATGTAAAAGACCAAATGGATCCCAGAAAGCTTATCCCTGTGGCAGCCGATCAAAAAGGCGAATATGAAATGTTGGGTTATGAAGGTATCGATAGAGATGGTGATGGAGTCGTAAATGATGACGGTATAGGATATTATGACCCGAATAGAGATTGGGGATGGAACTGGCAGCCGGATTATGTGCAAAGAGGTGCATTGAGATATCCTTTCTCCGTACCTGAAAACAGGGCTGTGGTAGAGTTTGTATTGAATCACCCCAATATTGCCGGCGCTCAGAGTTACCACAATTATGGTGGGATGATATTGAGAGGCCCTGGTGCTGAAGAAGATTTGGGAACTTACAACCAAACTGATATCCGCATCTATGATGCTATTGCCAAAAAAGGTGAAGAGTTTATGCCTGGATACAAATATTTGGTGGTTTACAAAGATCTCTATTCCGTGTTCGGTGGACAATTGGATTGGTTCTACGGAGGAAGGGGTATTTTCACCTACTCCAATGAATTGATGACCTCCTATCTGTACTTTCATCAGAATGCCGGGAGAGGCAATCAGGATGAACAAATGAAAGTGGATCAATACCTTACTTTTGGAGATGCCTTTGTGAATTGGGAAGAATACGACCATCCGCAATATGGCAAGATAGAAGTTGGCGGATTTAAGAAAAACTTCGGCAGACTTCATCCCGGATTCCTGATGGAACAGGATGCACATAGAAACTCAGCTTTCACCATTCTCCATGCCTATCATACCCCAAAATTGAGCGTGTCAGAAGTAAATGAAAAAGATTTGGGTGGTGGTTTAAAAGAAATCACTGCTACCATCTATAATGAGCGTTTGATTCCAACACATTCAAGTCAGGATCTGAAATACAAAATAGAAAGACCGGATTACATCACAATTTCAGGCGCGAAAGTTCTGGCAGGGTTTGTAGTAGAAAATGAAGATTTCAATAAACTCTCAGAGCAAAAAGTCAATCCTGAAAAAATCTCCGTGGCCAATATTCCAGGCATGGGAGCGGTCAAAGTGAGATGGGTTGTGACCGGAGGCAACAATTACAGCATCAATGTGGATTCTGCCAAAGGCGGAAAGGCTACTTGGAAGAAATGATTGAAAGAAAAAAGACAATAATAAAAAAGGAGGGCAATTGTCTTCCTTTTTTTTATTTCAAACTTTGGCTTATTGGAAAAAGCCAAATCTTTTGAACCACAAAAGTGAAAAAACAAAACAAAAGCTTTAAAAACTGAGATCAAATCCCCTTCTCAGTTAAGTCTTTGCAATTGGAAGTGACAGGGGATTTCCTGATAACTCGCGGATGCAACTACTCCAATTTATTCAAACCAAATATCAAGCCCCCCTTTAACCACACTTTTTAACCCTAGTCCTCCAAAGGCATCTCAATCTCCTCTCCCCAAACATACTTCCCAAACCACTGCCA
>CAZLJT010000407.1:0-2595 GCA_964559905.1 uncultured Aquiflexum sp.
GGTGGGTTCGCCAAGCTTTTTACCAAGTCGGTGCCCAGTATTTTGGGCATTTGTATATCTACGAATAAAAGATCCACCTCATGTTGTAACAAAAAGTTCAAAGCGTCAATGCTATTGTCAAAAGCTGACAAAAGCTGTAGAGAGGGAAGCAACTCCAGATGGTTATTAATCACCTCTCTTGCATGAAGCTCATCATCAACTATAATACAGGTATAAATCTTACCGGGGTTCATGGATTAAGTTGATTTTGATATTGACAATAAATTCGTTTAAACCTTGAATAGTTTCAAGGCTATATTGACCTGGGTAGAGGATTGCAAGCCTTTTTTTTACGTTCATTAGACCTATTCCCATTGAAGAAGGCTTTTCTTTATTGGCGATCGAATTGATTACTTTTAATTCCAATGTCCCTTTGCAAACATTTCCGGAAATCCCGATCCAATTATCTTTTCCGAGTTCATTCGTACCGTACTTAAATGCATTCTCAATGATGGGAAGCAATAATAAAGGGGGAATCCATAATTCATCTACCTCTCCCTCCAAGTCCATATACACAGAAAGGTTGTCTTCAAAACGGTATTTCTGAAGGTCAATATAATCCCTAATAAGTGCTAATTCCTCTTCTAAAGTAATAAAAATTCTATCAGAATGGTTGAGTGAAAAACGAAGAATATTGGATAGTTTCATGATGGAAAATGGTGTCTTTTCCGACCGTTTCAAAGCCAAATAGTAAATGCTGTTCAGTGTATTGAAGATGAAATGTGGCTGTAACTGACCTTTGAGAAAATTGAGTTCTGCCTTTAATCTTTCCTTCTCAGAAATTTCAGATTCATGCTTTTTTCTGATCCAAAGTTTGGTAAGCTTGATGGCCATTGCAAATCCACTTATAGTCAAAGAACCTCTGAATCCTGCCATTAATCCATAAAAGAAATTGTTTATTGGGTAAAAAATCATGGTATGTTCAGCACGATAGGGGAATACAATATGGTTGGAAATCGGTATTGTAATGATAGCCGTGATGAAAATACATATAAGGAGACCGATGGTCATCCAGGCATATTTTTCCCTTAGGAGAAACTTTGGGATTAAATAGTAAATGATGCTATAAGTTAAAAATAAATGACAAGGTAAATAAAATACAGCCTCAACAAATGAGATAAAAAATCCTTCCAAAATGTTTTCAAATTTTGTGGAATATATGACTCCTTGAAAAAAAAGGGCAGTTAACCAAAATGTTGAATGTCTCAGCAACTTCAAACTTTTCTTTTCTGAAAAAACAAATGATTCCATCGTCCTTTTTACACTTACAAGTATTGAATTTCTAAAATTTTGATGGCATCGTACCAATTTTGTCGACAAAAGGGCAGATAAAGTAGACGAAAGATTTCCGTCTGCTATTTCACCATCTATTTCGATTGGAATTGATTCTATGTCTACGATTGGAAAATGCATTTTTAATATCCCGTTAAGCCTTTTGTAACCAAAACTAATTTAACCATGAAAAACTTCATCATTATCACATTGATCTTGTTCATAGCAATTTCAAATGTCACCTATTCTCAATCGGTCGATTCCGGTACCTTTTGGGTTGTAGAAACTCAGAGAGGAGTAAAATATTCTCAGATCAAAATCTACGATAATGATCTCAACTTGCTTCACATCCATGAGTTGCCAGGCAAAAAGTTGAACTCTACCAAAAGAAGGGACAAACAATATATCAATCAGATCCACCAAAGTTATTTGGCTTGGCACCGACCCACTATTTGGCATGGCCAGAAAGCCCAAGTGATCAGACGATAAAATTGCCTCAAATTTTTAATGAGGGTAAGTCCATTGGATTTATCCTCTTTTATTGGATTGAGTTTCTCATAAGTTTTTTTGATATGACTTCTTACTATATCCATGGCAGTAAACATATCCGAGGCAATAATTTTCAGGAATATCCTTTGACCAAAACCTGAAAGCCTTCACCACCGTCAATCAGTATGGTCAACCCTCTCAAAGCCGTGGATTGTCTACGTAAATCAAAACTTTTATCATGGCTGAGGTATTTTATGACAAATTTATAAAGTTGGAATAAAGGCTTCAATCACATAATGGAGTGGTTTTGGGCAAAATGACAGATGTTGGATGACCGATGATAGTGACAATCAAAAATCTACCCTCTAAAATCTTAATTTCCAACCTCATCACTCATCTTTCCTCCTTCTAAACACTCACATCCAACACCACCTCAGTACCTTCGCCTTTTTCAGAGGTGATTCTGAGTTCTCCGCCCATACTTTCCGCTCTTTTTTTCATATTGTTCAATCCATTGCCTGAATCGGCCTCATCCATCTCAAAACCCTGACCATAATCTCGCACCCGCATATGAAGCTTACCTTTTTTCAATGAAAAATGAATAAAAGCCCGGCTACATTTCGAATATTTGATCAAGTTATTGACAGATTCCTTAAAGACCAGGAATAAATCCCTTCTGGCGTCCATTGGCAGTTTTACTTTATAGACTTCTTCTTCTACCTCAAACCTGAAATCTATATCCTTTGCATCCATGGCATTGGTGGCAAACTCCCGCATCCTGGCGATCACCTTTTC
>CAZLJT010000407.1:2605-2819 GCA_964559905.1 uncultured Aquiflexum sp.
GGCTTGATACTCCAGACAATATCATCCATTGCCTCCATCATTCTTTGGCTGTTGTCTGAGATTTTGGAAATGTACTCACTGGTTTTGACCGGATCGGAATTCAACTTGGTTTTGGCCATAGAGCTCAGAATATTGATCGTACTCAAGGTAGAACCCATATCATCATGAAGATCCCTTGCCACCCTGTTTCTGACTTTGACTACAGCCAAAATCC
>CAZLJT010000408.1:0-1418 GCA_964559905.1 uncultured Aquiflexum sp.
AATCATTTCTTCCTCTGTCCAAAGTGCTCCTTTCAAACCTTGGATAATGGCTGCGGGACTTTTAGCTTTTGTTTGTTCAGGGTTCAGGGGATGGGCAGATTTGAGATGCTGCATGGCATTGACATATTCAGCGATCACCTCATTTTCAAGATCAGTGTAAGCCAGATGAAGGGAACCTGTTTCCTCTGCCCAAAACCCGGCCTTTTTGCTCATTTCCAACCAAATCTCCCTTGACCGGATTGCCCTGTCAAAAGTCTTTCCCTGGGGCTGACCAACAGGCCAAACCATTCCAAAATTCCGGATAGATGCACCCACAGGTCTTGGGTTTCTTTCAATGACTTTCACCTTCCAGCCTTTATTGGACAAGGCTCTTGTGATGGCAAGTCCAACTATTCCCGCACCTATTACAATTGCTGATTGATTCATTTTTTGAAATTGGTTTTAAAGCTTGTTTTCAGGATGACTTCTTCCTGAGTTAAAGTGACTGGCTGTTTTAATTTTCTTTTAAAATATAAGAGCGTATAAAGTATCAGCACTACACTCAGACTCAAAAATATGAGGATTACCTGTGAGTAGAAATTGTACCAGCTCATATTTTCCAAAATGCCAAATTGCTTGACGGTCACAATCCCCACCGAACCCAAATATCCAAAACTATCTGCCAGATACATCAGAAAGCCCACATTTCCGGCAGAGCGGAATGCGGCGATCAATCTTTCAAAAAGCAAACAATTAAAAGGAATATAACCCATATAAATCCCCGTACCTGTTCCTACTACCCAATAAAATGGGGAGATGATTCCAATTTTCAGTAAAATGGTCGAGACTACCGCCAAACCAAGACCAGCTATAATGATCCAATGGTTGATGAAAAGGGCCGTTTGGTTGTTTTTGACCAAAACCAAGGAAGCCATCAAAAACAATAAGAGCAAGGTAATTGGAATTTCAGTTTGGGTCAGAAGTGCAGGGCTTACCACTATATCCAATGCTTCCCAGATTTCCACAGCAAAATTATCCCTCAGGTCTCTTAAAGCAGTCAATACAACATAGACCAAAACCAAAATTATAATCCCGGGCTTGAAGGCATTGAAAAAAGCTTTTCTCTCAGCTTTGGACATGGGCTTCCTGGCTGAACGCAAGGAAATATCCTGTTCAGATGGAGCAGGGGTTTGGTTCAAAAGAATAACAGAAATCAGAAGTAGGGGTACAAAAAGACCACCCGTCCAAAAAGGCATCCAATTTTCACTGACATGCCATTCATCCAAGAGGTACTTGCCAATGGTTTTGACCAAACCTGAAGAAAAGACGAAACTCACAGCCAGAATACTGCCCATCATTTCTGTAAACTTTCTTCCTTCCAGGTAATGAAAAACCAATCCCCAGATCAAACCCAACGGGAATCCATTGATCAAGAAACA
>CAZLJT010000408.1:1518-2784 GCA_964559905.1 uncultured Aquiflexum sp.
AAAACCTTCGAGGTCTGGAAAAAGACCTCAAAGGTTAACCTAATCTCGCCTCTCGTTTCTCGCTTCTTGGCTCTTGGTTCTTGGCTCTTGATTCTCAAATCTCCAATCTCACATCTCCTTAACCAAACCCAAAACCTCCCTTAATGAATGAACCACATGTGTTGGGTGATGCTTTCGTAATTCGGTTTCTGTAAATGCACCTGTTGTCACGGCAATACTCATGTGACATCCGGAATTATGTCCCTGATTCACATCTACTTCTGTATCACCAATTTTGATTACTTCTTTGGGATCGGTTATTCCGAATTTTTTCATCATTGCCTGTATCATATCAGGATATGGCCTGCCTCTTTCGACCTCATCACTACATACAGTTATGTCAATTAAAGGGGTGTTTTTCCATCCGACCCTTTCCAATATCACATCAGTAATATCTCTGCTAAACCCAGTATCCAATCCTACTTTTATCCCCATTTTTTGGAGTTCGGCAAAGACTTCCTCCGCATCATCCATAGCTGCAATACCGGGATTGTTTCGATAGTATTCAATCATATTGCTGACAAAGTCATCATGGATAGCCGAAATCAAATTCGCTGTTATTTCATTTGGGTTGGATATATGCTGAGTTAAGATATCTTTAATCGCATGAGGTTTAGGGTAGCCCATTTTTTCTTGGGCTTCTTCCAAAGTAACCCTATCAAAACCATGATGAAGAAATGCTTCCTGAAATGCCGCAGCAACGTTACTGTTATCTTTGATAGTGGTACCTGCCATGTCAAAGACTGCCAGTTTTATCGATTTTTTCATATTTCTGAATGGGCGTAGTTTGAAAATGACGACTAGGGTTAAAATGAATGGATTAACCTGATTACTGATTAGAATTTTAATTAATGTTTAGCAAAAATAAACTTTTGTATATTTTCGTCAATAAATAACATCATTATCCTTCTGTTAATTCTATAAGTATTTCAAAGAGGCTTCTACAGTAAATGTATTTTTTTCAATTTGTGGAATACCTTTTGGTTTTTATCTAAAATAATAAGTGATAGTTAACTATTTGTTAACAGAAATTGCTTCTTTAATCATTGCCTCTGATTTAATTTAGTATTTATAAACAATTTGATATGGATGTGTTTGGAAAATCAAAAGGAGAAAGGGTTGATGAAGTATTTGGCCTATATAAAAAATTCGGACAGGCTGATTATATTGGAGAACCTGTTTCCCAGATAGAACATATGTGTCAATCTGCTCAGTTGGCAGAAAAGG
>CAZLJT010000409.1:0-1862 GCA_964559905.1 uncultured Aquiflexum sp.
AATGTTCCTGGGAGCCAATCCGCAGGTTGTTCAGGAGGGGCGCTATGCGGGCTGGCAGATATTGCAGCACGAAGCGGACAGGGCGCTGAGTTTGGTGCGGTCGTTGGATGAAGCCCAAATCGCCAAAGCTGTCGTCAAAGCAGAAGTCGATAGCGATATTTTTGCCGGGCCGGGCAAACAGCAAAGCCACAAAACGCCCTTTGGTATCAAGGCTGCCGATCTTAATCCGATTCAGCGCAGGCTGTTGGATGGCTTACTCGACGAGTATCTAGGAGATGCGTCGGACGAGGCTGCTACTCGACAACGCGCCGCAATCGAAGCCGACGGACCCGAGACTCTGCGGTTTGCTTGGTGGGGGCCGACCGATGAGCCCAGAGGCCGCTTCATGTTTCGGGTGCAGGGGCCGTCTGTCCTGATCGACTATGTTCGCGAAGCATCTGGCGAAGGCGAATCCAATCACGTCCATTCGATAATGCGCGATCCATCAAATGATTACGGGGCCGAGTGGCTGCAGCGACACTACGAAGAAGCACACCAGGACTAGACCGCTAAAGCGGATTGGCCCGCGCTTAGGCCGCCATGAGGTTGTCATGGTGGATGTGATGTCCGCAATGGGGTCGTTAGCGGACAGGCCGCTTTGGGCCAGTAGCTTTGGAAAAGCCACCGGCACGCTCTCCGAATGGTTTCAAGGGCTGATGAAGGGCAGCTACTAATCGGGCGTGAACTCGACCTCGTAGCATAGCAGAAATTAGAGGAAGTAGCTTAGCTGAACTCCCCGTTTGCAAATGCTTCGGCCATAGCGAACTTCTTGATCTTGCCCGAGCCGGTTAGGGGAAACTCGTTCACCCATATCCAATAAGCAGGCGTCTTTTGCGGCGATAGTTGCTTGCGCACATGGGCCCTAAGCTCGGCCTCATCAGGGGCGTCAATGCCCTCGGCCTTACGCATGAAGCAAGCGACTTGCTCTCCCCATTTCTCGTCAGGCACGCCAACAACCGCGACTTCGACGACAGCCGGGTGCTCCATCATGGTGTTTTCGATTTCGGCAGGGAAAAGGTTCTCGCCGCCGCGAATAATCATTTCCTTCACCCGTCCGGTAATCCTCAGATATCCGCGCGAGTCCATGGTCCCCAGATCACCCGAATGCAGCCAGCCTTCAGCATCAATGGTTGAATCAGTGGCTTCGGGATTGTCGTTATAACCCGCCATGACATTATAACCACGGACACAAATCTCGCCCTGGGTGTCCAAGGGGCAAATTGAATTGTCGACGACATCGCGAATGGATACTTCCATATGGGCCAATGGCTGGCCAATTGTCTGGGTGCGATCTACGTCATTATCATGGCGCCAGCCCATGGTGATCAAGGGTGATGCTTCTGTTTGGCCGTAAACAACCTGGACTGGCACGCCGAACACTTCTTCCGCATTCCGGGCCAATTCGGGAGAGACCAACGCCGCGCCACTCATCAGTGCTTTGGCCCCGGTCATTTTGCGGCCTGAACGCCGAATTTCCTCAATCATCATCACCAGCATCGTGGGGACACCGCCGCCAAATTCGGGTTGCTCTCGTTCGAGAACTTCAACGACCATTACCGGGTCAAAAAATGGGAAGATCCCCATAGTTCCGCCAATGGCAAGACCTCCAAAGATCTGCGCAGATGCGGCCGCATGAAACAATGGCGTCGTTACGATTTCCTGTTCGCCGGGTTCAAACCCCCAACGGGCGAACATGTCAGCAGCGTTCTGTAGCACCGCGCCTTGCTTGAGCAGTACGCCTTTCGGAAAACCAGTGGTGCCCGAGGTATATTGGATCTGAAGAATATGATCGGGCATTGTGTCGCGCAAAGCACCGGGCACAT
>CAZLJT010000409.1:1872-2779 GCA_964559905.1 uncultured Aquiflexum sp.
AGGCCTCATCAATGATCGGACGGAGCGGCGTGCCACGCGCATCCGGCCCGTGGTAGATCGCTTCTGCGCCAGACTGTTCGACCACGTAGCGCAGCTCTCGCGAAACATAGGCTGGATTGACAGTGACAATCGTTAATCCCGCAAGCGCGGCAGCAAACTGCGTGAGCACCCATTCGGGGCAATTCGTAGCATAGATCGCGATTCTGGCACCGGGTGCATGACGAGCAGCGAGAACGCGTCCCAGCTTTGCGCAATCGCGTTCCATATCCGCAAAGGTCCACTCCCGGCCGATCTGGCCATCCGGTAGCACTTCGCGTAAGGCCTTTTCATCGGGGCGAGTCTGTGCCTGTTCACGCGTATCTGCTTGCGCAGGAAAATAGCTTTCAGTCAGCGAGACCTTGTACATCTGCACCTCTCTCGCGACCCGCCCGAGGAAGACTAACTGAAAAGATAGATCTGACAATAGTCTGTCAGAGACGCTGCGACACAAATGTCCGCAATTGGGTCGTTCGCAGTCAGTCTGCTTTTAGCTGGTCAGCTAGGAAAGCGGCCTGTCGGCTTTTCAGATGCCGCCTGGAGCCAATTAGCGGCAGCTCATGGGTGGAAGCGGAATTTGCTGGTGGCTTCAATAACAACGAAGCCGCAATAAGCTGTAATCCCTTGGCCGCCTGTCAGATGCTTCGGACTAGTGCTTCGGCATCGAGATCGACGATCATCCGATTGTGACGCCTAAACCAAACGTCTTTCCAGTCTAGTCCGAGTGCCTCGCATTCCTTCGAAACGATGGTCGGGTCGGTAGACACAGTAGCGATGCAACTGAGCATCGAGCTTACGACCAAGCCCATTCTGATTCCATCGAGTACATCCTCCTTGGAATAGCCAGTCACGCCGTTCTCTCTGAGGCCCT
>CAZLJT010000410.1:0-2779 GCA_964559905.1 uncultured Aquiflexum sp.
CATCCGACAGCGACCTGAACGTCGATTGGAGCGAAGGCGAAGTAGGCACTGTCGCCCACCACTCGAAGGTTTCGCACGGGGTAATCTATTAGCTCGTTGGCGCCGTCGCGCGAAGTACCAACAAGGTGTGTGGTTCCGTTCACGCGCGAAAGCTCAATGACACCCTTCATCTCGTACTCGTTGACGGAGTCGCGCATCGTCACGCGCCACGAAGTTGCATCGGGACCGAAGCATCCTACACTGGCGGTTCGGGTGGCGCACGCGCCAGCGAGGAGAATTACGACTGCGACGCACAGTGCGCAAAGAAGCGATCGGATGCGATGGCTACTCATCATTCGGGACTCCGCACGGTAGCTGCTTCCTGTTGGTCGACGCACTCGCCGGCAGCGTAGCTCCGAGCTGCCTCGCTCACGCCCGCTTGGTGGGAGCCGTAGACCGCGGCCGCGCCCACATTTGCGACGTAATGGCCTGCATCACCAGCCAAGGCGCTAAATCCGTGCGTTCCGGCAATCCGCGTGAACTCTGCGAGCTGACCGGGTGTCAGCGCGGAGCTGTTGATGTCGAAAGCGAAGCCGGCGAGGTGTGCGCTACCTGATCCGCCCGAAGGGCGACCTCCGGTTCCCGCCTGAAAGCCGCCGCGATATGCGTTGTTCATCGTCGCCGGAATGCCAGCCGCAGAAGCCTCTGCGAAGATGTTCCGAACAGCTCCCGCCACGCTCTTGTCGACACAGACCGATCGCACAGCTTGCGTGGGGATTTCCTTGCTAACGTGCTCAACCGTGACCGATTCGAGCGTGTCGGGCGAAAGCCCAAACGGGTCGCGCCGATTGATTGGATCCCCGCCCGCATACCCATACAGATTGAGCCCGCCAGCCAGCCCAATCGGGTCCGGCTGCGTGGACAGCCCCGTCGCCAAATCATAGCACCGGTTTCGCACACACTGCGGCCCGCTCGCCGTCATCCCCTCCAGCACTCCGATGGCACCCAGTCCACCACCGCTGACGGCCGAGCGCACCAGTCGTTGCTATGCCTTGCGTGGTTTCGACGTGCGCCGAGGACGCGGCGGAGCGGTGCGGAGCACCTTGCGAAGCGCGGTGTTGACGGCCTTGGCCGTCGGAAAGGCGTCGGCCACGTCCGGCTCGAGCAGTACTATGTTGGTGCCCGAAGCGAAGCGCTTCGCGTACTTGCCGCGGACGCCCTTGCTGAAATCGTAGTGGTCTCGCATCGGAACGGTGCCCTGTGGGCGGCTCGGGTTACCCTTCATAATCGCGTCGTTCGCGTCGATTCGCCAGCCGGGCGCTGATCAGGCGCACCTCCTCCTCGCTCCGTTCTCCGTGGATTACGACGAGGAGGCGTTGCTGGTGCGAAACGCCGATGAGCACGAAGCGTTCCTCGTCCGCCGAGTGGTCGGGATCGGGGACAGTGATGGAGAGCGGATCGCCGAAGGCCGTGCTGGCCTCCTCGAAAGCCACGCCGTGCTTGCGGAGATTCGCGGCCGCTTTGCGTGGGTCCCAGGAGAAGCGCAGTGCCATCCAGACAATCTACATCCACCCCCAACCATTTTCGCTGCCGACGGGCCGGCGCCCCGCAGCAGAACATGTGTTAGGCTAGGAACAGACGCGCGCGGAGTCGATGTTCTCAAACCCCGTCGAGCCCATCGCCATGAGAGTGACCGACAATTCGCACTCGCTACGCGCGCTACTCGCGATGGCACTCAGTCTCGACCTCAAACGCGCGCCTCAAGGCGGAGTTCGGCGCGGGAAGTCCGATGTCGTCCGCGGTTCCCAGCTGCAGATCAGGGCCCGACGAGCGAATCAGTAGACCGCCGCTGGCGAGTACCCGGTACTCGATCGGTTGCGACCAAGCGTCGGCTAGCAGTAGCGTGTCGGCGACACAGCGGCCCACCGCAGCGCGCACTCGGGGAGGGGGCGACGCAAGCGCAGATAGCGACGCTGGATACTGGCCCGACTGAGCTCGGCACTGCGCCTCGGCGGCTCTCTTGATGAGATTAATCCGCGCTTGGGTCTGCAATTCCTCAGCCGTGCGCGTGTCGCTTGGATGCTCGTGCAGTACGAGAGTTGCCGGAAGGCTCCAGTAGCTGAGGTCACCGCACGATCCCGCAGGCAACCGATCGTTCATTCGTGCGCACGACAGAAGTGCCGCGCCTAGGACAAGGATGGAAGCTCCTAGACGCTTGATCACGGCCTGAACCCCCAACTCAGAGCGTATGCCTGATTCTCGTCCGCGTTGAGCAGGTGCGCCCCCTCGTGCCCGACGATATTGGCAACATTAAACTTGCCGATCATCTGCCCCAGATTTCCGCCCATCAGCGCGGAGATCACCGGACGAGTGAAGGCCACAGCACCGGATTGCGCGCCCGTTTGCGTCGCCCCGCCGTTTAAGACCGGGTATCCTTCGACGCTGGATGGCAGTACGAAGAGATTTCCCGCTCTCGCAACCCCCTGGTACATCAGTCCGACCTCGAAGGGGTTAAACTCGGCGCTTCCACCCGTTAGACGAGAAGCGGCCTCAAGAACAGCCGTAATTTCTTCGGCGGACATCGTTTCCGTGACCCACACCTTCTTCGTGCTCGTGGTGTTGTCGCCGCAATCGACCGTGACTTCAAGCTCGACACTGTCGGCTGGCGCACTGCAAAGCCCGAATGGGTCTGATCTGTTCACGGGATCGCCGTCGGCGTACCCATACAGATTGAGCCCGCCGGCGAGCCCAATCGGGTCCGGCTGCGTGGAACAACCCGTTCCGCTCATCAACGTCCCCT
>CAZLJT010000411.1:0-2757 GCA_964559905.1 uncultured Aquiflexum sp.
CCAGACCCGACATGCCGAAGAGCGCCACGCGCTTTTCCGGGGCGCGCAGCCAGTCGTCGGGGGTGGTGTAGATCATCGCGCTCTCCGCTTGGCCCGCGCCGGTATGCGCGGGCCGGGGGATGCGGTCAACCGGGGTCAGAAGTTGTAGGCGACGCGGAGGCCCGCGGCGATGGCGTGGTTGCTGCGGAAGACGGCATTGCCGATCCGCGGCCGTGCATCGCCGATGTCGATGTAGCGAAGGCCGCCAGTGATGCGGACATTGTCCATCGTGTAGGTGGCGGCCACGCCGATGGAGCGCTGGCCGTTGGTGGGGCCAAGGTTCGTTGTCTCGAACCGGTGCCCCTTTTCGTAACCGACGGTGCCTGCGATGGACCAGTTTTCGTTGATCCGCCGGCCGACGCCGAGGTTTATCGTGGTGGTGTTGCGCGGGTAGGAGACCAGCGACGGTTGACCAAGCGTATCAACCCAGAACGGTGGCGAAATATCGAACTTTGTCCAGCGCTGCCAGCGGACGTTGCCGAACAACAGCGTGTTTTCGGCAAGGCCCGTCTGAAACTCCAGATTGAGGGATTCGGGCACCGACGTTCTGAAGCCATCCTCGAGGACCGGAGCGCCGCCGATTGTCTCGGTCGAGTCGAACTTGTGGGTGATGCGCGAGTTGTAGGTCAGCGCCACGCGCATCGCGATCTCTGGTCGCTCGTAGGCTGCGCCGACGAGGAAGCCCGCCCGCCGGTCGGTGTTCGTCGTCATGCCATAGGCGCCCGGCAGTAGCGGTGAATCGATGCCGACGCGCCCCTTGGCCTGTTGCAAACGCAGACCGCCATAGACGCTGATGTTGTCGTCGATCCTGTAGCGAAGGATGCCTGTGACTGCGGCGCTGTCGATCTTACCGAACGAGCCCGCTATCGGATATGGGGAAGTCGGATAAAAGGTGTCCGCGCCGATGGGTTCATCGACGATCAGGGCGAAGTCCATACGGTCATTCAGCGACATCTTGTAGCCGAAGGACAGCGAGGTGTAGCTGCGGATCACATCGCCGCTGCCTGCGCTAGTTGGCAGGAAAGTGCCGCTGACGCTTGGCCGTGCGGCGGTCAAGTTGAATTCGGCATAGCTGCCAGGTTCGAACAACAGCGCGACGGATTGGGTAGAGCGTTCGACGCCCCCGGCCCCAGCCGCGGTGGCTGACAGCGCAAGTGCCCCCGCAAGAGATACAAGTTGTTTCATCGCGATTTCCTCCTCCCGTCCCTGCTCCACGTCGACGGCTGAAGGATGCTATGAACGGTAGAAGAAGGCGGTCAATTCCTGACGCCGCGTCATGGGAATGTTACGCAGTGTCCGCTCAGCGCAGGGCGCGCAGGCCGGCGACACGGCGGCCCTCGGCACGGATGTTGATCCAGTTCGCCAGCAGGATGATCGCCGCGCCCAGCAGGACCAGCGCCTCGAGCGATTCGCCATAAAGCACCACGCCAATCAGAGCGATGACCGGCAGGCGCGCGAAGTCGAACGGGATCACCACCACGGCCGGGGCCAGCGAAAGGGCGCGGGTCAGGCAGAAATGCGCGACCAGACCCGCCGCGCCCACCACGGCGATCCAGGGCCAGCTGGCCGGCGCCGGCCAGGTGATGTGGCCGTCAGCGGCCGAGATCACCAACGCGAACAGCGCCTGCAGCACCACCAGCCAGAACAGGATGCAGGTGATGGTCTCTGTCCGCATCAGAAGCTTGGTGAAGATCGCCGAACCCGCAAAGCCGATTGCCGCACCCGCGGCCCCCAGCAGGCCAAGGTTCAGCGAGCCGAAATCCGGCCGGGCGACGATCAGCACACCGCAAAAGCCCAGGGTCGCCGCCAGTGCGCGCACCCGCGTCAACCGCTCGCCCAGAAGAAGCGGCGCCAGCACCGCCACCCACAGCGGCGAGGTGAACTCCAACGCCACCAGCTGCGCCAGCGGCAGCATCGTCAGGGCCCAGAACCACAGGTTCTGCCCGGTGAAATGACTGACGTTGCGGATGACCTGCAGGTGCATCGACCGGGTGGTGACCTGTCGCAGCGTCCCGGCGGCCTGCGCGACGCTGACCAGGATCACGATCCCGATCAAAGAGCGGTAGAGCATGATCTCGAAGGTATCGAGGTCGGCGGCCAGTTCCCGTCCCGAGACCGCCATCGCCGAGAACGAGATGATCGAGCCGACCATCCAGCCTGCGGCGGCGAGTGGGCGGTAGACCTCGAACTCGGGCGCGGCGGCGGTCATCCGACAAGGCTCATTCGGCGGCGGTGCGCAGGCTGATGTCGCGCCGGATCTGCTTCGTCGCCTCGGCCCAGGGGCTGGCGGCGGTGCGCGCCTTGTGGGCATCGAACGCGGTCTGGTCGGCAAACAGTTCGTCCACCTGCCAGATCAGCGCATCCTTGGTCGGCGTGATGTCAAAGCGCAGGCATCCGGGTTCTGCCCGACTGGCCTGAATGTGATCATCAAGGTGTCGCGTCAGCACCTCTGCCTCGGCCTCATCGGCGCAGATCAGCCGTCCTGAAAGGGCGATGCGGGTCATGGGGTGGTCCTTTGGTGTGTGGCGATGACGAGACCGCTCACTCCCACTCGATTGTTCCCGGAGGTTTTGATGTGATGTCGTAAGTCACCCGATTTATCCCCTTGACTTCATTAATGATCCGCGTGGCGGTTTCACCAAGGAAATCATGGCTGAACGGGTAGTAGTCCGCAGTCATTCCGTCCACGCTGGTCACCGCGCGCAGGGCGCAGGCGAA
>CAZLJT010000412.1:0-2734 GCA_964559905.1 uncultured Aquiflexum sp.
CTGGGCATCATCATCGGGGCGCTGCCGGGGCTGACGGCGACGATGGGCGTCGCGTTGCTGGTCACGCTGACCTACAAAATGCCGCCCGACCAGGCGATCCTGTGCCTGATGGCGATCTATACCGGGGCGATCTACGGCGGCTCGCGCTCGGCCATCCTTCTGGCGATTCCGGGCACGCCGGCCAGCGCTGCCACCACGCTTGACGGCTTTCCGCTGGCGCAGGCCGGCAAGGCGGGCATGGCAATGGGGATCGCCACCACATCCTCGGCGCTCGGAACCATAGTGGGCATCTTCTTCCTGGCCCTGCTCGCCCCCCTGCTGGGAGAGATCGCGCTGCGCTTCGGCTCCTACGAATTCTTCTGGCTGGCGCTCTTTGGCGTGGTGATCTCGGGGCAGCTCACTTCAATCGACAACCCGTTGAAGGGGTATATCGCCGGCATCCTGGGCCTGCTGGTCGCGATGATCGGGATGGAGGGGTTGCACGCCCATCAGCGCTTCACCTTCGGCATGCCAGCGTTGGGGGGTGGGGTGGACCTGATCCCGGCGATGGTCGGGGCGTTCGGGCTGGCCGAGATCCTGGTGGTGATGAAGCGGCGTGTCGTGCCCACGGTCATCGCCAGCACCGACCGGGTGGTGCCGCGCCTGCGCGATGTCCTGCGCTACTGGCGCACCACGCTCCGCTCGGGCGTGATCGGCACGGCCGCCGGGATCATCCCCGGTGTGGGCGAGGATATCGGATCCTGGGCCTCCTACGCTGCCGCACGGCGGGCGAGCCGCGAGAAGGAAAAGTTCGGCAAGGGCTCGGTCGAGGGGCTGGTGGCGGCCGAGACGGGCAATTCCGCCGTCATCCCCGGCGCGATGATCCCGACGCTGACGCTCGCGCTGCCGGGGTCGGCGGCGGCGGCGGTGCTGATCGCGGCGATGTTCATCCACGGCATCCGGCCGGGGCCGATGATCATGGTCGAAAACCCCACGTTCCTTTATCAGATCGTCGGCATCCTGCTGCTCTGCACCGTCGCCATCACCGTCTACGGCCTGTCGCTGACCCGGCTGCTGGTCAAGGTGCTGCAGGTCCCGCGCGAGCGGTTGATGCCGGTGGTCTATGTGCTCTGCGTCGTCGGCTCCTTCGCCATCACGCAGCGGATGTTCGACGTCTACGTCATGCTGGCCTTCGGCTTCGCGGGGTTCATCCTGCGCGAGATGCGCTATCCGATGGCGCCCTTGGTGCTGGGCATCATCCTGGGCAAGCTTCTGGACGTGAACCTGCGCCGCGGGCTGCTGCTGTCTGACGGCGACCTTACGCCGTTCTTCATCCGGCCGATCAGTGCTGTGCTGTGGGTCATCATCGCGCTGACGATCCTGATGAGCATACCGGCGGTAAACCGCTCCACCAAAAGGCTTTTCCGCCGCAGCTTGGGGGCCGCAGATGGGGGCTGAGCGACAGCCGAAAGGCCGCCAGCGCGACGCCGCGCGCAGCCAGGCGGCGATCCTGACCGCCGCGCGGGCCGAGTTTGCCGAACGCGGGTTCGAGGGCGCGCGGATCGATGCCATCGCCGAAAGGGCGGGCATGAACAAGCGGATGCTGTATCACTATTTCGGCGACAAGGAGGCGCTCTACACCACCGTCCTGACGGAAGCCTACCGCGAGATCCGGGCGGGCGAGCGGGAACTGTCCCTGGACCGCCTGCCACCGGTCGAGGCGATGGCGCGGCTGGTGCGCTTCACCTTCCGGCACTTCCTGGACAACCCCTGGTTCGTGCAGTTGCTGACCAACGAGAACCTGATGCAGGCGCGGTTCCTGAAGACCCTGCCCGAGATGCACGGGCTGCATTCGCCGCTGGTCCACGAACTGTCCACGCTGATCGCAAGGGGCGGAAAGGACAGGGTTTTTCGCGCGGACGTGGACCCGGTGCAGCTGTATATCTCGATCGCCGCGCTGGGGTATTTCTACCTGTCGAACGCCGCCACACTGAGCGTGATCTTCGATACCGACCTGCGCGCGCCCGACCGGCTAAAGCTGCGTGAGGATCACGCGGTGGAGATGGTGCTGAGCTATCTGCAACCGCGCTGAGGGGCAGCGCGCGGTGTGCAACAGCCCGTGCGCGACACCGGATGCGGCATCGCCCGAAAACAGCCCACAACCCCCTGAAATCAAGGCGAAACCCAAGGTATGCTTTGCGTATGATTCACGTGCATCTTACGTGCATACGTTGGATGCATACGCGGGCGCTTCGGAGCCCCGGAAAACCAAAAGCCCCGGCGCGATGGCCGGGGCTTCGGGGTCGTGCGTCAGATGAAGCCTTGCGACGTCAGGCGGCCTTACGCCGACGGCGGACGGCGGCCAGCGCGCCGAGACCGCCAAGCAACAGCCAACCAGCGGCCGGCAGCGGGATCGGGGCGACAGGCGGCTCGTCATTCACGCCGCAGCCTGCGGCACCTTCGACGCAAGCACGATAGTAAAGCGATGCGTGCGAAAGATCGCGGTCGGTTGCCCAGGTTCCCGAGGTCGTGAACGGCTCGAGCAGGAAGGCAGCGAAGTTGGCACCCGACTTCAAGACGATGGCGATCTGCGTCAGCTCAGGAAAAGCGCTGATCGACCAGGTGCCGGACTTCCCGCCATTCACTATACCTGAAAGCGTAATAAAGCCGTCGCCGGCGACGGAGTCGTTCTTGTCAGCGAGTGTCCAGGCAGGGGGTGCTTCGAAGACACCCGGGATCGAACCCAGCGCATCTG
>CAZLJT010000413.1:0-2734 GCA_964559905.1 uncultured Aquiflexum sp.
GAAGTTTTTACCAAAGGAAATTTTTAATTTATAAATATGGCTGTAAGGTGGAGGAACCATTCCCGATTCAAAAACAATTTCTAGCCGGGTAAGGTCATCAGTTTTAAGATGCATAATACTTTTTCAAAAAGACAATTTGTTTAAAGCCTAAAATTAGCCATTTTTATGGATAGTTCAATAATTTGGGTCAAGACCAAGATATAGGAAATATAATTTCAAAGGAATTAGTTTTGAATCGTGCTCCCCAAAAAAAAAAAATATTATTTTTGAAAAATTTTCTTACGTCATGAAAGGAATTCTCCACCCTATCCGCTTAGTATTTTTTTCACTTCTGATCTTAAGTTGTGAAAAAAAAACGGAAACCATCTTTATTCAAAATCTCAAAGCAGTAGAAGTTGCACAGGAGACTGTTCCAATTTACAAGGATTTTGTGGGGCAGGTATACGGCAAGGCTGATATTCCAATCCGTGCAAGAGTAGATGGTTTTATCGAGAAAATCCACTTCAATGAAGGCCTGAGGGTCACCAAAGGCCAGTTACTTTATTCTATTGATGATTATCCTTACAGGTTGGATGTCACCAGAGAGCAAAGCCGCCTTTCTGAATCAAGGATCATGTTGGTCAATGCGACAAATGATCTTGAGAGAATTCAACCCTTAGCAGATCTCAATGCTGTAAGTAAAAGAGATCTCGATGCGGCTATTGCAAGAAAAGAAGCCGCTGAGGAATCCTTGAAGGCTGCTGAAGCCAGTTTAAGTTTGTCAAAGGTTAACTTGGGTTATGCGAATATTTATTCTCCTATCACAGGAATCATTGGGAAAACAAAAGCAAAAGTAGGAGAGTATGTTGGGAGGTCTCCCAATCCGGTTATTCTGAATACAGTGTCCCAGATAGACAGCGTCATTGTTGAATTCTTTTTAAGTGAAAGGGATTACCTCACCTTGGCCAGGGAGGTGATTGAATTGTCTTCGACAGATGCAAAAAAAGCGGACTTACCTTTGGAATTATATTTGGCAGATGGTGAATTGTTTCCGTTTCAAGGAAAATTCAGGTTTATTGATAGGGAAGTAGACCCCACCACAGGATCTATATTAATACAAAGTATATTCCCCAATCCCGAAGGTCTCATTCGCCCGGGACAATTTGCAAAAGTAAGGAGTATGGTCAACGTGGTGGAAAATGCCTTGGTCATCCCTCAGCGTTGTGCTTTTGAAGTTCAGGGATTTTTCAATGTTTACGTGGTGGATTCAGAAAATATAGTGGTCCAGAAACAGGTGAAAATTTTTGATAGTTTTGAAGATAAATTCATCATCGAATCAGGTCTTGAAAAAGGAGACAAGGTTTTGATAGATGGTCTGATGACCGTAAAGGGAGGCCAAAAGGTTAATATAGAAATCATTCAATTCAACGCTGAAAAATAGGCTTCCATGCAAGAGCAACATCACTTTTTCGTAAGAAGACCTATAGTAGCCATAGTCATCGCCATTGTGACGGTGACCATCGGTCTGGTCGCCTTAGGAGGACTTCCCATCGAACAATACCCCAACATCACGCCTTCTGTAGTGCGTGTTTCTTCAAACTATACAGGCGCCAGTGCCGTGAGTGTGGAACAGTCAGTAGCTACGCCACTAGAACAAAAAATCAACGGGGTGGAAAACATGATCTACATGAAGTCCACCAATGCCAATGATGGGTCAATGAGCATACAGGTGACATTTGATATTGGTACCGACCCGGACATGAATACTGTTTTTACCCAAAACAGGGTAGCATCGGCCATGGCCAAGCTGCCGCAGGAAGTGACCCGGATGGGGGTAACCACAGAAAAATCCATGTCCAATATTTTATTGCTACTTTCCCTGGTATCCCCGGATGGAAGGTATGATCAGAAATTTCTGGGTAATTATTCCATGATCAACATCAGGGACAATCTCGCCCGGATCCCCGGGGTTGGCCGGGTGACTGTAATCGGATCTTCAGATTATTCCATGCGGATTTGGGTGAAACCCGACATCCTTGCAAAAATGGGGATTACAATTGCTGAAATTACAGAAGCTATCAGAGCCCAAAGTACTATTGTGCCGGGAGGCAAACTTGGTGCAGAGCCTGCACCGCCCGGTACAGACTTTACTTACGTCATCAGGTTGCCTGAAAGACTTCAGTCAGAAGAGGAATTCAACGAGATCATCGTAAGAACACATCCTGACGGATCTCAGGTCAGGATCAAGGACATTGCTAGAGTCGAATTAGGCACAGAAAGTTATGGTGCTTTCACCTACACTGACCAAGCCCAATCTGCACTGATGGCCATTTATCAGTCTCCAGGCTCTAACGCCGTAAAAGTGACCGAAGATGTGCTAAGAGAAATGGATAATCTTGCCCAAAATTATCCGGAAGGTATCAGCCATTCCATCACTTTGGATTCAACCAAGCCTATCGTAGCAGGTATTGCTGAAATCATTGAAACATTGGTCATTGCTTTGCTTTTGGTGATTTTTGTAGTTTATATCTTCATTCAGGATTGGAGGGCTACCCTTATTCCTACATTGGCTATTCCGGTATCGCTCATAGGTGCTTTTATGTTGTTTCCCTTATTGGGATTCAGCATCAATGTATTGTCCCTCCTAGGTTTGGTTCTTGCCATCGGTATAGTGGTGGATGATGCCATCGTAGTGGTAGAGGCTGTTCAGGTGAAGATGGACGGAGGAATGGGGGTCAAACAGGCAACCACTGAA
>CAZLJT010000414.1:0-2733 GCA_964559905.1 uncultured Aquiflexum sp.
AATTACAGAAAGCAATCTTCTTTTCATAAACCGTTAGCTCCTACGAAAAATCCCAATAATTAAATATAGATCTTAACCCTACTTTGTCATGTTTTACGATGGTCTAAAAACCTGACAGGTGGGGTTATAATTTTATTCCAAAGTGCCCTAAAAGGGCAAAGATACCTCAACACAGGGTGAAGCCCTGTATTTAGCATGTAGAAGATTCCATAAGCCCTGAAAGGGTGGGATAATCAATCCCACACATAGATTGGTACTGAATATGATGTGAAGGTGATTTGTACTAATGACTGTCTGATGATTTAAATATTACGCCCTTTCAGGGCTTTGTTTAGGACTTCAGCGTTTTCTTAGCGTAGGGCTAATACCCTACGTTCGGTTATATTGCCCTTTCAGGGTTTTGCTGAAAACCTGTAAGGGTTAATCCTTTCCCTTTAACTTGACAAAATAGGGTTAAACAGCATAGGTCAAATCCCACTTCGAAAAGAAAATCCGTTCACTGGGGAAGAAATTGGCGCATTTCGTCCTAAGTCGGCGATTTGCCGACATTGATTTTCATATCTTACTTTAGTTAGCGGAACGAAGACTTTTATAAAATCCCTGCTAAACAGAACCCACAATTAATCTAACAAGGTAAAACCATGAGAAACATATTTTTAATCCTCTTTCTTACCCTTTCTTTAAATGCATTTGCCCAATCTCCTATCCAATACGACATTGTATTGACAGGAGGCCGGGTCATCGATCCGGAAACAAAATTGGATGCTATAAGGAATGTAGGTATCCAAAATGGCCGTATAATGATGATCAGTTCCGATCCTCTGGTGGGAAAGGAAACCCTCAATGTCAGCGGCATGGTGGTTGCCCCCGGATTTATCGACCTGCATGTGCATGGCATGAGCAATGTGGAACAGGAATACCAACTCCATGATGGGGTCACGACAGCTTTGGAGCTGGAATGGGGAATAGAACATACGGGTGCCTGGTATGCATCACGGCAGGACAAGGCATTGATCCATTATGGGGCGAGTGTTAATTGGCCTTATGAGCGCTTGAGGGCCACGGGAAGGTATGAGGAAGGTGTGGAGGAGCTTTTGAATATGGTCCGTGCTAATGAGCGAGAAATTGCATCCTTTATTCACGTTGCTGCCCCTTCCTTTACAGAGGATCTTACACAAGAAGAAATGAGCCAAACCCTCGTCAATATCAAATCTTCTTTGGAGGAAGGAGCTATAGGAATAGGGGTGCCTATTGGGTACTTGCCCGGCACAAAGCCAGCTGAGATGTATAGCGTCTTTGAAATGGCAGGTCAATTGGATGCCCTGATTTTTACACACAACCGCCAACCTAATATTTTGGCGACTCAGGAAGTAATAGCCAATGCCGTCCTGACGGGTGCGCCTTTACATATAGTTCACATCAATAGCATGTCGCTGGGGCAAATTGATTTTGCCTTGAACATGGTCAGTGCAGCTGCCCAAAAAGGCTTCGACATTACCACTGAACTATATCCCTACACTGCTGCTTCCACCGGCCTGATGACTGCAATATTTAATGAAGGCTGGCAGGAAAGATTGGGCATTGATTATGGGGATTTGCAGTTGGTGGCTACAGGGGAAAGACTGACAAAAGAAACCTTTGCGAGAAATAGAAGAACCAATCAAGTAGTCATCATGCATATGATGCAACCTGAATGGATTGAAAGTGGAATTGCTGCTCCCGGTGTGATCATCGGATCAGATGGTATGCAATATAGTAGACTCGCCCATCCCCGTACCGCCGGGACTTTTTCCAGAGTTTTGGGAAAATATGTCAGAGAAGATCAGGTGCTGGACTTAAATACTGCTATCGAAAAGATGACCCTGCTTCCGGCAAAGCGTTTGGAAGGTATAGCTCCCATGATGAGGTTCAAGGGAAGGATACAGGTGGGTGCCGATGCAGACATCACCGTTTTTGATCCCAATAGCATTATTGACAAAGCGACTTTTGAAGGAGGTTTGGAGTTTTCGGAGGGAATTGAATATGTATTGGTGAATGGAACCTTTGTTTTGAAAAATGGAGAGACAGTATCCAATATTTTTCCGGGACAAGGGATTTATGGGAAGTTTAAGAAATAAGATCAAAATATATGGTTATCCGATTCTTTGTCAGTAACCCAATATTCTACTACAAACAGGTCGGAAGTCCGATGAACCGTACATTTCAGTATCAAAGCGAGAATTATATTGATACCATTTTACTGGCATCATTGCATTGATACATATTAAAATACATGGAATAGTACAGTATTGAACATTCAGGCTAATTACTAAAAAATAGATTTTTCACATTTCATATAAAATTTAATCTTTATGAACCAAGTTGTAAAAAATCGGATCCATGCTGTTGATGCCTTGAGAGGCTTTGCCTTAACCGGAATTGTGATTGCCCATGTTCTCGAACAATTCCTGGCAGGGTTCCCTACTGATGAAATGCGGGCTGTTATGTTTTCAGGACCTGTCGACTACATAGTAGATACGGTCTCTTTTTGGATAATCAGGGGAAAGTTTTTTGCCCTGTTTTCACTGCTGTTTGGCCTTAGTTTTTTCATACAGATGGATAATGCTGAAAAAAGCGGTGTGCATTACAAAACCCGGTACCTGTGGCGTTTGTTGGTATTATTAGTAATCGGTGTGGCACATAATTCTTTCTATTCCGGGGACATCTTGGTGATTTATGTGCTTTTTGGATTTT
>CAZLJT010000415.1:0-2723 GCA_964559905.1 uncultured Aquiflexum sp.
TAACGGCAGGACCTTTGTAAAGTGAAACGCCTCCTCCTGCAGTTCCAAACCAGAGATTTCCTGATCCATCAGTGGAGATGCTGTAGACAACATTTTTGGGCAATCCTTGGTCAGTGGTATAATTTGTAAATGATTTGCCATCAAATTTTGAAACCCCACCGCCCTCAGTGGCAAACCATAAATTCCCATCCAAATCTTCTTCAATATCCCAAACATCATCATGGCCCAGCCCATCGGTAGTGGTGAAGTTTGTAAAGGTTCCTTTTTCCTTTAAATCAGCGCTTTCCTGATACCTTGAGACACCACCGCCCTTGGTCCCAAACCATAGGTTGCCTGACCTATCTTTGGCAATACAATTGATCGCGTTATCAACCAAACCATCTTCGGTGGTAAAATGTAGGAAGGATTTGCCATCAAATCTTGAGGCCCCATTACTCCCTGTTCCAAACCAGATAAAACCATTGCGATCTTCAGCAATTTTTATGACAGTATTTTCCGGAAGACCGTTTTCCTGATTAAAGTTGGTAAAGCGGTCACCATCAAATTTTGAAGCTCCCCCCCCTCCTGCGGCTATCCACATATTTCCACTTCGGTCCGGAGTGATTCCATAAACAACATCATTTGCGAGCCCTTCGGACTTGGTTTTAATTGAAAAAGAAAATCCATCATAGATGGAAATGCCCCCACCTTCAGTACCAATCCAGATGTTTCCATCGGTATCCTCAGCGAGGCAGTGCACCAGGTTGTTGGAAAGCCCGTGTGCAGTTGTAAAATTGGTAAAGGAAACCCCGTCAAACTTTGAAATCCCGCCTCCCCAAGTACCAAACCATAAATTTCCTGACCGGTCCAACAAAGAAGAGGTGATGTTGTCCAAGCTCAAACCATCATCAGTCGTAAAGGTGGTGAAATGCGAAATTCCACCATCACCTAAATAGTAATGATTCCCTTCAGCGTCAAGAATAGCTTTACCCTTTTCGTTTTTTAAGTAAGGCCTTTGAATAATTTCAGGGGAAAAAATGGTACGCGTTTGATTTTGTTCATCTTGAAGGGTAAATTTCTCAAGCGGACTTTGGAGAATAGGTATTGTTTTAGGTGGGGAATTGTCCCTGATCCAATTCTTTTGGGGTCTAAGAAAATCTTCAAGACTGTCCAAATAAGTGATTGTTGGCAAAGTAGCATTTATCGGATCCTCAATATTTTGATCTTGATCAGTACCATTTTTATCAAATTGTTGGCAAGCTCCAGAAAAAACCAGAATTAGGAGAAATCCTAAAGTTGCTTTTACACAACTTTTTATATCATTTTTAGCCGGAAAATTCATTGCTTCATTATCAGCAACCATATCTTTCAGATTGTATCATACTTAAACATTTACTAACATTTTTTGTAGCTAGTATTCGAGAATCCGGGTGATAAATTAAACAGATATCATTTTTTGAGATATTTATTCGGTCAGATCTTACTGACCGAATAAATTGATTTTGATCAATTCCTAACGATAATTCTTGGTGGAGATTGACCCCGGGCATAGGTCATGGATTCATGAATGAAGACCGTATAGGCAAAAGTGCCTTTTGGGCTGTTTGCCGAAACTGCCATCACCAAAGGATTTCCATCCTTTACTTCCCTTGTTTCAAGGCCAAAAATCCTGATATCCGGAAATGCAAAGGAAGCATCGGAACCTTCGACCACCCATCGAATCCGGTCGCCTCTCCTTACGATCACATCACTTTGAGATTCATCATCTTCCAAGACTACTCTCCATTCATCTCCGATGATTTTTACAACCACCTTATGTTCCACCCTTCCTTGTTGTAGATCAAATTCATCTTCTTCAATAAAGGATTTATAATCATGACTTGATAAGAAGAGTAACGGGCTCAAAAAGGCAAAAATTAAGATTTTTTTGACGTGCATAGTTTGATTGTTTTTGGTTAAGGAAAAATTAATTTTAGTCGTTTTGCTTAATCGTTCACTATATCTTTTTTAAAGATGGATTCTTCAGTAGGGGATCTTTTGGTGCTTCTTTCTTGGATAAATCAGAATTAAATTTTCCAATAAAAAGGAATTTTTGATCCGGACCAATTACGTTGATATTTATAAATATACACAAACATCTCTTTCCAATATAGATATATGAAGCTTATATTTAAGACAATCTAATTGGTTGGCCCTTGTACGACTGATTACTTTTTTGAATATTTATTTATTGAGTCGGATAATGAACGTTGTTCCCAAACCTAAGTTTGTTTCAATAATCAATTCCCCACCATGTGCTTTGATAATATCATGAGTAATGCTCAGCCCAAGCCCTGTTCCTTCAGTCCCTTGTTTGGTAGTAAAGAAGGGCTGGAGAATTTTATCTTTAATATCATCTGGGATTCCCGGGCCGTTGTCTTCAAAAGCTATCCGAACCCGACCCTTCTCAAGCATTGTAGACACCCTCAATTTTGCATCGTACTGGACATTATCAGGATCCCCATCTTGTGTCTTGGGTCTTGCGTCTTGTGTCTTAAAAACCTTCTCCCGCATGGCATCAAAAGCATTATTACACAGGTTAATCACCACCCTGGTAAAGTCCTCCTGTATCAGGGACACCATGCCCAAATCAGGATCCAGATCCAGGACGATATCCACATCGATCGGATTTTTCCCTGCACGCATCCCATGAAAGCTGAGATTGACATATTCTTTGATCAGGGCATTCAGATCAGTAGGTTCTT
>CAZLJT010000416.1:0-2714 GCA_964559905.1 uncultured Aquiflexum sp.
CAACTGTGATGTCATTGGCAGGAATCACACCACCGGATTATATGCATGGCAGGGCTTTTTTGGGACCTCACAAAACCAAACATCCACATCAATATGCCTTTGGCTCGGCTGACAGGTTTGACGAAGCTGTGGATATGAGTAGATCGGTGATCGATGGGAGGTATGTCTATATCAGAAATTTCCGACCGGAGCTTCCTCTGATTTACCGAAATGCCTACCGGGAACAAATAGACATGACCAAGGCTATGATTGAAATGGATCAGAGAGGTGAACTTACTGGAGGTGCGGCCTATATCTTTATGAAAACCAAACCTGTGGAGGAATTATATGACCTCAGTTCGGACCCAGATGAAATCCATAACCTTTCGGATTCCCCCAAGCATCAGAACAAACTCAAAGAACTCCGAAATGCACTCTCTGCCTGGCAACTGGAAATCGGTGATTTGGGTTTTGTTCCTGAATATGATTTGGTCAATATGATGTGGCCGGGAATGGTGCAACCCGAAACTGCCCCAGTCAATTTCGAAACTTTTGGTATTCAGCTTTTACTGACCTCGGCAACCGATGGTGCCAGCATTGCTTACCAAGTAGGAGAGGAGATAGGGGGTAAATATTGGCGGCTATATCATGAGCCTATTCCAGCTGGCAAAAAAGTGGCCGCAAGAGCTGTCAGGATAGGCTACAAAACATCGGCTATTTCACAATTTCCCAATCAATAAAGTCTTTTGACCGTATGATATATTGAGGTCTGTATTCCTTTGAGGAAATATAAGGCAGATAAGTTCTCAATAGAAAATGCGATGAAAGTTATAAAATTATTGAAAATAGGGTTGTTGTTTTTGGCCGCCTTGCAATTGGGTGCCATGATCAGCCCATCTGATAATCTGACAGAAAAGATCAAAGCCAATTTGAGGAGTCATCAGGTGTATTATTCCCCCGAAAAAGTTTACCTGCATCATGATAAACCCTATTATTTGGCCGGAGATACGTTTTGGTTTAAGGCTTATGTACTGGATGCAGCAAAATTGGAGGCTAGTACCAAAAGTGGGGTGCTGTATGTTGATTTGATCGATCACAATCAACAATTGGTGGACCGGCTCACTTTACCCATCTCCGGTGGTGAGGCATTTGGGGATTTTTATCTGGGAGATGACCTTCAGGAAGGAAAGTATACTTTGGTGAGCTATACCAATTGGATGAAAAATTTTGGAGAAGAGATATTTTTCCAAAAGGATTTTTATGTGTTGGGCAAACAATTTAAAAAACCAGTAACAGCTACAGAACCAGTCCAAAGCCCAATTGACCTTCAGTTTTTCCCCGAGGGCGGAGATTTGGTTTCGGGGATTCCAAATGAGGTCGCCTTCAAAGCTCTGAATTCGGATGGATTTGGAGCATCTGTTGAAGGAGCTATTTATGATGAGCAGGGAAAAATGGAAGTTGCATTCAAGGATCATTTTGCAGGAATGGGAGCCTTTGTCTTTACTCCGAAAGCAGCAACGAAATATGTTGCTAAATTGAAAAAGAACAATGGAGAAACTGAGGAGTATCCTTTACCTGAGATCAAAGACCAAGGTTGGGTACTTGGTATTGATGAAGTCAATGATCCGGAAAACATATTGGTAACTGTTCAGTCTACAATCCCGGAGAGCAAATCCGCAATGCTTTTTGGAATTGCAAGGGAAAAATTGATCTATACAGAAGAAATTGATCCATCGGGAACCAAAACCATTTCCATTCCCAAGAAAAATTTTCCAATTGGTGTGGCGCGCTTTACCCTCACTGATTTAGGTGGTGAGGCATTGGCTGAAAGATTGGTCTTTGTCAATCATTCAAATCCCAACCAACTCACTATAGAAACTGACCAGCAGGAATATCAACCCAGAGAGGAAGTCAATCTTGCTATCAGGTATCAGGGTGAGGTGGAATTGTCCCATCTTTCTGTTTCAGTGACAGCAGATCAATTGGCTTATACTCCTGATCATCAGGAAAATATCACAACCTATTTGTTGCTCAGCGCTGACATTCAAGGGCACATTGAATCGCCGGGATACTATTTTGAATCGGAAGATAAACCAAGACAGGAAGCACTCAGGCATCTGATGATGACCCAAGGTTGGAGAAGGTTTGGTTGGAACGGCCTATTGTCAGGGAATTTCCCATTGATAAGATTTCCCAATGAGCTTGATCTTAATATCAGAGGCAAATTGGAAAGGGCCAACGGCAGTCCGGTGGAACAAGGAGAAGCTACCCTATTCCTGAAAGACAAATACACTACATTTATGCTTACAGAGACCGATGATAAAGGTGAATTTTCATTTGGGGGATTTTATTTCAAAGGGAATATTCCTGTGGTCATCCAAGGCGTGGATAGTAGGGGCAGGCGTGATAACGTAGAGGTCAAAATCCTTGAAAATGACTATATCCCAAAAATTGCTGAGAACCGCATTTTGTTTAACCGAAAGACTTGGACGGATTTGCCAAAGGATTTTTCACCCAATCCCAAACAGGCAACGGAAGGAATTGAAACGGGGATATGGGGTTTGGAATTGGGAGAGGTATTGTTGCAAGAGGTCGTGGTAGAAGGCAGGGCAGATGTCTATGAACCCTTCAGATTACATACTTCTGCCGATGCAGTGATTTACACAAACCAACTTCCGGTAGCAACTTCGGGCAATATCCTGGAAGTGCTACAAGGCAGGGTAGCCGGATTGCAG
>CAZLJT010000417.1:0-2702 GCA_964559905.1 uncultured Aquiflexum sp.
CCTCCTGCCCTTTAGTGACTGGATACAGCAAAATGGTGTTGGCAGAATTTAAGTATGATAATGTCAGAGACAGTGACCCACTCATCTCCACTTTTGTAGATACCAGCAAAGAGCAGTATAGCATGTGGCTGCTTAAGAAATATGTCCTCCCAAGAATGTATTGGGATATGATGCTGAGAGGCAGAGCCTAATATCAAAAAAACCCGGAGAATACCGGGTTTTTTATTTTTTAATAATCAAAGAAGATATGGTGTCACATCTTTGCCCATGTTCCATATCCATAAACTCCCATTATATTTGCCTCGTCTTTGGAACATGGTCAGTAAGATGAGAATTTTGATTTTAGTAGTAATTGTTTATTTACATGCTCAGGTTGGTTTTGGTCAGGTTTTGACGGTTCTGGATTTTGAATCCAAAAAACCCTTGGAAATGGTTGCCATTATCAGTCAAAAAAACAAACTGGCTGTTTATACTGACGGCCAAGGAAATGCCGAAATCTCTGCCTTTAAGGATTTTGAAAAAATTGAACTCAGGCTTTTTGGTTATACACCTTTGATACAAAGTTTTTCCGAGCTATCAGACCTGAATTTCATAGTTTACCTCAATCCAAGTCTTATCAACCTACAGCAGGCGGTTGTCTCAGCCACAAGATGGTCACAAAATCGCCAGGAAATCCCCGCCCGTATAACCACCATCACTAAAGAGGAAAGAGATTTGCTCAACCCCCAAACTGCCGCTGACCTATTAGGGATATCCGGTGAAGTGTTTATTCAAAAAAGTCAGCAAGGAGGCGGGAGCCCGATGATTAGAGGGTTTTCCACCAATAGGTTGCTCTATTCAGTGGATGGAGTGCGTATGAATAGCGCCATTTACAGAAGTGGAAATCTCCAAAATGTCATTTCTCTTGATCCCTTTGCTATTGAAAGCACTGAAATATTTTTTGGACCAGGTTCTATAATTTACGGAAGTGATGCTATCGGAGCGGTCATGAGTTTTCAAACTTTACAGCCTGAATTTTCTGAAATAGATAAAATAAGGTTTTCTGGAAATGTCAATCTAAGAACCACAACCGCAAACAATGAAAAAACAGGTCATTTCCATTTGAAATATGGTAACAAAAAATGGGCAGGAGTTAGCAGTATTAGCCATTATGATTTTGATGACCTCCGAATGGGCAGTGATGGCCCCGAGGAATTTTTGAGACCAACCTTTGTAAAGAGAATTGACAATCAAGACATATTGGTAGAAAATCCAGACCCAAAAATCCAGATACCATCGGGATACAGTCAACTAAACCTGATGCAGAAAATCAGATTTTCCCCCAATGCCAAATGGGATTTTACTTATGCTTTTCATTATTCAAAGACATCTGATTACCCTAGGTTTGACCGTTTGATCCGATTTAGACCAAACGGTCAACCAAGAAGCGCAGAATGGTTCTATGGGCCACAAAAGTGGATGATGAACCATCTGAAAATTTCAAACAGTTCCCCTACAAAGTATTTTGATAGTTTTCATATCAACCTTGCCTATCAGGTTTTTGAAGAGAGCAGAATTGACCGGAATTTCAATGATCCCATCAGAAGAAACAGAGCGGAAAAAGTGGGCGCTTTTTCAGTGAATATGGATTTTCTGAAAAATTTGAGCCTTTCGGCAAAAATTTTTTATGGAGCGGAATGGGTCAATAATGATGTCACCTCAACGGGATTGGATGGGAATATAGATACGGGAGAAATCAAACAGGGCCCTGCCAGATATCCTGATGCCATTTGGAATTCTTATGCCCTTTATACTACCTATCAAAAAAAATTAACTTCCCAATCGCTTATCCAAACAGGCTTGAGGTATAATATATTTTCTCTTTATTCTGATTTCGAAAATAATTCTGCATTTTATCCCCTGCCCTTCGCTACGGCTAAAAATGAAAACAGTGCCTTGATAGCAAATGCCGGTTGGGTTTTTACGCCAACAGGTTCCTGGATGATGCATTTGAATGCCTCCACAGGATTCAGAGCGCCTAATGTAGATGATATCGGAAAGTTTTTTGATTCTGAACCCGGTACAGTTACGGTCCCTAATCCTGATCTCAAACCTGAATATGCCTATAATGCAGAGTTAAATGTCAGCAAGGTTTTTGGGGATAAAGCGATGATTGATATCACTGGATATTATACCTATTTGGATAATGCCATTGTCCGACGAAGTTTTACTTTGAATGGTCTGGACAGTATCCTATATGATGGTGAATTGAGTAAAGTACTGGCTCTTCGGAATGCGTCATTTGTACAAATCATAGGTATTCAGGCTGCACTTGAATTTAAATTTTCCAGCCTGTTGACCTTAAATTCCAAATTGAATTTACAAAAAGGAACAGAGGAAATGGATGATGGAGATCAAAGTCCGTCCCGTCATGCACCACCGACCTTTGGAGTGACAAGGTTGGAATACCATAAAGAAAAATGGCGATTACAGCTATTTTCTGAATATTCAGGTAGATTTACTTTTGAGCAGCTACCTTTGGAAGAAAGGGGCAAACCTGAACTTTATGCCCGAGATGACAATGGTAATCCCTACAGTCCGCCTTGGGCAACCATCAACATGAAAGGATTATATCATCTCAATAAATATATTTCCGTGATCTTGGGATTTGAAAACCTGACTGATGTCAGATTCAGAACATACAGTTCAGGTATAGCAGCACC
>CAZLJT010000418.1:0-2700 GCA_964559905.1 uncultured Aquiflexum sp.
AGAGTGGCTACAGGGATTCCAGCAGGCATTTGAAGGATAGAAAGTACGCTGTCCCATCCATCTATGGAATTGGAGGATTTGATGGGGACACCCAATACAGGGAGCGTAGTAAGGGAAGCCACCATGCCGGGTAAGTGCGCAGCACCCCCGGCACCTGCAATGATTACTTTAATACCCCGACTTTTGGCAGATTCCGCGTATTCCAACATTCTATGGGGAGTACGGTGTGCGGAGACAACTGTCAATTCATAGGCTACGCCCAATTCTTCCAAAACGATTGCTGCTTCCGACATGATCGGCAAATCGGATTTACTCCCCATGATGATTCCTACTTGTATGGCCATTGCTTAAGCTTTTATTTTTATGATTTCTTTGATTTCCAAGGCACGTTTTTTCAGGACAGAAACGTCCTCATCCAAAATGGTAACATGGCCCATTTTTCTGAAAGGTTTGGTGACTTTTTTCCCATAAAGGTGTACGTAAACCCCTTTTTGGGAAATCGCTTTATCCATTCCCTCCACAATAGCATTACCAGTAAACCCATCTTCACCCAATAGATTTACCATTGCAGCTGGACACCTCAATGCAGTATTCCCCAAAGGCATATTCAATACTGACCGTAAGTGTTGTTCAAATTGTGAGGTAAAATTGGCTTCAATAGTATGGTGCCCACTATTATGTGGCCTGGGAGCGATCTCGTTGACAAGAATATCTCCTGATTTGGTCACAAACATTTCTACGGCAAGTATCCCGACCATTTCCAGTTTTTCAATTACCTGAAATGCCAGAGATTTAGCTTTTTCCTCAGTTGCTATTGATATGTTTGCAGGCGCAAAGAGGAATTCCACCAAATTGGCTGTCGGGTGAAAAGAACATTCGACAGATGGAAAAGCAACAGTTTCTCCATGCTTATTTCTGGCAACAATCACTGACAATTCCTGTTCGAAGTCTATGAGTTTTTCCAATAGACCCGGAGCATCAAAAGCATTTTCCAGATCTTTTTTGCTTTTTATTACATGTACACCTCTACCATCGTACCCTTCTCTTCCCAACTTATTGACTGCGGGCAAAAATCCGGAATTGGCCTTGACCTCTTCCTTATTAGCCGTCAATATAAAATCAGCGGAAGGGATGTTGTTGTTTTTATAAAACTGTTTTTGGAGCCGTTTGTCCTGTATCATTTTAATGATATGGGGTTGGGGAAAAACTTCTTTCCCCTCATCAGCAAGTCTTTGAAGTGCCTCGGTATTTACATTCTCTATTTCGATAGTGATGACATCACAATTTTTTCCAAAAGTATAAACCGTGTCAAAATCCGTTAGCTTTCCTTGAACAAAGTTCTGACAGATGTCTTTACAGGGGGCATTAGGGTCAGGGTCTAAAATATGGATATCTATATTGTAAGAGATAGCGGATTGGATTACCATACGTCCCAATTGGCCGCCACCTAATATTCCCAAAATCTTTTGTTGATAGTTTTCTTGCACTTTCTTCCTTTTGATTGCCCAAAAATAAGGGAAAAATGCAGGATATCGAATATCAGGTTTGTATTATAAAAAAAGCCCTTATCAAAAGGGCTTGGTATTTTTATCTTGAAAGATTAAACGGGTCTTCCGCCAATTAGTCTCAACAGAATTGCAACGACGGCCAATACAAGCAAGATGTGAATCAGCCCCCCTGCACTGTAAACAAAGAATCCGAAGATCCATCCGATAATCAAAATGACAGCGATCAAATATAATAAAGAACTCATTGTATAGTTGGTTTAGTTAAGCAATTGATTATGAGCTTAAAAGACCAATTATCATGCCATAAAAATTATTCAGAGAACTTAATGCCCATCAACTCCATGAGTTTGTGCGCATTAAAACTCGGACAGGGACCTGCCTTGATTTTGTAATCAAAGTGAATTTCATTGTCTGCAATTTCACTGTGAAAACTCTTGTTTTCGAGATAATCGAGGGTATTTTCCAATTGACTTAGTTCAATGTCATGTGTTGAAATAATTCCCTTACAATTGGAATTGGCCAATTGTCTGATAAGTGATTCACTTCCCATGATTCGGTCTACGGTATTGGTACCTTTTAGAATTTCATCCAAAAGAAACAAAACTTGTTCCCCATTTTCTGCCACGGTAAGCAATTGCTTTATTCTGGCCAACTCTGCATAAAAAGAACTTACACTTTCTCCCAGGTTATCAGTATTTCTCATACTGGTGAATAATTGGAAGGAACCTGTTCTGAATGTGGAGGCAAATGGAGATAATCCTAAGTTTGCAAGAACAAGATTTACACCCACCGTTCTCATAAAGGTTGTTTTGCCGGACATATTGGAACCGGTCAATAATATAATTTTTGTACTTTCGGCTAAAGTAAAATCATTTCCTACTGCATCTTTTGGGTTTAAAAGAGGATGAACCAGATTTTTTGTCACTAATATTTTTTCACTTGTCCATTCCACCCGGCAGTTTAGATTTTCCTCATTACTAAAAGCCGCCAAAGAAACCAAAGCCTGCCAAATGTCGAAATAGCCTTCCCATTCAGCTAAATGACCGGCAAATTTCTTTTTCCACTTGACGGTTCTCCAGTAAAGAAAAAAATCAATCCAAAACAGCATATTGAATATCAAATACATCAAGTTGAATCTGTTTTGAAGCATAAAGGATTTTTGCTCCAAGGATTTTAAAATCGCCGAAGCATC
>CAZLJT010000419.1:0-2686 GCA_964559905.1 uncultured Aquiflexum sp.
TTGTCGATGCAAATTTTGATGCCTTGTTCCGATCAGAACAAAAAATGGGAAATATCATCTTGATCTTTACGATCTTAGCCATTAGTATTGCCTGTCTCGGATTGTTTGGGCTGGCAGCATTTACAACAGAACAGCGGTCCAAAGAAATCAGTATCAGAAAAGCTTTGGGGGCAACGATGCCACATTTGGTGACCATTTTAAGCAAAGATTTTACAATCTTAGTATTGTTGGCTTTTGTTGTATCAGGACCTCTGAGCTATTATATCATGAATAAATTTTGGTTGGAGAATTTTGCCTATCGGATTGATATTGATATCCTGATGATATTAGGTGCAGGCCTTATTTCTATAGGCATCGCTTGGCTAACTGTCAGCTACCAATCCTTCAAAACTGCATCTAGCAATCCTGTAGATTATTTGAGGAATGACTGAGGTGGGATTTTAGATTGTAGATTGTAGATTTGAGAAGCGAGAAGCGAGAGATTAGAGCAGAGAACCGAGAAACAAGAAGTGAGACCTTTGATGCGCTGTGGCGAATCAAAGGTTTTTGTTTTTCAGAAATAAGAACCTAAGCCTTCCAAGATTATTGAAGAACCAAAAGGAGAGACCTTTTCAACAAACATGGAGTGATTCCTGAAACAAAGCTTGTCCGGCGACACTCCTGGGACAGCCAGAGCCTCCCCCAAAGATCAGGGAATCGAGAACCTATAATCTCAAACCCATACTTGGTACTTGGTTCTTTGTTCATTGTTCCGCCTTTATCCTATTTCCTCATCCTTCTTCCCAATCCGTCTCCACTCCTTGACTTCTGACCATTGTCTGGAATTCCCTTAAAAGTGTCTTGTCTTCTCTGACCTGTTTGGGTGTGACATTTCTGGACATAGCAAAAGGCACCAACATGCCTACCGCTTCTCCTATACTCCATTCCACGGGATGTAGTCTGTAGCAGCCATTGGTGATATGGGTGGTTCCTATGTTTTTGTTGGCAGGAAGCAGGTTTTCCATGTTTTGAGGAATTAAAGCTCCCAAAGGAATCTGAAACGGAAGTGATGGAAAATCAATGTAATTATCACCCCTTGAACTGGGGTGCAGATCAATATGGTAATAACCGATTCCGACACTGTCATCAAAAGTTGCGGCTTTCAAATCATCTCCTGACAAACCTGAAACTGATGCCCTTTGCTCTTTTCCCACATGTTCTTCCAAAACCGTGAAAAGTGCCTTAATTCTTCTTGATTCCCTGACATAGGGATACTTGGCCAGCCCATCTTCAGTACCCATCACATCATTCCTCAGTCGAAGTCCTTTCCAACCTTTCCCACCATCTGGTCTCTCCACCTCCGTCTGCAACCAATAAAGAAAGGATAAACTCAATTGCTTGCCGCCATTGAAATGCTTTTGGAATTCTGCTTCACTGACATCCACAATATTGCCGGGGATATAATCATTCTGGGGCCAATTGACCAAACTGATATCTCCTGAATAAAGACCTGGAGTAAAATTGTTTTTGTTCAATATCCTACGGTAAAGCCAAAGGTTCAACAAATCTCCTGTTGGTACACCTTCAGGATGAAAACCCAAGGCCTTTGGTGCCAAAGTCTGTGGATTGGAATAATGCATGGCCAACATCTTGCCCGGCCAAGGCGGAGTCAGGTCAGGAACATAATTTTTCCAAAAATCATAATCCGCAGGCTTCGGAATCGTCCAATCTTCTCCTTTGACATAATCCATGGCAAAACAAACTGTAAATGATTGGTTGTTCTCGGGATTTCCTTTTTCAGGGGCATGGAGTTCACCTGTATCAGCTTTCGACTCTGTGCCGGTGACATAAGCTGTTTTGGTCAATGGCAATAAGTCTCCAAGTTCCGTAGCGTCTACGAAATATGGCGCGGTCAACAAAATCTCTTTGCCAGAAAGCAAGGATTCGGCAGTTAAGGACTTGACCCTGTTTCCTTGATAATCAGCTGACTTAACTTGATATTTGAGCAGTAGCACCAATTTCCCAGTACTTTCAAATGGAGCAAGCATGGCATGCAAAACCGCCAAAGCAACTTTTGGTTCGTGGCAAAGTCGCGAAACCGACCCATCGCCAGGATTCAAAAATTCCTTGGAAGCAGCCTCTTCCGTCAAGGGGTAATTGTTTTTATAGTATTCCCGGACAGCAGTTCTAAAATACCTATAAGATTCCGGTGCCCCGTGTGTCTCAATCCAAGGGTGTTCATCAGGTGGCACACCCTGTTGGGTAATCTGCCCTCCTATCCAATCTGTCTCTTCGGTCAACACCACAGAAAGTCCATTCCGTAAAGCTGCCAATGCAGAAGCACAGCCACCAAGACCGCCACCGGCAATAATCACATCAGCCTGATAGCTTCTGTTATTTTCGGAGACAGAAACTTTTCGGGACAATCCTTCTTTTGCAGATAGTTGCTGAAATGGAGATAAGGCCAAGGCACCGGACCCCAATGCCAAACCGGACAGGAAGTTTCTTCTTTTCATGTGTCAAATTTTGGATTTGGCTAAATTATAAAAAATAGGTTATTAAAAGATACTTATTAAAAATTTTAATAGAAGTTATTGACCTTGATAGAATTCAATTATTCAAAAAATCGAACTGAATAAAATTGTGATTTACTTTTCAGGTTCTTGACTGGTATGGATTACATTCAAAATTCTTTTTCCAAATCTTC
>CAZLJT010000420.1:0-2669 GCA_964559905.1 uncultured Aquiflexum sp.
GAAGAGATTCCATCCTGTTCAGAAAAGATACAAGGCTCACTTAGGTACTGATTTTGCGGCACCGACCGGCACAGAAATCAGAACGGTAGGGGATGGAACAGTTGTCGAAGCAAGGTACACAAGCGCCAATGGGAATTTTGTAAAAATCAAACACAATGGAACTTATACCACACAATACCTTCACATGTCCAAAATTGCTTCCGGTATGAAACCAGGTGCACGCGTAAGTCAAGGTCAGGTAATCGGGTATGTTGGCAGCACAGGATTGGCAACAGGACCTCACCTATGTTTCAGATTTTGGAAAAATGGTAAGCAAGTTGATTGGCAAAAGGAGAAGATTCCGCCATCCGAGCCTATCTCAAATGAAAACAAGTTGGCTTTTGAGCAGGTAAAATTGGAAAAAGAAAGACAGATTGCTGCTATTCCTTACAGTATGTCACCGGCAAAATTAGTAGCTAAAAATAATTAAAAGTATTGGTCATCATATTTTATTTGGGCTTAGGGAAGATGTTCTCTAAGCCTTTTTTTTATCCTCTTATGATGTGAGTGAAGACATACACATGGGGAAATTAAGCTTTAGGCCGAATAATGAAAAATGGCATTTACGGAAAGATAGATGACATGGGTCATTCAAGTTTGGCCTCGTCCACGATAGTCCCGATAGCTATTGATTTTTTTGGGGAGGAACTGGGGAGAGGGGTGATTTCTTATCCTTGTTTCTTGATTCTTGGTTCTTGGCTCTTGGCTCTAAAATCTCGCTTCTCATTTACCAAAACCCATATCAAAAAAAAGGACCTCCCAGAAGGAGGCCATTTTTACTTATCTATCTCGCAAGTTGAAAAAATAAACTCATCATGGTCATTGACCACCTTTTAGCTGTAATTCAGTTCTTCTGTTTTGCTGATGCATCTCCACAGTACAGGGTATGCTTCCGCAATCATTTATGGGCCGTGATTTTCCAAACCATTCATACTGCATCCTTGAGGAATCTATTCCTTTATTGATAAGATATTCCATTACAGCTTTTGCGCGCCTTTCAGCCAGCTTTAAGTTATAGTCCTCATTTCCTCTTTGGTCAGTATGCCCGGAAATATACAATTGAAGGTTTTTCATTATCTGAAGCATAATTCCAACCCTTTCAAGATCCTTTTGATGGACAGCCCGGATAGCTGATTTATCAAAGTCGAAGTAAACTGTTGGGATATTGTTGAATTCCCTTTGTATGGATTCCATCAATTCGGTGATGTCACAATTATCTTTCCCAATCAAACCCCTCGGAAACTCATATTCTTTTTCGGTATCTGTAAAGGCCTCCAAAACCAATTCACTTCTTCTGTTCAGTTGATGTTTGGTTTCAGGGCATGGAACCCCGTCACCACAATCATTAACCAAATTTTCTTTTCCGAACCAATCAATTCTTATCCTATTCTCTGTAATATTAAATTTTGAAAGATATTCTTTGACTGCATCAGCCCGTCTTTGACTCAAAGCCTTGTTATAGGCTTCAGAGGCTCTGGAGTCGGTATGAGAAGCTACGGCCAAGTCAAGAAAATCATACTTTTGCATGAGTTCTGCTATTTTTTCCAAAACCGGAACCGCATCATTTCTGATTTTAGACTTATCCAAATCGTAATAAACAATATCTACAACAACCGGAAGGTTATAAGGAACTTTTGACAACCTATATTCTCTGTATAATTCATCTTCGTCCAATCCAACGGTACTTAATGAACTATCTGAAATACTGAAATATCCTTTTTTGCTGATATTCAAGATAAAATTCTTCTCAATGTCCAATTCAGCCAATAGTTCTCCATCTTCATTTCTATTCGTTGAAATCATTGTGAGGTCATCATTTGCGTTCAATGAGACATTGTAGTCTTCAGTAATAAGGTTGTCATCACAATCAATTACTCTGGCAGTCAACCTTTTGAATAAATCCTCAATGGAGTAGATATCGTCCAGCCCCATTCCACCAATCCTGTCTGAACTGAGATATCTTTTACCTTCAGAACTTACAAAATATCCAAAATCGTCTCTAGGTGAATTGTAGGGTACACCCAAATTCTTTACATTCTCAAAGCGGTTGCCTACTATTTCAGCGCTGAAAATATCCATACCACCCAATCCGGCATGGCCCTTTGAGGAAAAGTAAAGTGTATTCCCAGTAATTGTTGGATGACTTTCATTTTGGTTGGTATTGACATTACTACCCAAATTGATCGGTTCTCCAAAATTTAAATTTTCATCATAAGTGACAAAATAAAGATCAAAACCTCCCATTCCCCCAGGCTTATCAGAAGCAAAATAAATTCTTCTTGATTGTTCATCAACAAATGGATTTTGCACGCCGTAATTTACAAAATCATTTACAGGGAAAGGTTTGCTTTCTATCAGGTTGCCTTCCTCAGTAACCTTGCTGAAATAGATTTCAGGATGAATCACATAATTCTTATTCCCTTTGATCTTGTTCACATCCCTGAAAACAGTGTAGAACAGGATACTCTTACTTTCCATCAAACTTGGGTCACTGGTATGCAAAGCATCAGAAAGATCAGATGTCAATTTGGTAGTGCTACCTGATGTGTCGGATGTATAGATACTGAAAAACTCCCGGTCATTGAAACTGCTTTTCTCAGAGCTGTACAATTTGTTTTTAGCATCCAGTC
>CAZLJT010000421.1:0-2668 GCA_964559905.1 uncultured Aquiflexum sp.
TGAATTTCAACAGGTAGCCCATTACGAGCAGGATAATGCTGAGGCCATATTCCGGTCCTGGACCCAGAAATTTCCTGACATAAGGTTCATTTTCAGCGGGAGTCATCGGACCATGATGGTAGAAATGTTTGCGGAAAATAGCCGCCCATTCTATCAAAGTGCACAATTGATGTCACTCTTACCCATACCTCTGGAAAAGTACATAGCATTTATACATGGGCACTTCAAGGCAAAAGGAAAAACTATATCCAATGCGCAAATTGAAATGATTTACACTTGGGCCAGGGGACAGACCTATACGATACAGTTGGTCTGCAACTACCTTTACGCTCAATATACCCAAGTCAAGGATGAGCATATTCATAAAATCTATCAGGATATATTGGAACAACAGCAGGGAATTTTCGCCAATTTCTCCAAGATGCTGACCCGAACTCAATGGAATGTGTTTAAAGCTATAGCCAAAGAGGAACCTTTATACAATCCATTGAGCAAGGACTTTATCCAAAAACACAGGTTAGGCGCGGCAAGTACAGTAAATACTGCCCTCAAATCCCTTCAAAAATCCGAATTGGTTGTAGTGGATGATGGGGCATACCTGGTTCATGAAGTTTTACTTGCCAGGTGGATGGCTAAATTATAATTTCTGATAATCTTGGAACCAGAAGAATTCATTCACCCATTATGGTCAAAACCAGATTTCTGGACCCGCCATGATTCCGGAATTCGCAGAGATAAATACCTTGCCATATTCCCAGCAAAAGTTTTCCACCACTGACTGGCACCTGCACACTCGAACCTATTAAACTGCTTTTCAAATGGGCAGGCATGTCGTCTGACCCCTCATAAGTGTGGATAAACCGTGGATAACTTTCCGGAACCAGTTCATTTACAAAGGTTTCAAAGTCTTTTCTTACAGTTGGATCGGCATTTTCGTTGATGGTCAGCCCAGCAGAAGTATGCTGAATAAATACTTGAAGCATTCCTTTTTGAATTTTTTTGATTTCGGGAAATTCAATATCAATCAAATCTGTAATCAGATGGTATCCCCGTGGATGGGGTTTTAATGTTATGGTTTTTTGAAAAATCATGAATTTTGGTATTTAAGTTTTTAACAAAATAATCAAGCTTTTTCAAACCATGACAATAAATACCTGAGATATTAATTCAGAATTTGCCTTTGGGCGTGTTCACTGCCTCCATAGAAAATCTTCATCCATTTGACTTGGTCGATCCCATGGTCAAACTACCCAATGAAGATATCTCAGCTTTTTTTCCCTTTTTAGTTTTAAACCTGCTTTCTCCATTCTTTAAATCTGGCAAATCAAATACTTATATAACAATTCATATTTTATTCTGTAACATCCTTTCTTTATTAAACCTGACCTTTGCACGCTTGATTCACCACAACCATAAACTTGGTTGCTATGCAAAATTCCAAAACAAAAAACTATGAAACATTATTTAATTGCATTTACTATGTGCTTGATGATTTCTTCATCTGCAATGGCACAAAATCATTATCCTAATATTGGAGTCAAAGGGGGATTAAATTTTTACAACGTAAATGGGAACGGGGAGTCTGACCTTAAATCAGGTTTGCATCTAGGCCTTTTAAGCCATATTCACCTTACCGACCAATTTGCTTTTCAACCCGAAATCATGTACTCTGCACAAGGTACAAAATTGGGAGGTTCAAATAATTCCCTTAATCTTGATTACATCAATATCCCTTTATTGTTTCAATATATGTTTGACAATGGTTTCCGCTTACATATTGGACCACAGATAGGATTTCTGGTTAGTGCCAAAGCCAAGTCAGGAAATACCACTGTCAATGTGAAAGACGGATATAATTCATTGGACCTTGGGATCAGTTTAGGAGGAAGCTATGTATTCCCCTCAACAGGATTTGGATTGGATGCGAGGTACAACCATGGATTGAGCAATATTTATGATTCAAGCACACTCAATGCTACCAACCGTGGAGTCCAATTGGGAGTGTTTTACCTCTTTGGACATAAGTAATTATTATTATCAAAGAAGGAAATTTGACCCTTGAAAACTTATCTATTGAACCCCCCATCAGCCTTTTGGTCGGTGGGGATTTTTTTTGAAGGACAAAATGGAAATGATTTTTAACCTAAAATTATTGACTCCGATTTCTACTATTTGAAATGAAAAATTAGAAAAAGGAACTATGAAATTTCTATTTTACTTTCTTTAAATTACAATCGTTTATCAATGTGGATATGAAAATAGAGAAAAATAAAGTAGTCGCGATCAGCTATGAACTGCATGTAGATGATGGAGAAAGTGGGAAAGTGTTTTTTGAAAGCGTAAAAAAGGATCAGGCATTCTATTTCCTTTTTGGCACAGGACATGTACTTCCGGCCTTAGAAGCAGCATTTGAGGGGAAAGAAGCGGGGGATACATTTGAAGTATTTATAGACTTTGAAAACGGTTATGGCGATTACGATGAGAGCAAAAAAGTGATTGTACCTAAGGCAAATTTTAAGGAAGATGGAAAAAAAGCCAAAGACTTATTGAAAGTCGGAAAAGTGATTACCATGAAGGATGACCAAGGAAATCAGATGAGGGGTGAAATCCTAAAGGTAGATTACAAGGGAGTTCACATGGATTTCAATTCACCATTGGCCGGATTTGA
>CAZLJT010000422.1:0-2622 GCA_964559905.1 uncultured Aquiflexum sp.
CGGATTGGAATTCTCCGCCAATTTTCATCGATGAACTGAATTATCGAGGAGACGGAGCAGGATATTTAAAATCCGGCAAATCCCAGATTTTCACCTTGGGAACCGATGGGGGAACTCCGAGACAACGCACTTTTACATCACATAATCATGGGAGTCCTATCTGGGCAAAAGATGGGAAAAGCCTATTCTTCTCGGCTAACCTGCATGAAAATTCGGAATTGGAACCCAGAAATTCGGAAATCTATCAGCTGGATTTGTCCTCAGGCGAGGTGAAAGCTTTGACCTCAAGGTTTGGACCGGATGGGAATCCAACACTTTCTCCTGACGGCAAAATGATTGCCTTCACAGGTCATGATGACACCTTTCAGGGTTATATGGTGACCAATCTATATATCATGAATGCGGATGGAACCGGGGTAAAAAACCTGACAGCGGACCTGGACCGCGATGCCAGCAATCCTCAATGGGAAGGAAATGGAAAGGGCATTTACTTCCAATACGATGAATTTGGCGATACCAAAATCGGGCATGTACCACTGAGCGGAAAAATCAGAACTGTGGTCGAAGGGCTTGGTGGATTGGATTTGGGAAGACCATACAATGCCGGAACATTCACTGTCTCTGCCAACAACCGCTTTGCTTTTACCCAAGGCGGACCGGAACATCCGGCTGATTTGGCCATCTGGAATAACGGAGAAACCAAAAGACTGACGGCAGTCAATGATGATTTGTTTTCCTTCCGAAAAATCGGAAAAACAGAGGAGATTTGGTGGGAATCTTCTTTTGACCAAAAGCGAGTCCAAGGTTGGATCGTGACTCCTCCCGATTTTGATCCTTCAAAAAAATATCCTTTGATTCTGGAAATCCACGGTGGTCCTTTTGCCATGTACGGGCCTTCCTTTGCTTACGAAATCCAAAACTATGCTGCGGCAGGTTATGTGGTCCTCTATACCAATCCGCGAGGAAGCACTGGTTACGGAGAGGAATTTGGCAATGCCATACACCATGACTATCCCAATCATGACTACGAAGACCTCATCTCGGGAGTGGATGCGGTGATTGCCAAAGACTATGTCGACACGAATAACCTATTTGTAACAGGAGGTTCAGGCGGTGGAGTGCTAACGGCTTGGCTAATTGGAAAAACCGATCGTTTCAAAGCTGCGGTGGTGGCTAAACCCGTGATCAATTGGACGAGTTTTGTGCTGCATGCGGACAACCCGGCTTTCTTTGCCAAGTATTGGTTTGGAACAATGCCTTGGGAAGATCAGGAGAATTACTGGAGAAGATCACCGTTATCGTTGGTTGGCAATGTGAAAACTCCAACGATGTTGCTGACGGGAGAGCAGGATTTTCGTACGCCCATTTCTGAATCCGAGCAGTATTATGCAGCGCTCAAACTCCAAGGAGTGGAAGCTGCTATGGTCCGCATTCCCAATGCGTCCCATGGATTGGTCAATCGGCCCAGCATGCTGATGAGTAAGTCAGCGGCTATTTTGAGTTGGTTCAATCATTATAGGGATAAGGAATGAGTTGGATAAGAAAGTTGCTTCTTTCCCTAATAGGGCTTTTGGTAATCACCTTCTCCTATGCGCAGGAGGCTGAGGTGTCTCAGATTCTTGCGCAACGTGAAGCGTCGAATCAGGCCCTTCGTGCTTTTGATGATGAGTTGAATGCGAGCTTTTCTACTGAAGACGCCTTGATCACCACCGGGGCGGGAACATTGATTTCCGGAAAAAAGGTATTGATAAAGTATATCCAGGAATCGACAGGCCCGAGAATGTATTGGATCCGGACTCCGGAAGAAGTGCTGGTCAATCCCAAAACTATGTTGGCATGGGAAACGGGAACCTGGAAAGGATATGTAGAAGGTTCGGATGAGGCTGTAGTGGGAGGGAAGTACTCCGCCCAATGGACCAAAAAATCCGGGACTTGGCTGATTCATTCACAGTTGTTTGTCACCCTTGAAAATTAAGCTGATGGAAGAAAATCAAGTATCCGAAAACGAGAAAGACCTTTCCAACAAAGAGGTAATCAGCTCCTTGAAAAAGAAGAACTGGAAATCCTATTTCAAGGAGTTTTTTATGCTTTTTCTGGCAGTCTTCTGTGGATTTCTTGCGGAGAATTACAGAGAGTCTTTGAGTGCAAAAAAGATTGAAAAAGAATACATCCTCTCTTTAATTGAAGACTTAAAAACGGATACGACCAACCTTAGCGGATATATCGATTTCCGGAAAGAAAAAAGCATTCTGATGGATTCCCTAGCTGAAATGATGCTCTCCAAAGAACGGAATTTAATGGGGAATCAGATATACTTTTTAGCCAGACAAGTCTTCAATGATCAACCATTCTTCTATTCCGACGGTACCATACAGCAACTTAAAAATGCCGGGAATCTTCGGCTGCTTAGAAAAAGAAACGTCGTCAATGAATTGCTTAAATATGAAAAAAAGGTAATGGTATTAGAAGAATGGGATGAGAATGACAACAGAACCAAATCCACCTTCCGCGAAATGGGAGGGAGAGTATTTAACTCCGCGGAATTGAATGCTACGATGGATTCAAATATGAAATTCGTGATGCCGACCACCAATCCCCAATTGATCACAACTGATTTTGGGG
>CAZLJT010000423.1:0-2615 GCA_964559905.1 uncultured Aquiflexum sp.
AAAAATAAAATCATCCAAGAGGGCCAACCTCTCTCCAAGACCATCCATTTCCAACTGCACTAACTCGGCCCGTACGACAACTAATACATCCCCTTTTTTGACTTTTTTATTTTCAGTCAAGTCCCATTTTTCCAATCGCCCACCAACTGAACTCAGTAATGAATTTCTTTGAAGCGCCGACTGAAACGTTCCTCGGGATTGTACCGCCACATCTACATATATTAATGGCAATGCAGCTACTCCCGAAAGTAAAAGTCCCAATAAAACCAAATAAATTGCCTGTGATCTGACACTGATACGGGAATCATAAACTTCCACCGTTGCATTTAAAATTGACGATGGGAAAACCTTTTTTTCCATAAAAATATTATTTAGGTTCAACTTAAAGCTTAGCTAAATATAAATTTTAAAAAAGAAGTTTCTAGGTTTGACAAAAAAGTTAAACGTTTAATTAAACGTTTAATTTCAAAAAGTTTTTTCCTTGGGAATTCTTAGGAAAGAAAGGATAAAGAAAACCAAATCCAATATATCCCAAATGATACTGGAGGAAGCAAAAAATGGTAAGGCAAATATTGTCTTTTTAGAAATAACAGGTGAATCAAATTTCATCTGTTGAAACTCCAAGGAAATTCCCTCTTTTCTTTAGCTATCCAAAATCACTTCTAATAATAAAATCTTGAACCATCTCCCAAAAACCCCACACAAAGAAAATTTTCATCAACACCATATTTTTTCCAAAGAGAATCATTTACCATAAAATACCTGGAAGCCTTTATTTTTTGATGACAATCAAAACAGAAAATTGGCATTTTATAAATAATGGAAGGAATAAAGCGGCGTTTGTATTTGACCACTGAAATGTACAGAAGGGTAAGGTTTAAACATTATTTGCAATGTTTATGGTATGGTATCGTGCGGGATTACGAGGCGAATTCCTATCATCAGTTTAAACCAACCTTTTTTACGAGCCACAAACGCCCGCAAAGCTCTAAAACCCGCATACACTATCCCATGTGTTGTGCCTCGTTATATTTTATAATACACCTATCTTTTCACTTTGATGTTGAATCTTTTCGTATGGTCTCAATTAGTGGTGAACATACAATAAATTCAGGAAGCATAGTTTCCAGCGAAGTACAATCAACATTGTTTATATGAAGACTTTAAAGCGATTTATGCTATTCCGGCGGCATTATATGTACCAGTACCCTTTGGTATCTGGTTACATTCGGAGTCCCATTGTCGGTAATGTCTCGTATATGAAGCGTAGCGACCGCATGGGAGCTATGATTTCATATACAATGATCAACTTTATTCAATATTTGACTGAATCACAGCTGTGTTAGTTGCTTCCAAAATATTCTCCGTTTTTTCATCGAAAATATTCCAACTATTAACCACTGCAATAGTTTCGAATTTTGGAAATATCAGAAGGTATTGATTACCAAAACCTCTACCTGCCCAGATTTCGACTTGGTCTTGATCTTCTCTCCACCATTGATAGCCATAGCCCTTCTTATTATCGAATTCAACATGTTTCATCGTACTTTTCTTAACCCATTCTGAGGAAATTATCTGTTGTCCATTCCATTGACCATTATTTAACATTAATAAGCCTATTTTTGCTAGATCTTCTGCTTTCAAGAACAAACCACCTTCAGTATCTGTATATCCAGCCGGTGTTTTTTTCCAATGATAGTTCTTAATTCCCAAAGGGGTAAATAGATGTTTCTCTGCGTATTCATCCATGTGGAATCCTGTTGCTTTTTTTATTATCCCTGACATTAGTTGACTCGCCCCACTATTATACACCCATTTAGTTCCTGGAATGGTGTCCATAGGTTGATTCAACGTAAACTGAATCCAATTTTGACTTGCTTCAAGTTGTGCGGTAGTATTTGTTGAATCTAATGGTCTGTCCGTTTCATGCCATTCCATCCCCAGTTGCATTGTCAACAAATTTTCTAAGGTCGCAATTTTGAGAGATTCGTCAGCAATTGTTAAATCGTAATCTTCAAAAAAATCAACTACTTTGACGTCTGTGCTCTTAATATTTCCTTCTTTAATTGCAACACCAATCATGATAGAAGCAATTGATTTAGTAATTGATTGTAGTGTATGAACCTGTTGATTTTTATAATACGGATGCCACTTGGGGTGATAGTAATTATAGTCTCCAAAAACGGTAGAATCTTTACAGGTTGCAAATCCACATCCAAGAATACCTGACTTTCCTTTACTTATTTCTTCGTAGTCATTGGTAAATGATTGGTCAAATACCAATTTCCCATTTTTAATTAAGAGCAGATGGTCAACATTACCGTAAACCCCATTTTCAATCCCATTTAGTAAATCATCAAAAGGCGCCCTATTCAAACCTTCAGCTTCAAAAGTTGACTTTTCCCAAGACTCTTCGGGAAACTGATTTTCTTTATTTTGATTATCACATGATAATAGAAGGCAAAGAAGGATGCTGATGATAGTTATATTCTTGTTAATCATTGTTTATATTTATTGTTGATAACGTCAGTTTGTCCAAAAACCTCCGTTATCTTTTTGTATAGTCTAAATATAAGCCCATTTCCTTGAATTTGGGTGGGGCTGTAGAAATTGGT
>CAZLJT010000424.1:0-2611 GCA_964559905.1 uncultured Aquiflexum sp.
GGTTTATGAAAAAATGTTCGTTTGCTGTACGTGCCCAAAAGTAGAAAGAAAGCCTTGCCCAAAAGCAAATAAATCATTAAGGATACTTTAAGTTAAAACCAAAAAAATCTAATAAAATTAATATTTGAATAATATTGAATTCTAGATTTCAGTCAATTCTGTATTGGCGATTATTTTGTCTTTTATTTTTTGATCAGAAAATTTTTTAACTTAAAGGTTTAATAAACAACGCTTTATTCAATTAAAACCTAAGCCATGACAATTTTGAAATCATTCTTATTCTTTCTTCTTTTAAGCTTTACTGATTACCTAGAGCTTGTTCCAACTGAAAGGGAAACAACTGTCGAAATAAAGGAAGATAAGTTTTTCATCAATGGAAAACCAACTTATGAAGGAAGAACTTGGAAAGGAAAACCCATAGAAGGACTGTTGATGAATTCAAGAATGGTACAGGGGATTTTTGATGACCTCAACCCGGAGACTGTTTCCAATTGGGAATATCCCGATACAGGAAAATGGGATCCGGATAGAAACACGGATGAGTTTATTGCCAACATGGGTGAATGGAAAAGACACGGTTTGCTTTCTTTTACCATCAATTTACAAGGAGGTAGTCCATTTGGGTATTCCCAAAGTCAACCCTGGCATAATTCTGCTTTTACCCAAAAAGGAGAATTGAGGGATTCGTATATGAAGCGCTTGAAAAAAATCTTGGACAAAGCAGATGAATTGGGCATGTTGCCGATAGTCGGATACTTTTACTTTGGGCAGGACCAAAGGTTAGAAGATGAAAAGGCAGTGATTGCCTCTGTTCAAAATGCTACGGAATGGTTACATGAAAATGGCTACAGAAATGTGCTGATCGAAATCAACAATGAATGTGACGTCGATGCTTATGATCATGATATTTTAAAACCTGAAAGAGTTCATGAGTTGATCGCACTGGCAAAAAGCATTGAAAGAAATGGTTACAGATTTTATGTAAGTACAAGTTATAAAGGAGGAGCTATCCCCAAACCCAATGTGGTTAAGGTTTCTGATTTTATACTGCTTCATGGGAATGGTGTTTCTGATCCAAATAGCATAGTAAGCTTGGTTAATTCAACAAGAATGATTGAGACAGCAGAATCCAAACCAATTCTCTTCAATGAAGACGATCATTTTGACTTTGACAAAGACTGGAACAATTTTACAGCAGCAGTTTCTGCCTATGCCTCTTGGGGTTTATTTGATTATCGGATGAAAGATGAAAGTTACGAACAGGGCTACCAAAGTGTCCCAGTAGATTGGGGCACCAATTCAGACCGGAAAAAGGGATTTTTCAGGTTGCTGAAGGAGATTACGGGGTATTAGATGGGAGAGGCGAGATGCGAGAGTCAAGATTTTAGAGCCAAGAGACAAGAACCAAGCGGAATAAGACTTGAGCCAAGGGCCGGAATTCTGTTGTCCGAAGTTTGTACCTTCGGACAGCTGGGTCAGGAGTTTCCAGCTCCATAGAATGTGAGCCAGAGTCTCACAACCCAGCAATCCGAAGCCAGAGACTTCAGATAACCTGGAGATTTTAGAGCTAAGAATCAAGAGCCAAAGGGAAGACGTTAAAACCTTTAAGGTTTTCAAAACCTCGAAAGTTTGCTTGGATCAGAGGTTAGACGAGTCAAGATACAATCATGTTCTTGTGTCTTCCGTCTTCGGTCTTATAGCTATTAATCTTCCAATCTATTTCCCTACCTTTGCAGCCAAATACAGGAATACAGTGAAAGCGAGAACATTAAAAAAAGACAAAGTTAATATCATCACCATGGGTTGCTCCAAGAATCTGGTCGATTCCGAGGTGCTTTTGACACAGTTGAAAGGTAACGGAATAGATGCTTCCCATGAATCCAATAAGCAGGACAATAATATTATCATCATCAATACCTGTGGCTTTATAGACAATGCCAAGCAGGAATCCATTGATACTATATTACAATATGTAGATGCCAAAGAACGAGGCTTGGTAGACAAAGTATATGTCACAGGATGCCTTTCTCAGCGCTACAAAGATGATCTGGAAAAGGAAATCCCCCAAGTGGATGCTTATTTCGGGACCAGGGACTTGCCTGCATTGCTCAAAAAATTCAAAGCAGATTACAAACATGAATTGGTAGGCGAAAGACTCTTGACGCACAATGCCCATTACGCTTATATGAAAATATCAGAGGGTTGTGACAGGCCCTGTTCATTTTGTGCCATTCCTTTAATGCGTGGAGGTCACATTTCACGCCCTATTGAGGAATTGGTGAAGGAAGCCCAACATAAAGCTGCCAATGGTACAAAGGAATTGTTGTTGATTGCCCAGGATTCCACTTATTATGGATTGGACCTTTATAAGCAAAGAAACTTGGCAGACTTGCTGAGAAACCTCTCTGATGTGGAAGGAATCGAATGGATCAGGCTACATTATGCCTATCCCACAGGATTTCCCATGGATGTCATTGAAGTCATGAAAGAGAGATCGAATATCTGCAACTACTTGGATATCCCACTTCAGCATGGTTCTTCTTCTGTTTTGAAAACCATGAGAAGAGGAACTACCCGTGAAAAACAAGAGGAATTGATTCATTCTATCAGG
>CAZLJT010000425.1:0-2608 GCA_964559905.1 uncultured Aquiflexum sp.
TAAGAATCACTTACCTCAATCACAGTGTGATGTATTTTATCGGTTCTATGGATCCAAAATTCAACGATGCCATGTTTAAAAACCTGGATAATCTTATCAAAAAATCCACCATGATCAGCTCTGTAGGTGAAAAAGAAAGGAACCGGTTCTTCAATAAACTCAGAAACAAGATCGAAGGAAAAATAGAAAATATTAAATAATAAATATTATGGTTAATCAATTAAAATGGTTGTTCGCTTCTTTGCCAGTAATCCAATTTTTTACTTCAAATAGGTCTAATGCCAATCAAGTAAACATGGTATGGTAAGGACCTTGCATTTTAGACCTCTGGCGAGAATGAAATTGAACAATCATTTTATTGGTATCATTACCTATTCATAATATTAATTATACTTTTTTTGCATATTTTTAAAATCGTATTTTAAACTCATCTTTTAAATTTTGTATTTATGGAATCTGTATTGAAGAAAAGTAAATTTATGATTAAAAACTGGTGGCTTCCACTGATCATCGGTACTTTATTTATCCTTGTTGGAGCATGGACCATCTCCACTCCCCTTGCCAGCTATATGAGTCTGGTAATCATATTTGCTTCATTTATGTTTGTCTCAGGCATTTTCCAGCTTATTTTCTCAATAAGGAACAGAAATGAAATAGACGATTGGGGCTGGCATTTTGCTGGGGCCATGTTTGATTTTGTGGTAGGCGCAATTTTGTTCTTCAATCCTGCATTGACAATGGCCGTTCTGCCATTTGTGCTTGCATTTTATTTTATGTTCAAAGGTTTCGGTACAATCGGGTTTGCTTTTGATATGAAAAAATACGGTTCTGATGGATGGGGTTGGTTACTCTTCAGTGGTGCGTTGTCCATTATTTTTTCTTTGATGATTATTTTTAATCCTACTTTGGGCGGATTAACAATAGTTTTCTTTACAGCATTTGCATTCTTTTCCTTGGGATTTTTCAACATTGCACTGGCTTTTACACTTAAAAAAATAAAAGGAAAAGCCGGTGATGTAAAGGATTTGATAAGTAATTTAAAATAAAATTCCAATCAAATCAAACCTAAAAAAAATCTGTTTAAAGTTGGTCACAAGCCTTCTTTAAACAGATTTTATCATTCTAATCAGGACCCACTGAGCCCTTAGCTGGTTTTTGAAGGGTCAATCAATTCCACCGGGACAGATTCAACTTTCCAGATTTCATCGCAATATTCCCTGATACTTCTATCGCTTGAAAACTTACCCATTCTGGCAGTATTCAATATGGACATTCTTGCCCAATTGGATTTATCTCTAAAAGCTTCATCTATTTTATCCTGAATGTTAACATAAGATTGATAATCAGCCAAAACCATAAACTGATCATCATACAGCAAAGAATCAGTCAGCTCTTTGAAAATCAATTGGTCCAATTGAGAGAAATAACCATCATTGATCTGATCAATTACCTCTCTCAAATATTTGTTATTTTGATAATATTCCCAAGGTCTGTAACCCTGCGATTTGGTTTTTTCTACTTCATCAGCTGTCAACCCAAACAAAAAGAAATTCTCCTCTCCAACACATTCACGGATTTCCACATTAGCTCCGTCCAAAGTACCTACAGTCAAAGCACCATTAAGCGATAATTTCATGTTTCCTGTCCCCGAAGCTTCTTTGCCTGCAGTAGAAATCTGCTCCGATAAATCAGCCGCAGGATAAATTTTCTGGGCATTGGTGACATTGTAGTTCGGATAAAAGACCACTTTAAGCCTATCCTTTACATCCGGATCATTATTGACCACCTTCCCTACTGCATTGATCAATTTGATTATAAGTTTTGCTTTCCTGTAGCCCGGTGCTGATTTTCCTGCAAAAATGAAGGTTCTGGGGACTATATCAATGTCAGGATTTCTCTTAATCCTATTGTATAGGGTAATAATATGAAGAACGTTCAGATGCTGTCTCTTGTATTCATGGATCCGCTTGACTTGAATATCAAAAAGAGATTCTGGATTGACAATCATACCCAAAGTGCCATGAATTTTTCTGGTGAGCTTTTTCTTCTGTTCCAGCTTGACCTCCATCCATGCTTGTTGGAATTCCGGGTCTTCGGCATATTTTTCCAATCCTTTCAATTCTTCCAAATGTTTGATCCAGGTATCACCAATTTTGGAAGTGATCAGTTTGGTGAGTTGGGGATTACTCAACACCATCCATCTTCTTGGAGTGACTCCGTTGGTTTTGTTACTGAATATTTCCGGAGAAAATTCATACCAATCTTTCAGAACCGTCTTTTTCAACAATTCGGTATGCAAGCTGGCCACTCCATTGATAGCAAAACTGCCAACACTTGCCAGATTTGCCATTTTGATATATTTCCTTCGGCCTTCCCCAATCAGAGAAAGGCTGTCAATTTTTTGATGATTTCCAAAAAATTTAAGCGTAACATCCACCAAAAACCTCTTGTTGATTTCATAAATTATATCAAGGTGTCTCGGCAAAACAGATGCGAAAAGCTCTAAATCCCATGTTTCCAAAGCTTCAGGCAATAAGGTGTGGTTGGTATAGGCAAAGGTCTTGGTGGTAACCTTCCATGCATCATCCCACTCCATCCTGTGTACATC
>CAZLJT010000426.1:0-2594 GCA_964559905.1 uncultured Aquiflexum sp.
CCGTTAGTTGGGCATCTTCATTTTTTGGTCTGAGAAAATTTCCGGTGTAGGTTGGAAGAACTAAGCTTTGGAAGGTAAAGTCTATAGCAGAAGACCATCTTTTGTCATCAAAATTGTAGCTTAACTGGGATCCCAACCTCATTATATCCAAGTTTTTTAACCAAGGCTGTTCAGTTCCAAGACCGATTTTTTGAGCAGCAAGCTGGAGGGAACCTGTACTCTTCCAAGAGACCCGGTTTTTCTGATATTTTGCCAAACCTCCAAAAAGTATTCCAAATCCAATTTGTGATTTTCCGGTTCCAACCCTCGGATTTAAGAGCAACATACTTCGCATATCTACTCCCACCCCGGCTCCATAATGCCAAGTTACAGAGTCTTTGTCGACAAGACTAATTATTTCCCTCACGCGGTCATCACCTGCCAATCTTTGCGCGAATACGCCACTAGTATATATGATCAAAACCAGAGAAATAGTAACCGCTCGAATCAATTTGACACTTTTTATAGAAATTAAACAGGATTTTGCAATTGCAAGTTTAAGTTTGTAGACACAAACGTTCAATCTTTTTACTTGTTTTAACATTCAATTATGTTTTTTATGAAATATTTTCTCACGGTATTCTGCTTTTTATTCATCGCAAAAACCACTTTCTCTCAGCATACAGACTGGAAGAATGACACCACAGCCATAGATGCTATTTTTAAAAATGCACTAACAGAAAGCAGTTGCTACAATTGGCTTGAGTATCTGTGCAAGGGTGTTGGACACAGATTAAGCGGAACTCCGGCATTTATGGCTGCCGTAGAGTATTCATCTCAGATTTTAGACACCTTGGGACTGGATTCCGTCTGGCTGCAAGACTTCAAGGTTCCTTATTGGGAGCGGGGTGATTTGGAGATTGTCAGAGTAGTGGAATCGGCGCAGGGAAGTTTCGAGCTGAAATGCCTGGCTCTTGGCAATTCAGTGGGAACTGGTGCTGAAGGGTTGTATGGAGAGGTGGTTGCATTCAACTCTATTGATGAGATGCTTGCTGCCGGAGAGTCAAAAGTGAAAGGCAAAGTTGTTTTTTTCAGCCGACCAATGGAGTCGGGTTTGATCAGAACATTTCATGCATATGGAAGAGCAGTGGACCAGCGCTACAATGGCCCTCATGAAGCAGCAAAATTGGGAGCTGTTGCTGCATTAGTTCGATCTGTGACCACTTTGATTGATGATCACCCGCATACAGGCAGTACGCTTTATGAAATGGGTGGAAAAAACATCCCGGCTTTTGCAATCAGCACACGGGCTGCTGAACAATTGGGTCAACTGCTTATGGCTGGAAAGGTCAATGTCTTTTTAAGATCCACCAGTAAGTTCCTGGAAGAAAGGCAATCGCACAATGTCATAGGAGAAATAACAGGGACGGAGTTTCCTGATGAGATCATCCTGGTAGGCGGACACCTGGATTCCTGGGATGTTGGCGAAGGAGCCCATGATGATGGGACTGGCTGTGTACAGGCAATTGAAGTACTGCATATTTTTAAGAGAATGGGCTATAAACCTAAGCGAACCTTACGATGTGTGTTGTTTTCAAATGAAGAAAACGGTCTTGTAGGGGGCTCTTTTTATGCTGATGAAGCCAAAAGCAAGGGCGAGAATCATATTGCTGCGCTTGAGTCAGATAGTGGAGGTTTCACACCAAGGGGATTTTACATGGAGGGATCGCCTGCCACTTTTATCCCCAAATTCAAAAAAACCGGAGAATGGTTAGACCTTTTATTGCCATATGGACTGGATATGAATGCCGGCGGAAGTGGCGCCGATATCAAACCATTGAAAGAACATGGTACCCTGTTAATCGGACTCGCACCAGATAGTCAGCGTTATTTCGACTACCATCATGCTGAAACAGATGTTTTTGAAGTGGTCAACAAAAGAGAGCTTGAAATGGGTGCTGCAGCAATGGCGGTCCTCGTTTACTTAATTGATAAATACGGTCTTTAAGATGGATGAAATAATAGTTCACGGCAAGAGATTCATCAAATATATAGATGCTGAAGAGATATCTGCCAGAATCAGGGATATCGGTCAGGATCTTTCGTATAGATATAAAAATGAACAAGTCATCGTGCTTGGAGTGCTGAATGGTGCATTTGTTTTTATGGCTGATTTGATTAGGCATTGCGATTTTGAAATCGATTGCCGGTTTATCAAAATCAAATCCTACCATGGGATGGAAAGCTCTGGTGCTGTTTCCATTGATAATCCGGATGCATTGATGGTTGAAGGGGCCCACCTTCTAATTATAGAGGATATTATAGACACGGGCCTTACCATGGAAAAATTTCTCGAAGTAATTAAGAAAAAGAATCCAAAATCTGTATCTCTTTTAACATTGTTGCATAAGCCTGAATCTATGACGCATGATATAAAAATTGACACCATAGGATTTAGCATACCGCCCTTGTTTGTTATTGGCTATGGTCTTGATTACGATGGGTTTGGAAGAAATCTTCCACACATATATCAACTAAAAAATTGAACCGCAACCATACTTTCCATTTCACTACAGGATTTTTTTTTCCAATAGTATTTGCAGAAACCGATTTTG
>CAZLJT010000427.1:0-2593 GCA_964559905.1 uncultured Aquiflexum sp.
CATATTATCTTTCTATGGCTTCTTGGTGCCATATGATGGGATATGCAAATGCCTCCAAATACCTTTATGTCCATGCTGACGAGGAAAGAATGCACATGATGAAATTATTCCATTATGTAAATGAAGCGGGAGGCCATGCTATTCAGCCTGAAATCACTGGTGTCAGACACAATTTCAACTCCCTTAGGGAAGTATTTGAATTGATTCTAGAACATGAGATTAAAGTAACCAAGTCTATCAATTTAATTGTTGACCATGCATTTAGTGCAAAAGACTTTGCAACATTCAGCTTTATGCAATGGTATGTGACCGAACAGCGTGAAGAAGAAACCCTTGCGAGAAGAGCCTTGGAACTCTTTGATATTATCGGTGAAGAAGGTGTTGGTTTATGGACCATTGATCAGGAATTGGGTAAGCTTCACGATAAAACTGCTGGAAGTCAGCTATAATCCTTAAATATTAACAGGCTGTCTTATTTACAAAAGCTGTATTTTTGATTATTGCACAATCGGAAAAAGTTTGGCCTTGGTCAGAACTTGAAGCTCTAAAATAAGACAGCTTTCTTTTTTTATCATCTTTAATCCGCCACCTCGTCTAGATGGAATATGGATTCTGAGAACATCAAATAGCCCCCTTTGATTTTAACACATCATCATTTTTTCTCTTGGTGAGATTGATTGCTGTTTTTAAAATAAAAATTGAGCATTTTGTCTGATATTTTTGACTCTTTTGGTGGGAGCGTATCAAAAAGCCAATCCCAAAGGATTACACTGAAAGAAAAACCTTTGTCAGGATATTTTCCATGGTGATGAATATGGGCTCTTTGTAGATTGGGCATGATATAGCTACTCCAAGGTTGGTGTAATAGGTAATGCAAAAAACTGTAAAATGAAAATCCCAGACAAAATCCTGCAAAGAGTGTAAAATAATTATTCAGGTATATGGCAACTGCCAATATTATAACTGCAAATGAAAAAGTCAGTAACCTGTGATAGCCGTTGACTTTCATGTCTTTTGGATGTTTATGATGCTCCATATGAATATCATAGAGATTGCTTTTTCCATATCTGAAGAAATTATGCATCCAAAATCGGTGCAGTGCATATTCTGTAAAGGTCCAGGATAGCCAACCTGTCAGTAAAAGAATAGCAAAGTTTAGTCTACTGTCTGTCATTTTTGTTGCACATATCAAAAGTAGTCCTGCTACCAAAAAAAAAGTCGCAAAACATCTGCTTACTTCTACTATACTTTGTGCTTTCGGGGATAATTTTTCAGTTAGTTTCATGATTTTTGATTTTTAGTTCAGCCATCATCAAGCTATTTTGACGGTCATCCGGATCAAATTTGGCTTGAAAATTTTTTATTGAACTAAATTATCAACATTAGAAAGTATAAGCGAATTGAAAAAAACAGCTCTTAAATTCAATTTTGCACCTATCCTGTTTTAAAAACTTTAGACAGCCTACCGGAAGTGATTTTTGATTGAAACCAAAAGAATTACTTCATTTTTTGCAACAATTACAAAAATCAATAATTCATTTAAGTGAATTCAAAGAAATATTGATATCCTAGTAAAAATAATGTCTATTATAGACATTTTTTATAAGTTCATTGTCTAAACAAAAAATTCTACAGTTGTGATTTTTAAATGGTTTAGTTTAATTAAATATTGGCAAAACCACATTATTTTTTTATCTAATAATTGGCATAAAAAAAAATTATAATTTTGCTGAAAAGCCTTAAATTAAGGGATTATATAAACATTGATTTATTTAACTAAATATTATTCTGTTTAACTTAAGAAAACATGATATCTAATTTTCCTGAAATTAGTATCATGAATTCTGCTGTTTAGGATATATCATTACCTCTAACCCTTTTTGAATATGGCATCCTCAGAAATTCAAGTCCAGTTTTTCCAACATATCAAGAATCTTTTGCCACCTTACAAATCCCTCGTTGATGAAATCTCTGATTTACTTGAAATCAGCAACGACTCAGCTTATAGAAGGATCCGGGGGGAAAAATTCATTGATCTTGAAGAAATCAAAAAAATCAGTCAGCATTTTAATATCTCCCTTGATCAGGTTTTCAACCTTGAGACCAATGCTATAGTTTTTCACGGAAAACTCAATTCTCTTAACAAAACCGGTTTTGAAGAATGGTTGGATGATGTGCTGACCCAACTACAACTGGTCCAATCCCAAAAAAACAAACATATTTATTACCTGGTGAAAGACATGCCCCCTTTTTATCATTTTTATTTTCCTGAACTTGCATCCTTCAAATTCTTTTTTTGGATGAAGTCTATTCTTTATTATGAAGACCTCAAGCAAGAAAAATTCACTATTGAAAGTTTATGCTATTTCAAGTTCAAAGAGACCTGTAATAAAATCATTCACGTCTATAACCAAATTCCAACTACCGAAATATGGAATGAGGAAGGGATCAACGTTACCTTAAATCAAATAGACCTTTACTCCCAAATGGGTCTGATTCCATCAGCTGACCTGACCAGAAAACTCTATTCTCAGTTGTTGGAGACGGTTAACCATTTAGAAAAAATGGCTGAATCCGGTCTGAAATTCGGTAT
>CAZLJT010000428.1:0-2567 GCA_964559905.1 uncultured Aquiflexum sp.
ATTGATTGGATTTGAGGTTTTAGATGAAAATCTAGGATCAATCGGGAATGTAAAAGTCATATATGACTTAGAAACCCAGGATTTATTGGGCGTTGACCATAAAGGAAAAGAGGTGCTGATTCCTATTCAGGACCAGATTATTCTAAAAGTTGACAAGGCAGAAAAGAAAGTTTATTGCCTTTTGCCCACAGGATTACTTGACATATACTTGGAAGACTGATGCGAATAGATATCATCACGGTTGTTCCGGCCTTATTGGAAGGTCCTTTTTCACATTCTATTCTGAAAAGAGCAGAAGATAAAGGAATAGCCAAAGTACGGGTGCACAACTTAAGGGATTATTCCAGCTTCAAACAAAAGCAAGTCGATGATTATGCTTTTGGGGGGGGTGCAGGGATGGTGTTGATGGTAGACCCTATAGCAAAATGCATTGAATCCCTGAAAAGTGAACGAGAATATGACGAAGTCATTTACATGACTCCCGACGGAAAGACATTCAACCAACAAATGGCGAATGAACTTTCTCTGAAAGGAAACCTCATCATTCTGTGTGGTCACTACAAAGGCGTAGATGAAAGAGTCAGGCAAAAATGGATCAGCAGAGAAATCAGCATAGGTGATTTTGTACTTTCGGGAGGAGAATTGGCAGCAGCAGTTGTGGCTGATGCGATTATCAGATTGATTCCCGGGGTTCTTAATGATGAAACATCTGCTATGACAGACTCCTTCCAAGACGGCTTATTAGCCCCACCGGTTTATACAAGACCTGCAGAATATGAGGGTATGAAGGTGCCGGAAGTATTATTGTCAGGTCACCAGTCAAAAATTGATTCCTGGAGATTTGAAGCATCGGTTCGCCGGACAAAGGAACGCAGGCCTGACTTATTGAAAGGCAAAGGTTTGGAAGGCGATTTTAGTAAATAATATAAATTGAATCTATCAAAATAGCTCTGTGGCGATAAGCTGCAAGCACATAAAATATAAAGCTATGAGCGAACTAATTAAATTTGTTGAATCAGAATACAGTGTGGCAAGAGATAAATTCCCCTCTTTCAAGGCTGGCGATACTATCAATGTTCATGTGAAAATCACTGAAGGAAATAAAGAACGTATTCAGCAATTCCAGGGAACTGTTATTCAAAGAAAAAACCCCAACTCCAACGGAGAAACTTTCACAGTAAGGAAAGTATCCAACGGTGTGGGTGTTGAAAGAATTTTCCCAATTCTTTCCCCATCAATCGATAAAATCGAATTGTTGAGAGAAGGTAAAGTGAGAAGGGCGAGATTGTTCTACCTTAGAGGTCGTCAAGGTAAGGCTGCCAAAATCAAAGAAAAAATCAGACACAGAAAAGAGGCTTAATTATCTATGTCTCAAAAAGGGAATCCGATCGGGTTCCCTTTTTTTATTGTTGGGTTTACTTATGATTATATATTCGATTTTTTCCAGTCCATTTAATCCTGCCTTTTGGTCAGACAGAAACAAAACCCATTATTCTTTACCTTTATCCAAGTCATTAATTAAGGTATCCCCATCTTTTCTTATCTTTGCAGCCTTAATCCAAAAAGAATATTAAACATGTGTAAATATTTCATATGTTACAAGAATAAATCTATACCATGAACAAGGAAGTACGCGTAAGATTTGCACCTTCTCCAACCGGGGCATTACATATCGGTGGGGTGAGAACTGCCTTATACAATTACCTTTTTGCCAGAAAAACCGGGGGGAGATTCCTGCTGAGAATAGAAGATACTGATCAGACTCGTTTTGTACCCGGTGCAGAGGAATATATCAAAGATGCATTGGATTGGTTGGGAATAGGTCCTGATGAAAGTCCCTGGAATCCTGGAAATTGTGGTCCTTACCGTCAGTCTGAGCGAAAACCCATGTACATGCAATTTGCCATGGACCTGATCGAAAAAGGACATGCCTATTATGCCTTTGATACCTCTGAGGAACTGGAAGCGATGAGAGAAAGACTTACCGCAGCGAGAGTGGTTTCTCCGCAGTATAATTCTATCACGAGGACACAGATGAAGAACTCTCTTACCCTTCCTGAAGATGAGGTCAAAGAAAGATTAGCGTCGGGAGAACCATATGTGATTCGAGTCAAAATTCCAAGGAAAGAAGAAGTAAGATTGAATGATATGATCCGGGGTTGGGTGATGGTGCATTCCAGTACATTGGATGACAAAGTTCTCATGAAATCTGACGGCATGCCAACATATCACTTGGCAAATATTGTCGATGACCATCTGATGAAAATCACTCATGTGATCCGCGGGGAAGAATGGTTACCTTCCGCGCCTCTGCATGTGTTGCTCTATAAATATTTTGGATGGGAGGATACTATGCCTCAATTTGCCCATTTACCATTGCTGTTAAAACCTGATGGAAATGGAAAACTATCCAAAAGAGATGCCGATAAGCAAGGTTTTCCGGTTTTCCCCATGGATTGGACAGATCCGAATACCGGGGAGAAAGCCATGGGTTTCCGTGAACAGGGTTATCTGCCTGAGGCATTCCTTAACTTCCTGGCATTCCTTGGCTGGAACCCCGGTGATCA
>CAZLJT010000429.1:0-2566 GCA_964559905.1 uncultured Aquiflexum sp.
AGGCCTGGGTATTGAAAGAACATGGAATGGATAGTCCTTATTATACTTTTGAGTCAAATGGCTGGCATTTTATTGTTTTGGACAGTACCCACCTGAAAGAGGATGGTACTTGGTATACCGCCAAACTTGATACCCTTCAGCGGGAATGGCTGGAAAAAACCCTTAAAGACATCCCTTCTGAGAAACCCATTATGATCATTTCACATATACCTATTTTGGGTGCTACGCCATTTTTGGATGGGGACAATGCCAAAACAGGTAACTGGGTTGTTCCCGGGGCTTGGATGCACACGGATGCCAAATCATTGGTCAATCTGTTTTATGACCACAAGAATGTGAAGGTCTGTATCAGTGGACATATTCATTTGGTAGAAACTTTGGTTTACCACGATGTCCATTACCATTGCAGCGGGGCCGTCTGTGGCAATTGGTGGAATGACGAACCCTATGAGCTGACCAATAAAGGCTATGCCCTATTTGAACTTTTTGAGGATGGCACCCATACTTTTAAGTATGTGGAGTATGATGTTTGATCTTAATTTCAACTTCTTTTTGATCAGGAACTACTCTATTGCAGGAAGTTATTGCTAAAAGTATGAGCAGGTGGCTACTTATGTGTTTTTTCAAGTGCTTATAATATTACCAATAGCTGAAACTATATTCTTTGCAAATAACAGCAATATTTATAATTCTTCCTGATTTTTAATGTTCGGTGAGTTCTTGGACTTAGGAAAACCATCAATTGATGATCAAATGGGTACTAAAAGTTAATTCAAAGAAAACCGCTATAGAAATTAGGCTGTTTGTTTACCCTCTTTTTTTGTTCATCTCCCATTTGTAAATTTTCTCATCCTATTTATCCGGAATTCCCTTACTTTTAAAGCACATGAAAAATCTTTTCCTTTTAATAGGACTGTTACTAATTACCAATTCTTTACTGGCTCAAAGTATTCTTAAAGGAACAATAAAGGATGATCTCAAGAAAGAAGCTATTGAATTTACTTCTATTGCGGTCTATTCAGGTTTGGACAGTTCTTTGGTTGGGGGTAATATTTCAGACATAAATGGCAACTTCAGTATTGGAGATTTGCCTGATGGTTCATTTTATGTTTTAGTCAGTTTTTTGGGATATAAGTCTGAGTTGATTGGGGGAATACAATTAAGTGGAAATGAAAAAAAGGATCTTGGAGTTATCATTTTGACTTCTGACCTTCAAAATCTCAGCTCCGTAGATGTTCAGGGACAGCGGATTTCGACTGAGTTCAGAACCGAAAAACAAAGTTTTTCTGCAGAAAACTTTGAATCGGCCATAGGAGGCACCGCTACGGACCTTCTCCGAAACCTTCCCGGAGTCAGCATGAATGCTGAAGGTCAGCTGGCCATCCGGGGGAATGTGGGTTTTATGATCATGATCAATGGTAGACCTCTTCAGGGGGATCCGGCGATGATACTTGCCCAACTTCCGGCCAACGCTATCGAAAAAATAGAATGGATTTCTTCCCCAACTGCCCAATATGATTCAGAAGGAAAAGCAGGAATCATCAATATCACTACGGTACAGGGGATCACCGATGGGACGTACCTTCAGGTAAATGGTCGCTATGGGCTACCATCCATCCAAAACTATGATAATGCCCAAGCACAAAAACGCTACGGAAGTGACTTCAATTTGAACTATGTCAAAGGGAAATGGAATATTTCATTGGGGGCCGGTTATCAAAGAAATGATCAATCAGGCAGAAGAGAGGGGAACGTCATTACCTTTAGAGGAGATACCTCAACCCATTTCCCTTCAAATGGGGAAAGAAGCATCGACGAGATAAATTATTCGGGGCGGTTTACGGTCGGCTACAGTCCCAATGAAAAAAACAACCTGAACTTTGGTTTTTATGCGGGGGTCAGGGATAGAGTAAGGACTGCGGATATTTTATATTTTGACAATCACCGGCAGATCAATGGGGTCCGCCAAGGATCTTTCCAATACTTTAATGCCAATACTCAAAACCGGAGAGGAGATTTTATTTTGGGTAGCTTGGATTATACCCGGAGTTTTAAATCCAATGCCAAGTTAGTGTCCTCATTTCTTTATGAATATACCATGCTTGGCGGACCCACCATCAATAGAAATCTAGGGTATCCTGACCTCAGCATTGTTTTCCAGGACGAATACAATACCAATGACAATCCATTGAACGGTATCCGCTGGAATCTGGATTATACATTCAAACCTCTGGGAATTGGACAACTCCAAACAGGTTATCAGTTCAGATACCTAAAGCATTTTGGTGACTTTTTCTACGAGCGAAAAAATAACGAAACCGGAGAATTTGAGTTGGTCCCTGAATTTTCCTCTGAGGTAACGTTAAATCGACTGATCCACTCAGGGTACATTCAGTTGGACAAAACTATTGACAAATGGAGCTATAGTGCAGGTTTACGCTTGGAAGTGATGAATAGAGATTTTAGACTTCAGGATAAAACTGGAACATTGGACACCCTCTATGAGTATGATTATATCCGTCCGTTTTTCACCGCAAACCTTAGCTATCAGGCAAAAGAAGACCTG
>CAZLJT010000430.1:0-2543 GCA_964559905.1 uncultured Aquiflexum sp.
TGTACCTGGGCGTGCTGCCCTTCATCGCGATGCAGGGCCTGGCGCTGGTGCTGGTGTTCAGCTTCCCCGCGATCGCGACCTGGCTGCCGGCCGCGATCGGCTGGTGACCGGGACGACACGATGGTGATCACGGCAGCCGAACTGCTGCTGCTGCCGGCGCTGGCCGCCACCGGCGCCGTGGCCGGCGTGCTGGCAGGCCTGCTGGGCGTGGGCGGCGGCATCGTCATCGTGCCGGTGCTGTACCACGTGTTCACCGGCCTGGGGATCGACGAGTCGGTGCGCATGCACCTGGCGGTGGGCACCTCGCTGGCCACCATCGTCCCCACGTCGATCCGCTCGGCGCTGGCGCACCGCGCCCGGGGCAGCCTGGACACGGCGCTGCTCGGACGCCTGCTGCCGGGCGTGATGCTGGGCGTGGCCGTGGGCAGCGTCGCCAGCGGCCTGCTGGACGGGCCGGTGCTGACGGCCGTCTTCGCCGCCGTGGCGCTGGTGGTCGCGGCCCACATGGCGCTGGGCGACCGCGCACCGGCGCTGGGCCGCGGCCTGCCGGGCCCGGCCGGCTGCGGCGCGCTGGGGCTGGGCATCGGGGGCCTGTCGACGCTGATGGGCATCGGCGGCGGCACGCTCGGCGTGCCCCTGCTCAGCGGCCTGGGCGTGGCCATGCACACCGCCGTCGGCACCGGCGCGGCGCTGGGCACGCTGATCAGCGTGCCCGGCACGCTGGCGCTCGTGGCCACCGGCTGGGGCCGCGAGGGCCTGCCTGCGTTCAGCCTGGGCCACGTCAACCTGCTGGGCGTCGCGATCATCGTGCCCGCGACGCTGCTGACCACCGGCTGGGGCGTGCGCGCGGCGCACGGCGTGAATGCGGGCAAACTCCGGCGGCTGTTCGCGCTGTTCCTGGCCCTGACCGCGGCGCGCATGTTCTGGCATCTGCTGAGCTGAATCCCGAGGAGAACCGAGATGATCCACACGCCCGCCGCCTACGGCGGCATGGTCGTCGCCCCGCACCACCTGGCCGCGCAGGCCGGGCGCGACGTGCTGCGCGACGGCGGCACCGCGGTCGAGGCCATGGTGGCCGCCGCCGCCGCCATCGCCGTCGTCTACCCGCACATGAACGCGCTCGGCGGCGACGGCTTCTGGCTCATCCACGACCCGGCCGCCGGCGCCGCGCCGCCGGTGGCCATCGACGCCTGCGGCCCGGCCGCGGCGGCAGCCAGCCGCGACTTCTACCGTGGGCATGACGCGATCCCTTCGCGCGGCCCGCTGGCGGCGTTGACGGTCGCCGGCACCGTCGGCGGCTGGCACGAGGCGCTGGCCGCCAGCGCCGGCTGGCAGGCGCCGCTGCCCTTGGCGCGGCTGCTGGCCGATGCCATCCGCCACGCCGAGCAGGGCGTGGCCGTCAGCGCCAGCCAGGCCCGGCTGTCGCGCGAGAAGTTCGACGAGCTGCACGCCCAGCCCGGCTTCGCCCAGACCTACCTGCCCGGGGGCCAGCCGCCAGCCGTGGGCCACCGGCTGCGCCAGCCGGCGCTGGCCGAGACCCTGCGCACGCTGGCCGCCGACGGGCTGGACAGCTTCTATCGCGGTGCGCTGGGCGCGCGCATCGGGGCCGCGCTGGCCGCTGCCGGCAGCCCCGTCACCGCCACCGACCTGGCCGGCTACCGCGCCGAGCGCGTGGCGCCGCTGCGGGTGGCGCTGCGCGACGCCGAGGTCTTCAACCTGCCGCCGCCGACGCAGGGCCTGGCGGCGCTGATGATCCTGGGCCTGTTCGATCGCCTGGACGTGGCCGAGGCCGAGGGTTTCGCCCAACTGCACGGCCTGGTCGAGGCGACCAAGCAGGCCTTTCTGGTGCGCGACCGCGTGGTCACCGACCGTGGCCGGCTGCCGGCCGACCCACAGAGCTTCCTGGACGGCGCCAGGCTGGACGAGATCGCGGGGCGGATCGACCCGGCGCGCGCGCTGCCCTGGCCGCAGCCGGCCCTGCCCGGCGACACCATCTGGATGGGCGCCGTCGATGCCGCCGGCCGCGCCGTCAGCTTCATCCAGAGCGTGTACTGGGAGTTCGGCTCGGGCGTCGTGCTGCCCGGCACCGGGCTGTGCTGGCAGAACCGCGGCACCAGCTTCGCGCTCGACCCGCGGGCCTTGAACGCGCTGGAGCCGGGGCGCAAGCCCTTCCACACGCTGAACCCGTCGCTGGCGCGCTTTGCCGACGGCCGCGTGATGCCCTTCGGCACCATGGGCGGCGAGGGCCAGCCGCAGACGCAGGCGGCGGTCTTCACGCGCTACGCGCGCTTCGGCCAGGGCCCGCAGCAGGCGGTGAGCGCCCCGCGCTGGCTGCTGGGCCGTACCTGGGGCGACGTGAGCACGACGCTGAAGCTGGAATCGCGCTTCGACCCGGCGCTGGTCGCGCAGTTGCTCGACGCTGGCCATGCAGTGGAACTGCTGCCCGAGGCCTTCAGCGACACCATGGGCCACGCCGGCGCGCTGGTGCGCCACCCCGACGGCCGCATCGAGGGCGCGGCCGACCAGCGCAGCGACGGCGCGGC
>CAZLJT010000431.1:0-2521 GCA_964559905.1 uncultured Aquiflexum sp.
AGTCAACCATCATGAAGAAGATTAAAACAGCAATAATCGGTGCAGCAGGATATACAGGCGGAGAATTGATCCGACTTTTAGTCAACCACCCATATTGCGAACTGGGTTATGTACACAGCAACAGCCAAAGCGGTAAAAAAGTGACCGATGTGCATCCGGACTTGATCGGTGATATAGATTTGGTTTTTACGGATATATTCACATCAGTAGGAATTGAAGCAGTCTTTCTTGGCCTTCCCCATGGTGAAACCAAAAGTTTTCTGGAAAATCACAAATTTTCCAACGAAACTGTCATTATAGACCTGAGTACAGATTATAGAGACCAAAGTGATGGCTTTGTCTATGGATTGCCTGAGGTGAATAAATCCAATATCCAATCGGCTAAAAAAATCGCAAATCCCGGTTGTTTTGCTACATCTATTCAATTGGCATTGGCACCTGCTATTTCAAATAATTGGGTTGAAGATACCATCCATATTTCCGGAATTACCGGAAGTACAGGTGCTGGAAAAAAATTTGCCGAAACATCGCATTTCAGTTACAGAACAGGGAATATGTCTGTTTACAAGCTATTTAACCATCAGCATTTGAAAGAAATCAAGCAGACTTTCAGTCAGTTGCAAAATGGTTTTTCCCAGGAATTACTGTTTGTTCCCTACAGGGGTAATTTTTCCAGAGGAATCTGGATTTCCACATACTTTCCTTATACCGAAACTTTAGCAGAAGCAGTTGATGCTTATAATGAATTTTATAAAGAGGCGCCTTTTACGCATGTCTCCGAAAATGACATTGACCTTAAACAGGTAGTAAATACCAATAAATGCATTATTCATCTGCAGGTTGAAAAAGGCCAATTGGTCATTTATGCTGCCATAGACAACCTGTTAAAAGGTGCATCAGGTCAGGCCGTCCAAAATTTCAATCTTGCTTTTAACCTTGATGAAACAACAGGATTAAAACTCAAAAGCATCGCCTTTTAACCTACAGACAATGAACTTATTTGATGTATATCCATTGATCAATGTGACCCCTGTCAAAGCACTGGGGGCCAAACTTTGGGACGAAAATGGAATAGAATATTTAGACCTTTACGGAGGACATGCTGTAATTTCCATCGGCCATAGCCATCCCCATTTCAACAAAAGAGTGAAAGATCAAATGGATTTGATAGCCTTCTATTCCAATTCAGTACATATTCCTCTTCAGAAACAATTTGCTGAAAAGCTTGGTGAAATTTCAGGCTATAGGGAGTTCAGCCTTTTCCTGTGTAATTCAGGGGCAGAGGCAAATGAAAATGCATTGAAAATGGCATCATTTGCTACTGGAAAATCAGGATTCATTTCCTTCTCGGGAGCCTTTCATGGCAGAACTTCCGGGGCCGTTGTACTGACTGACAATCCGAAAATCATCGCTCCTTCAAACCAACGAACAGATGCCCACATTCTTCCTTGGGGAGATATAGCAGCTGTAGAACAGCAGTTGAAAGCCGGAAACATCGCAGGGATTATAATCGAAGGAATTCAAGGTGTCGGAGGAATCCATATCCCTGATCCTGAATTTCTTCTGGTTATTTCAAAAATCTCCAAAAAATATGGCGCTAAATTGATTTTGGATGAAGTACAGTCAGGCTATGGCAGAACAGGGAAATTCTTTGCCCATCAGTGGGTCAGTGGATTGGTTCCCGATCTGATTACTATGGCAAAAGGAATGGGAAACGGGTTCCCGGTCGGAGGAGTTTTGATCCATCCCGATTTTACGGCTTCCTATGGCATGCTCGGTACGACATTTGGAGGAAATCATTTGGCCTGCGCTGCTGGATTGGCGGTATTGGAAGTGATCGAAATGGAAAATTTAATGTCACATGCACTTGAAATGGGAGAATATCTCCAGCATGAATTGGAAAATATTCCCGGGGTGATGGAAGTAAGGGGAAAAGGCCTGATGATTGGAATTGACCTAAACAGGGAAGCCGGACCTGTTCGTTCTGAATTAGTGAATAAATACAAAATATTTACAGGTAGTTCATCAGGTAAACATACCATTCGTTTGCTTCCACCATTAAATATTGAAATGAAAGAACTATCTTCGTTTTTGGATAGTTTAAAGAAAGTGTTGCTTTGATTATTAATCCTTTAACCCAAAATAATTTTTAGGAGCCTTATGAAAAACTTCACAAAGTTTGAAAACAAAACAACTGCAGAGAAGCTGATCCAACAGGCTATGCATTACAAGGAAAATCCTTGGATTGACAAAGCTAAGGGTCAAGGAAAAAGAATCGGATGCATTTTTTTAAATCCCTCTCTAAGAACAAGAGCAAGTACTCAGATCGCTGCCCAGCAACTCGGTATGGATGCCATAGTGATGAACATGGACAAGGAAGGCTGGGCTTTGGAAATGAGAGATGGTGTTGTAATGAATAAGGGTACCATAGAACATATCAAAGATGCTGCTGCTGTTCTGGGGACCTATTTCGATATTCTTGCCATCAGGGCATTTCCATCTTTGACCAACAAGCAGGAAG